>NZ_JBHVWZ010000028.1:0-111405 GCF_042881985.1 Streptomyces sp. NPDC058246 | reverse complement strand
GTTCCCCGCGCCCTTTCAGGGGCGCGGGGAACTGCGCGGTCTTCAGGGAGGTCTGGGGTGCAGCCCCCGGATGGGACGGGCAGGGGCGGCGGGGGCGGAACAAACCGCACCTACGCCGCGTACCCCCCGTCCACCGAGAACTCCGCCCCGCTGACGTACGCGGCTTCGCTCCCGGCCAGGTAGGCGACCAGACACGCGACCTCCGTCGCCGTCCCGAACCGCCCCAGCGCGGTCATCGCCGCCTGGCCGGCCGCGGAGGGCCCGTCCGCCGGATTCATCTCCGTGTCGATCGGCCCGGGATGCACGATGTTCGCGGTGATCCCCCGATCACCCAACTCCCGCGCCAGCGCCTTCGTCAGCCCGATCAACGCCGACTTACTGGTGGCGTACAGCGTCCCGCCCGGCCCGGGCACCCGCTGTGTCATGCAGGTGCCGACCGTGATGATCCGCCCGCCACGGCCCATCCGGGAGGCGGCGGCCTGGGAGGCGAGGAAGACTCCGCGTACGTTCACGGCCAGGACCCGGTCGACGTCGGCGAGGGACAGGCTCTCCAACGGGGCGAGCAGACCGACGCCCACGTTGTTCACGAGGACGTCGAGGCTGCCGAGTGCCTCCGCCGTACGCCGCACGGCGCCGGCCGCCTCCAGCGGATCCGCGGAGTCCGCCCGCAGGGCGAGCCCCCGCCGCCCCAGCGACTCGACGGCACGTACGACGTCCTCCGCCTCCTCCTTGCCGCGCACATAGGTGACGGCCACATCCGCCCCCTCCCGGGCGAGCCGCACGGCCGTCGCCGCACCGATGCCACGGCTCCCGCCGGTCACCAGGGCCACCTTGCCGTTCATGGTCCCTCGAGAGGTCGTGGATTCTTGATAGGTCGTGGGTCCTTCAGAGGTCGTGGGTCCTTCAGAGGCCGTGGGTCCTTGAGGGGCCCTGGGTCCTTGAGGGGCCGTGGGTCCTTGAGAGGCCGTGGATCCTTCAGAGGTCGTGCTTCCTTGTAGAGGCGTGCGTCGTGAAGTCATGCGTCCATCTCAGCGGCCGGCCCGGCGAGGTGCTGGCGGCGAACGGACACCGAATTCGGGTCACCCAGGACCGCGCCCAGATGGCCGGAACTCTTCCCTCCACCTCCCGCGTTCTCCCGTCGTGACTCTTCAGCAAGAAATCGTCGGCAACGCCATGCAGATGGCGGTCGTCAACCTGAGCCCCGGCCAGACCGTGTACTGCGAGGCGGGGAAGTTCCTGTTCAAGACGACGAACGTGACCATGGAGACCCGGCTCTCCGGACCGCCGGGCGCCGGGGGCGGCCAACAGCCCGGGAGCGCCGGAGGCGGCGGCATGGGCGGCATGCTGCGCCAGGCCATGGGGACGGCCATGCAGGTCGGCCAGCGCGCACTCGCGGGCGAGTCGCTGGCGTTCCAGTACTTCACGTCGACGGGCGGCGAGGGCACCGTCGGCTTCGCGGGTGTGCTGCCCGGCGAGATGCGCGCCCTGGAACTCGACGGCACGCGCGCGTGGTTCGCGGAGAAGGACGCCTTCGTGGCGGCGGAGTCCAGCGTGGAGTTCGGGATCGCCTTCCAGGGCGGCCGGACCGGACGCAGCGGCGGCGAGGGCTTCATCCTGGAGAAGTTCACCGGGCGCGGGACCGTGATCATCGCCGGTGCGGGCAATTTCATCGACCTGAATCCGGCGGACTTCGGCGGCCGCATCGAGGTCGACACGGGCTGCGTCGTCGCCTTCGAGGAGGGCATCCAGTACGGCGTCCAGCGCGTCGGAGGACTCAACAGACAGGGCCTGATGAACGCCGTCTTCGGCGGCGAGGGCCTGTCCCTGGCCACCCTGGAGGGCAACGGGCGGGTGATCCTCCAGTCCCTCACCATCGAGAGCCTCGCCAACGCCCTGAAGAAGGCCCAGGGCGGTGACAAGCAGGGCCCGACCGGAGGACTGTTCTCGACACACGCCGGGTGACGCCCTTGACGCACGCCGGGTGAAGCGATGAGTTGCGGGGGCCGGCGGGGTCTGACGTGATGACAACAGACCCCGCACCGGAAAGCAGGCACCCGACATGGGCAAGCTCGTCTCCACCGTCTTCGTCACGCTCGACGGCGTCTACCAGGCCCCCGGCGGCCCCCAGGAGGACCCCCGCGGCGGCTTCGAGCAGGGCGGCTGGAGTTTCCCGTACGGCGACGAGGACTTCGGCCGGTTCATCCACGAGGTCTTCGACCGCGCGGGTGCCTTCCTGCTCGGCCGTCGTACGTACGACATCTTCGCCTCGTTCTGGCCCAAGGTGACCGACCCCGCCGACCCGGTCGCCTCCAGACTGAACGCGCTGCCGAAGTACGCCGTCTCGTCGAGCCTCACCGACCCCGACTGGGCCGGCACGACCGTGATCGGCGGCGACCTCGCCAAGGAGGTCACCGTCCTCAAGGAGCGCACCGACGGCGAACTCCAGGTGCACGGCAGCGGCGCCCTCGTGCGCTCCCTGCTCGCCCTGGACCTCGTCGACACGATCCACGTACTGACCTTCCCGGTCGCACTCGGCGCGGGCCTGCGTCTGTTCCCCGAGGGCGGCGTCCCGACGGCCTTCCGGCACACCGGTGGCCGGGTCACCGCCGCCGGGGTCTCCATCCAGTCGTACGACCCGGCGGGGCGCCCGGAGTACGGCTCGTACGCGCTCCCGGAAAACGCCTAGTCAGTCCGTCGCCGCGTCGGTACGGTGATCGTTCCCGTGCGAGCCGCCGCCGTCTCCACACATGCCCGCCCGCAGGAGACCCGGAGCCGCACCCATGTCGTCGATCGCCGTACCAGGCGCGCTCGCGCCGCGCCGCGGCCGGCTCACCGATCTGCCCGTGCTGCTCGTGGCGGTGGTCTGGGGCGCCAGCTATCTCGCGGCCAAGGACATCACCACGGCCCGGACGGTGATCGCCGTCCTGGGGCTGCGCTTCGCGATCGTGCTGCCGGTGCTGGTGACCGCGGGATGGCGCGCGCTGCGGGCCCTGACGGCGGCGCAGTGGCGCGGGGCCGGGGCGCTCGGGCTGATCCTGAGCGGGATCTTCCTGCTGGAGACGTACGGCGTCGTCCACACCTCCGCCACCAACGCGGGCCTGATCATCAGCCTCACCATGATCTTCACGCCGCTCGCCGAAGCGGCCGTGACCCGCGTGCCCCCCTCGCGCGCGTTCCTCGCGGCGGCCGGTCTCTCCGTGCTGGGCGTCGTGCTGCTCACCCAGGGCGGCGGGTTCACCCGCCCCTCACCGGGCGATCTGCTGATGCTCCTCGCGGCCCTGGCCCGGACCGTGCACGTGCTCGCCATGTCCCGCATCGAGTCGGTCCAGGGTGCCGACGCGCTGCCCCTGACCACCGTCCAACTGGGCGCCGCGGTGGCCGTGTTCGCCGTGCTGTCGACCGGTGCGGACGCCACTCCGTGGAGCACCGCCGCGGGCTTCGGGGCGGGGGAGTGGACCGGGCTGCTGTTCCTGTCCGTGTTCTGCACGCTGTTCGCCTTCTTCGTGCAGATGTGGGCGGTGCGCAGGACCTCGCCGTCCCGGGTCAGCCTGCTGCTCGGAACCGAGCCCCTGTGGGCGGCCGCGGCGGGGATCGCCCTCGGCGGTGAACGCCTCGGCGCGCTCGGGCTGATGGGCGGCGTTCTCGTCCTCGCGGGGACCGCGTGGGGGCGCCGGGCGGCGGGTTGACCCCGGAAACCAGGCGAGCCACCGGACACACGCCGGGCGGCCGCGACCGCAATGATGGCGTCCGGGCCGGGCATGCCTCGCCCCGCAGCCGATGAACGTGGGGGGTCTGCGGGGCGAGGGTCTGTCCATGCGGCACTTCTGCGCGAGCGTCGCACTGCTCGTGCCGTCGTTCCCGCTGTTCGCCGCCGTGGCCGGGCAGCGGGCCGACCTCGGATCAGCAGCCGAAGTTGATCAGCTTGAACGTGACGTAGTGGTCCGAGGTGTAGTAGTCCTCATCGGTCTTCTTGCCGGTGACGATGCGCTTGGCGCCGCGCGTCGAGGAACCCGGTGTGATGACCGTGTACTCGTGATAGTAGCCAGTGGACTGACTGGGCAGGACGGCCTCCCGGTTCTGGAAGACGGCCCCGTCCTGTGAATACGGGAAGGGGCCGTTCGACGCGATCAGGTCGAGCGTGTCGTACGCCTGCGACGGCAGTGCGGTGTAGCAGATGCTGCCGACGGCGGCGTCCGCCGTGGTGGCCGTGACGGTGCCGCCCACTACGAGGGCGGACAGCAGGGCGGCCGTGGTGCCGATGCGTGTTGCGCGTGGGGGGAATCTCATGAACCCAGGATGACGCGCGTAGACCGTGGCATGTCAATGACAACTTCAGAGATTTACCCTTCAAGTGCGATGAGTTTTCAGGACGTTAACTTCGGGATCGGCGTCCGCGACGCCCGCACGCGACGGAGGCATGCACGGCAAGCTCTGTGGGGGCCACCGTCGCGTGCGGTGTCTGACGATGCGTCAGTCGATCGTCAGCTTCTTCTTCCAGCCGGCGTGTGCGCTTCGCGTTCAGCCGGGCCCGTGGCTCTCGGCGGCCGCGAACAGCGCGAATGCCAGTACGAGAAGTGCGACGCTCGCGTAGATCTCGTGGCCGTCGAGAAAGCCGAACCGCTGTACGAGCCCCCACCCGTGCAGACGGCCGGTGATCTCGTGCACCAGGCCCAGGGCGCCCTGGACCAGGGCGACACAACCGAGTAGCTCCAGAATCCGCTTCATATGACGACCCTCGCCCCGCGGACGCCCGCGTTCATCGGCCGCGGGGCGAGGCATGTCCGACCGAAGTCGGGGGCCGGTGGGAAGGGACGGAACGAAAGTCTGAAGCGGCGCGACTTTGGTCGGTGCTCCCGGGCGCGGGCACAGGCCGACGGGCGCGGCTGCGTAGATTTGTCGACCGTGAGTGGTGACAAGGCGGCGCGCGTGCCGTGGAAGAGGGCCATCGGAGTGCGGGAGACGGCTGCGGCCGTGCCGGTGGCGGTGGCTTCGCCTGAGGGGCTGACCGGGCAGGTGGTGCCTGCGGCGGGAGCCCTGCCCGGGCGACGGTGGCTGCTGCCCTCGGCCGTGGTCGCCGAACTGGACCCGGACATGGAGCGGACGCGCCGGGGCGGCCGGCCGCGCCGTACCGTGCGCGACTGGGTCGTCGACTTCGGATGCTTCCTGCTGGCCGTCGTCATCGCGGTGGCGGCCGCGAACACGCTGACCCACGACCCGAACACCCCGCACGGTCTCGCCGTCGCCGACCAGTGGCTCGGCGCGCTCGCCTGCGCGGCCGTCTGGCTGCGGCGGCGTTGGCCGCTGGGCCTGGCCATCGCCATGATCCCCGTCGGGGTGGTCTCCAACACCGCGGGCGGCGCGGACCTGATCGCCCTGTTCACGCTCGCCGTGCACCGGCCCTTCAAGTACGTGGGCTGGCTCGCCGGCATCCAGCTCGCCCTGCTCCCGGCGTTCTACTGGCTGCGGCCCGACCCCGACCTGCCGTACCTCGCCGCGGTCGCCGTCACCGCACTGCTCACCGCGACGGTGGTCGGCTGGGGCATGTTCGTACGCTCCAAGCGTCAGCTCATGCTGAGTCTGCGGGACCGCGCGCGGCGGGCCGAGACGGAGGCGGAGCTGCGCGCCGAGCAGGCGCAGCGGCTCGCGCGCGAGGCCATCGCGCGCGAGATGCACGACGTGCTCGCGCATCGGCTCACGCTGCTGAGCGTGCACGCGGGGGCGCTGGAGTTCCGGCCGGACGCGCCCCAGGAGGAGGTCGCGCGGGCGGCCGGGGTGATCCGGGAGAGCGCGCACGAGGCCCTGCAGGATCTGCGGGAGATCATCGGCGTGCTGCGGGCCGGTGACTCCGACGACGCGGGGCGCCCGCAGCCGACGCTCGGCGCGCTCGACGGGCTGGTCGCCGAGTCCCGCTCGGCCGGCATGAAAGTGGTCCTCGACAACCGCGTCGCCGACCCGTCCGCCGTCCCCGCGTCCGTCGGCCGCACCGCGTACCGGATCGCCCAGGAAGGCCTGACCAACGCCCGTAAGCACGCCCCGGGTGCCGAGGTCACCGTCTCCCTCTCCGGCGCTCCCGGAACCGGCCTCGCCGTGTCGGTCGGCAATCCGCCACCACCGGGGGACGTCCCCCACGTCCCCGGGTCAGGGCAGGGCCTCATCGGACTGACCGAGCGGGCCACGCTGACGGGCGGGCGACTTGAGCACGGGGGTACGGGGGACGGGGGGTTCGAGGTACGCGCGTGGTTGCCGTGGGGAGCAGCCTCTTAGCCCGTCCTGTTGGGCCGTCCTCTCAGCCCGCCCTGTCAGCGCGTCCTCTCGGCCCATCCTCTCGGCCCGTCCGGTCAGCCCGTCCGGCGTTCGAGGACGAGGCCGTTCAGGCCGAAGCGGGGTCCGGGGCGCAGCCCCCGAGTACGGAACGGCCGGCGAGGGTGAAAATCCTTCGGCCCACCCGACCCCCGCCCGATCACTACGGTAGGGCCCATGACTGCCATCCGACTGCTCCTCGTCGACGACGACCCCCTGGTGAGAGCAGGCCTGTCCTTCATGATGGGCGGCGCCGACGACATCGAGATCGTCGGAGAGGCCGCCGACGGCGGCGAGGTGGAGGCGCTCGTCGACCGCACCCGGCCGGACGTCGTCCTCATGGACATCCGCATGCCGACGGTCGACGGCCTCACGGCCACGGAGCGGCTGCGCGCCCGCGCGGAGGCACCCCAGGTCGTGGTCCTGACCACCTTCCACGCCGACGACCAGGTGCTGCGGGCGCTGCGCGCGGGGGCGGCCGGATTCGTACTGAAGGACACCCCGCCGACGGAGATCCTGGCGGCGGTGCGGCGGGTGGCGGCCGGTGATCCCGTGCTGTCGCCCACCGTCACCCGCCAGTTGATGCGGCACGCCGCGGGCTCCGCGCTCGACGCGCGCCGCTCCGCCGCCCGGACCCGGATCGCCGCCCTGAACGACCGTGAGCGCGAAGTCGCCGTCGCGGTCGGGCAGGGCAGCTCGAACGCCGAGATCGCCGCCGCGCTGTTCATGAGCGTCGCCACCGTCAAGACCCACGTCTCCCGCATCCTCGCCAAGCTCGACCTCAACAACCGCGTGCAGATCGCCCTGTTGACGTACGACGCGGGGCTGCTGGAGGAGGACGGGCACTGATCGGGGGCGCCGGGCGTTGTGCGGGGCAGGGGAAGGGAGAACCATGATCGATCTGGGGGAGTTCGGGGCCGGGTTCACGAAGGACCCGTATCCGGTGTACGCGGAGCTGCGCGAGCGGGGTCCCGTCCACTGGGTGCGGACGCCGCCACCCGGCGCGTACGAGGGCTGGCTCGTCGTGGGGTACGAGGAGGCGCGGGCCGCCCTCGCCGACCCGAGGCTGTCCAAGGACAGCGGCAAGAGCGGGCTGAGGTCGCTCGACGAGGAGCTGATGGGCCGGTATCTGCTGATCACCGACCCGCCCGAGCACACCCGGCTGCGCTCACTCGTCTCGGGCGCGTTCACCATGCGACGGGTGGAGGCGCTGCGCCCGCGCGTCCAGCAGATCACCGACGAGCTGCTGGACGCGATGCTGCCGAAGGGCCGCGCGGACCTCGTGGACTCCTTCGCCTACCCGCTGCCCCTCACGGTCATCTGCGAACTCCTCGGCGTCCCGGACATCGACCGGGTGGCGTTCCGCGCCCTGTCGAACGCGATCGTGGCACCGTCCGAGGGGGACGACGACATCGCCGCCTTCGAGGGACTCGCCGCGTATCTGGACGAGTTGATCGAGGACAAGCGGTGCACGGCACCGGCCGACGACCTGCTCAGCGCCCTCATCCGCACCCGCGCGGAGGACGGCGACCGTCTCTCGCACGGCGAACTGCGCGCGATGGCGTTCATCCTGCTGGTCGCGGGCCACGAGACGACGGTCAATCTGATCACGACCGGGGTGCACACCCTGCTCGCCCACCCCGACCAACTCGCCGCGCTGCGGGCCGACATGACCCTCCTCGACGCCACGGTGGAGGAGCTGCTGCGCTTCGAGGGACCGGTGCACACGGCGACCTATCGCTATGCGGCGGAACCGATGGAGATCGGCGGCAGATCCATCGCGGTGGGCGACCCGGTGATGATCGGCCTCGACGCGGCCAACCGGGATGCGGTGCACCTCACGGACCCGCACCGCTTCGACATCCACCGCGCCCCGCGGGGCCATCTCTCCTTCGGGCACGGCATCCACTACTGCCTGGGCGCACCCCTGGCCCGCCTCGAAGCCCGCGTCGCGCTGCGCTCCCTACTGGAGAGATGCCCCGATCTCGCGCTCGACGGGCCCCCGGGCGACTGGCTGCCCGGCATGCTGATGCGCGGCCTGCGCAGCCTGCCGGTGCGCTGGTGAGCGGCTGACGAGCAGCTTTTCGCCCCGCCCGCCACGTCCGCCCGTTCTGCCCCCTCCGCCCCCGAACTCCCGCTCTTCGAACGAGCGCGGAGCGCGATACGGAGATCTGCGGGCAGAGTCCCCAGGTTCGGGACGGGTGGCAGGGCCGGCGGGGGCGAAGAACCCCGTTCAGTCCCGCCCGCCCGGGATCTCCGCCAGCCGCACCGGGCGCCGCTCCCGGCGGGACAGCTCGCACGCCTCGGCGATGCGCAGGGCCAGCAGCGCCTCGCGCCCGTCGCACGGGTTGGTGCGCTCACCCCGGACGACCTCGACGAACGCGGCGAGCTCGGCCTCGTACGCGGGGCCGAAGCGCTCCAGGAAGCCCATCCACGGCTTGTCGGCGGGCGGCGGCCCGGCCGCTTCGGTGGAGGCGATCGGCGTACGGTCGTCGAGGCCGACCGCGATCTGGTCCAGCTCGCCGGCGAGCTCCATCCGGACGTCGTAGCCCGCGCCGTTCACCCGGGTCGCCGTCGCCGTGGCGAGCGTGCCGTCGTCGAGGGTGAGGACGGCCGCGGCGGTGTCGATGTCACCCGCCTCGCGGAACATCGAGGGCCCGGCGTCCGACCCGGTCGCGTACACCTCGGTGACCTCACGGCCGGTGACCCAGCGCAGTATGTCGAAGTCGTGGATCAGGCAGTCCCGGTAGAGCCCGCCGGAGAGCGGGAGGTAGCCGGCCGGGGGAGGAGACTGGTCGGACGTCATCGCCCGCACCGTGTGCAGGCGTCCGAGCCGTCCGGACCGTACGGCCTCCCGGGCCGCCGTGTAGCCCACGTCGAAGCGGCGCTGGAAGCCCAGCTGCAGCACCGTTCTGGCGGCGTCCACCTCGGCGAGCGCGGCCAGTGTGCCCGCCAGATCGAGCGCGATGGGCTTCTCGCAGAAGACCGGGAGTCCGGAGCGTGCTGCCCGACCGATCAGTTCGGCGTGGGCCGAAGTCGCCGCGGTGATCACCACCGCGTCCACGCCCCAGGTGAAGATCTCGTCCACGCTGGGCGCCGCCGTCGCCCCCAGTCGGTCCGCCAGCTGATGGGCCCGCGCCGTGTCCGCGTCCGTGACGATGAGGGAGCCGCCGACCTCACGGTGACGGCTGAGAGTGGTCGCATGAAATGTACCGATACGACCCGCTCCGATGAGTCCGATGCGCATGGGAACAAAGTGAGGGCGGACCCAGCACCATGTCAATGGTTTGTCCGGACAATCGAACTTCACAACTTCCCGTCAACATCTCCCGGAGCTACGCTCGGGCCGTGCCGAAACCAGATGTGGATCCGACCGTGTCGCTCCAGCTCAGCGTCGACCGCAGCAGTCCGGTCCCGCTCTACTTCCAGCTGTCCCAACAGCTGGAGGCCGCGATCGAGCACGGAACGCTGACCCCGGGCAGTCTTCTCGGCAACGAGATCGAGCTCGCCGGGCGGCTCGGCCTGTCCCGGCCCACCGTCCGCCAGGCCATCCAGTCCCTCGTCGACAAGGGCCTGCTCGTACGGCGCCGCGGCGTCGGCACCCAGGTCGTGCACAGCCAGGTCAAGCGTCCGCTGGAACTCAGCAGCCTCTACGACGACCTCGAATCGGCGGGCCAGCGCCCGGCCACCCAGGTGGTCGTCAACACCGTTGTGCAGGCGTCCGCCGAGGTCGCCGCCGCGCTGGGCGTGGCCGAGGGCAGCGACGTACACCGGGTGGAACGGCTGCGGCTCGCGCACGGGGAGCCGATGGCGTACCTCTGCAACTACCTGCCCCCCGAGCTGCTGGAGCTGGACAGCGCCCAGATGGAGGCCACCGGGCTGTACCGGCTGATGCGCACGGCGGGCATCACGCTGCACAGCGCCCGGCAGTCCGTCGGCGCCCGCGCGGCGACCGAGGAGGAGGGCGAGCGGCTCGGCGAGCCGGCCGGTGCGCCGCTGCTCACCATGCAGCGCACGACCTTCGACGACACCGGCCGGGCCGTCGAGTTCGGCACCCACATCTATCGCGCCTCGCGCTACTCCTTCGAGTTCCAGCTCCTCGTACGGCCCTGAGGGCCCGGCTCGCGCTCCTCACGGCATCCGCCGCCGTCACCGAGAAGGGCATGCCGCGGACCGGAGAAGTCCACCGCGCGGGACCCGCTGACGCGGTGCATGATCCCCGTGATCGATACTTGGGCGTTCGGGGCCGGTGAGACGCCTGCCCCCGGGCCTACGGGACGGCCCTCCGGGCCGGTCCACTGGCCCGGCGCACCAAGGAGCAAGCAAGAAGGGCACGGCCTCGTGGCACGGACTCGGACCTGGGTAAGCATCGCGCTCGCAGGGGCGCTGGGGGTGTCCCTCGCGGGATGCAGCAGCACCGGCGGGAAGCGGGCCGAGGACGCCCGCAAGGCGGCGGTGGCCCAGGGCAGGGCCGCGGTGAACACGCCCAAGTGGACCTTCGCGATGATCACCCACTCGGGCGACGGCGACACCTTCTGGGACATCGTGCAGAGCGGCGCCAAGCAGGCAGCCGTGAAGGACAACATCAACTTCCTGTACTCGCACAACGCCGAGGCGCAGCAGCAGGCGCAGCTCGTGGACGCGGCGGTCGACAAGAAGGTCGACGGCATCATCGTCACGCTCGCCAAGCCCGACGCCATGAAGGCGGCCGTCGCGCGCGCCGAGAAGGCCGGCATCCCCGTGATCACGGTGAACTCCGGCTCCGAGGAGTCCAAGGCGTTCGGCGCGCTCACCCACATCGGACAGGACGAGACGATCGCCGGCGAGGCGGTCGGCGACGAACTGAACAAGCGCGGCAAGAAGAAGGCGCTCTGCGTCCTGCACGAGCAGGGCAACGTCGGCCACGAACAGCGCTGCGCGGGCATCAAGAAGACCTTCCACGGCACCGTGCAGAACCTCTACGTCCAGGGCACCAGCATGCCCGACGTGCAGGCCTCCATCGGCGCCAAGCTCCAGGCCGACACGTCCATCGACTCGGTCGTCACGCTCGGCGCGCCCTTCGCGGACACCGCGGTCAAGGCCAAGCAGGACGCGGGCAGCAAGGCCGAGATCGACACCTTCGACCTGAACGAGAAGGTGGCCGCGGAGCTCAAGGACGGCACACTCGGCTTCGCCGTCGACCAGCAGCCCTACCTCCAGGGGTACGAGGCGGTGGACCTGCTCTGGCTCTACAAGTACAACGCCGACGTCCTCGGCGGCGGCAAGCCGGTCCTCACCGGGCCGCAGATCATCACCAAGGACCAGGCGGGCGCCCTCGAGGAGTACGCGAAGCGAGGGACCCGATGAGCGGCACGGCACCCGCCCCCGCGCCGTCGCCGGCCACCAAGACCGACGAGCGCCTGCTGAGGACCTCACCGCTGCGCAAGCTCATGGGCCGCCCCGAGCTCGGCTCGGTGGTCGGCGCGATCGCCGTCTTCGTCTTCTTCGCGATCTTCGCGGACAGCTTCGTACGGGCCGCCAGTCTCAGCACGGTCCTGTACGCCTCCTCCACCATCGGCATCATGGCCGTGCCGGTCGCCCTGCTGATGATCGGCGGCGAGTTCGACCTCTCCGCGGGCGTCATGGTGACCAGCTCCGCCCTGATCTCCTCGATGTTCAGCTACCAGATGACCGCGAATGTCTGGGTCGGCGTCTTTGTCTCGCTGCTCGTCACCCTGGCGATCGGCGTCTTCAACGGCGTCATGCTGACCCGCACCGACCCGCCCAGCTTCATCATCACGCTCGGCACCTTCCTGATGCTGACCGGTATGAACCTCGGCTTCACCAAGCTGATCAGCGGCACGGTCTCCACGAAGTCGATCTCCGACATGGAGGGCTTCTCCTCCGCCAGGGACGTCTTCGCCTCGACGATCACGATCGGCGGCGTCGACTTCAAGATCACCATCCTGTGGTGGCTGGCCTTGGTCGCCGTCGCCACCTGGATCCTGCTGCGCACCCGCGTCGGCAACTGGATCTACGCCGTGGGCGGCGGCGAGGAGGCGGCCCGCGCGGTCGGCGTCCCGGTCGACAAGACCAAGATCGGCCTCTACATGGGCGTCGCCTTCGGCGCCTGGATCTCCGGCCAGCACCTGCTGTTCTCGTTCGACGTCGTGCAGTCCGGCGAGGGCGTCGGCAACGAGCTGATCTACATCATCGCGGCCGTCATCGGCGGCTGTCTGATCACCGGCGGCTACGGCTCCGCGGTCGGCGCGGCGGTCGGTGCGCTGATCTTCGGCATGGTGAGCAAGGGCATCGTGTTCGCCGAGTGGAACCCGGACTGGTTCAAGTTCTTCCTGGGAGTGATGCTGCTCCTGGCGACCCTGCTCAACCACTGGGTCCGCAAGCGCGCGGAGGCGACGAAGTGACCACGGACGCGGACAAGACGACCGACGCGGCCTCCACGGACCGCACGCCGCTCGTCGCACTCGACGACGTCAGCAAGTACTACGGCAACATCCGCGCCCTCGAGGGCGTCTCGCTGGAGGTCCACGCGGGCGAGATCTCCTGCGTGCTCGGCGACAACGGCGCGGGCAAGTCCACCCTCATCAAGATCATCGCGGGGCGTCACCGGCACGACACGGGCACGCTGCGCATCGAGGGCGAGGAGACCCGGCTGTCCTCCCCGCGCGAAGCCCTCGACCACGGCATCGCCACGGTCTACCAGGACCTCGCCGTCGTCCCGCTGATGCCGGTCTGGCGGAACTTCTTCCTCGGCTCCGAACCCAGGAAGGGCGTCGCCCCCTTCAAGCACATGGACGTCGACTTCATGCGCAGGACGACCCACGCGGAACTCCTGCGTATGGGCATCGACCTGCGCGACGTCGACCAGCCCATCGGCACCCTGTCCGGCGGTGAGCGCCAGTGCGTGGCGATCGCCCGCGCCGTCTACTTCGGCGCCAAGGTCCTCGTCCTCGACGAGCCCACCGCGGCCCTCGGTGTGAAGCAGTCCGGTGTGGTCCTGAAATATGTGGCCGCCGCACGGGATGCCGGACTGGGTGTTGTGTTGATCACCCACAACCCTCATCACGCGTACCTCGTGGGCGACCGCTTCGTCCTTCTCAAGCGCGGCACGATGTTCAGCAGCAACGCCCGCGACGAGATCACCCTGGACGAGCTGACCCGCCAGATGGCGGGGGGAAGCGAACTGGACGACTTGCGGCACGAGCTGGAACGCACTACCTAGACCGATCGCGGCCGCCGGGGAGACGTGCCCCGTCAGGGGCGCGGGGAACTGTGCGACCAGCCCCCCGGCGGCCCGCGGTGAACCGACCGCAGAGGCCCTCGAGCACAAGCGGAGCGGAACCGTGCCGCCGGGCTCGGCGAAGGCTCCCGCAGTGCAGGCCCGCACCGGCGTAAGGCAGAATCGGGCCGATGAGCACCTACCGCGACCTCGCACACCGCGGCTCCGCGCGGGCCACCGTCCTGCGGACCGTGGGGACGCGCGAGCGCCGTTCCCACCTGACGGCGCCCCGCGTCCCCACCGTCGGCATCGACATCGGCGGTACGAAGGTGATGGCGGGCGTCGTGGACGCCGACGGCAACATCCTGGAGAAGGTCCGCGCCGAGACGCCGGACAAGTCCAAGAGCCCGAAGGTCGTCGAGGACACCATCGTCGAGCTGGTCCTGGACCTCTCCGACCGGCACGACGTGCACGCGGTCGGCATCGGCGCGGCGGGCTGGGTCGACGCGGACCGCAACCGCATCCTGTTCGCCCCGCACCTGTCGTGGCGCAACGAACCCCTGCGGGACCGCATCTCCAGCCGCCTCGCCGTCCCCGTCCTGGTGGACAACGACGCCAACGCCGCCGCCTGGGCGGAGTGGCGTTTCGGCGCGGGCCGCGGCGAGGACCACCTCGTCATGATCACGCTCGGCACCGGCATCGGCGGCGCCATCCTGGAGGACGGCCAGGTCAAGCGCGGCAAGTTCGGCGTGGCCGGCGAGTTCGGCCATATGCAGGTCGTGCCCGGCGGCCACCGCTGCCCGTGCGGCAACCGCGGCTGCTGGGAGCAGTACAGCTCCGGAAACGCGCTGGTCCGCGAGGCCCGCGAGCTCGCCGCCGCCGACTCCCCGGTGGCGTACGGGATCATTGAGCACGTCAAGGGCAACATCGGCGACATCACAGGACCGATGATCACCGAGCTGGCCCGCGAGGGCGACGCCATGTGCATCGAGCTGCTCCAGGACATCGGCCAGTGGCTCGGCGTCGGCATCGCCAACCTGGCCGCCGCCCTGGACCCCTCCTGCTTCGTCATCGGCGGCGGCGTCAGCGCCGCCGACGACCTCCTGATCGGCCCCGCGCGCGACGCCTTCCGCCGCCATCTGACCGGCCGCGGCTACCGCCCCGAGGCCCGGATCGCCCGCGCCCAGCTCGGCCCCGAGGCCGGCATGGTCGGCGCCGCCGACCTCGCCCGTCTCGTCGCCCGCCGCTTCCGCCGCGCCAATCGGCGTCGCGTGGAGCGCTACGAGCGGTACGAGCGCTACACGGAGTCCCGACGTACGGCCCAAGGGTCGCTGTGACCGCCTCGCTGCCGCGCCAGGCGTCGCCGCCGGACGAGCCGAAGCGGCCCCCGGAGGACCCGCGCCACAAGTTCCGCCGCCGTGCCCTGACGCTGCTGATCATCGTGCTGCTCATCGGCGTACCGGCCGGCTACCTGGTGATCTCCGCCAACCAGAGCCGCGACAGCGGCAAGCAGAAGGAGGAGAAGTACTCGGCGACCGGCCTCACCTCGGGCTGGCCGTCGCGCGTCCAGCGCCGCCTCTATCAGGTGCCCATCCCGACGAACGCCACCGACATCGCCTACTACGAGACGAACAACTGGAAGACCAGCCGCCTGTACGTGCAGTTCGGCACCACCGACGACGACCTGGACAAGTTTCTCGCGGACGTCGGCACCAATCGGAACGCCCTGAAGAAGGCCGACATCACCATCAGCGCCCGCGACCAGAAGGTCGTCGGCTGGAAGTTCACCGGCCCCGGCCCCTGGTCCGGCCTCGTCCACGAACAGAAGGACCCGGCGCCCACCCAGGACATCGTCGTGAACTGGTCCCAGCCCCAGCACCCCATGGTGTACGTCGTCTCGCGCACGATCCCCTGACCGGTCCCGGCAGGGTCGCCGAGGCCGATTGTCAGACCCCGCCCGTAGAGTCGAAGACAACTGATTCGACCGAGGGGCGGGAGGTGACCGGGCGTATGGGGGACGGGGTGTATTCGGCGGGCGCGACGGTCGCCGGGGGCCGGCCCGCGGCAGTGGCCACGGGCGGACCAGCGACGGTTGCCGACGGCGGGTCGGCGGCAGTCGAGAGCGGGCCGGTGCCGTCCGGGATGACGGCGTCCGCGCGTCTCGCGGCCGTCTTCCTGCCCGCGCCGCTGCCGCGCCAGGGACGGGTCGCGTTCTGGGATCCGGACGGAGCGCTGCCGGCGTCGGGTGAGCGTGCTGCGTTGCAGGCCTCGGGAGAGCGGGACGAGCCGCTGCCTTCGGCGGAGCGCGTCGTGGGGGCGCCTGGCCATACGTATGTCGCAGGGACGCGTGCGCCTGAGCCTGTCGCGGGCAAGGATGCTCATGAGCCTGAACCGGGGACGCCCGGCCGGCAGCGGGTCGTGGGGGCGGCGGCCCGGGAGCAGGGTGAGAACGGGGCGTCGGGTGAGCGCCCCGAGCTGACGGAGCTGACGGTTGTACGGCCGCACGGTTCCGGAGTCCGCAGAGGCATCGTCCCCACCGTGATCCTGTCGATCGGCGAGGCCCTTCCGCTGCTGGCCGGGGCGCGCCGTGACCCCGCCGCGCATCCCGCCACCGCCTGCTGGGGCGCGGCCGCGCTGCACGCGCTGCGGCTCGTCGCGCGCGGGCGGCTGCTGCCGGGGCTGACCCCCGACGGCGTCGACGCATGGCGTGCGGGCCCACTGGACCAGGAGGACATCGCGCACCTCAGGTCGGTGGCCGCGGCCCTCCCGTACGAAGGACACGCGGTACCGCTCCCCGGCAAGGGGCCGCTCCGGCTGCCCGAACCGGAAGCGCTGATGAGGTCCTTCCTGGACGCGGTCGCGGACACACTGCCGCGCACCCCTGCCGCCCCCTACACCTCGGGGAAACCCTTCGCGGCGAGCGGACCGCAGCGGCTGCCCGCGGCCCACGACTGGGCCGCCGAGGTCGCCGCGGGCATGGACGCGGGCGTCCGGATCTCGCTGCGCCTGGACCTGTCGGCGTACCAGCTCTTCGACGACGGCGAGGGAGCGCGTCGCGCGGGCGCGGCCGTCGTGCAGGTGCACAGCCTCGCCGACCCCACGCTCGTAGTGGACGCGTCGGCGTTGTGGGCGGGGGAGGCCGACGCGACCTTCGGCCCCCGCGCGCGCGTCGACGCGGCGCTCGCCGTCCGTCGCGCCGCCCGCGTCTGGCCACCGCTGGACCGGCTGTCCGAACAGGACGTGCCCGACGTCCTGGCCCTCTCCGAGGAAGAGCTGTCCGATCTGCTCGGGGTCGCCGCGACCCGGCTCGGCGCGGCCGGCGTCGCCGTGCACTGGCCTCGGGACCTCGCCCACGACCTGAGCGTGGCGGCGGTGGTGCGTCCCGCGCCCGGTTCGGCGACGGACGGCACCGGCTTCTTCGAGAGCGAGGAACTGCTCCAGTTCCGCTGGCAGTTGGCCCTCGGCGGCGATCCGCTCACCGAGGCCGAGATGGACATCCTGGCCGAGGCCCACCGCCCGGTCGTGCGGCTGCGCGACCAGTGGGTGCTCGTCGATCCCGCCCTCGTCCGCAAGGCCCGCAAGCGCGAACTGGGCCTGCTCGACCCGGTCGACGCGCTGTCCGTGGCGCTCACCGGCAGCGCCGAGGTCGACGGCGAGACGGTCGAGGCGGTGCCGGTCGGCGCGCTGGCCGCGCTGCGCGACCGGTTGACGGCGGGCGTGGCTCCCGTGAAGCCGCCGCCCGGCCTTCAGGCCACGCTCCGGGACTACCAACTCCGCGGCCTGGCCTGGCTGGACCTCATGACCTCCCTCGGCCTCGGCGGCTGCCTCGCCGACGACATGGGCCTCGGCAAGACCGTCACCGTCATCGCGCTGCACCTGCGGCGGGCCCATCGCGAGCCGACCCTGGTGGTCTGCCCGGCCTCCCTGCTGGGCAACTGGCAGCGGGAGATCGCCCGTTTCGCACCCGGCGTCCCCGTCCGCCGTTTCCACGGACCCGACCGCACCCTGGAGGACCTCGACGGCGGTTTCGTCCTCACCACATACGGGACGATGCGGTCCACCGCCCCGCGCCTCGCCCAGCAGAAGTGGGGAATGGTCGTCGCCGACGAGGCGCAGCACGTCAAGAACCCGTACTCGGCGACGGCGAAGGCCCTGCGGACCATCCCGTCCCCCGCACGCGTGGCGCTCACCGGCACCCCCGTGGAGAACAACCTCTCCGAACTCTGGGCCCTGCTGGACTGGACGACCCCCGGCCTGCTCGGCCCCCTCAAGTCCTTCCGCGCCCGGCACGCGCGCGCGGTGGAGAACGGCGAGGACGAGGAGGCGGTGGCCCGCCTGGCCCGGCTGATCCGCCCCTTCCTGCTGCGCCGCAAGAAGTCGGACCCCGGCATCGTCCCGGAGCTTCCGCCCAAGACGGAGACGGACCACCCGGTCCCGCTGACCCGCGAACAGGCCTCACTCTACGAGGCGGTGGTGCGCGAGTCCCTGCTGGCGATCGAGACCGCCGACGGCATCGCCCGCCGCGGCCTCGTCCTGAAGCTCCTCACCTCCCTCAAGCAGATCTGCAACCACCCCGCGCTGTACCTGAAGGAGGACGCGCGGGCCGCCGCCCACGGGCCCTCCGCCCGCTCCGGCAAACTCGCCCTGCTCGACGAGCTGTTGGACACACTGCTGGCCGAGGACGGCTCGGCCCTGGTCTTCACGCAGTACGTGGGGATGGCCCGCCTGATCACGGCTCACCTGGCCGCCCGCGCCGTCCCGGTGGAGCTCCTGCACGGCGGCACCCCGGTCGCCGACCGCGAACGCATGGTGGACCGCTTCCAGAGCGGGGCGACCCCGGTCCTGATCCTCTCCCTCAAGGCGGCAGGCACCGGCCTGAACCTCACCCGGGCGGGCCATGTCGTCCACTTCGACCGCTGGTGGAACCCCGCCGTCGAGGAACAGGCCACCGACCGCGCCTACCGCATCGGCCAGACCCAGCCCGTCCAGGTCCACCGCCTCATCACCGAGGGCACGGTGGAGGACCGCATCGCCGAGATGCTCGAAGCGAAGCGGGCGCTCGCCGACGCGATCCTCGGCTCCGGCGAGGCGTCCCTGACCGAACTGACCGACCGCGAGCTGTCCGACCTGGTGTCCCTCAGGAGGGCGACGTGAACGCCTCCGAGAAGGAGCCGCGCCCTGGCACCGGTGGTGGTGCGGAGGGGGGCGTGGAGTGGCCGCCTGTCGGCGATGGCGCTGGCGATTGCGGTGCGGATGAGGATGCGGATGTCGGGCCGTCGCGTCCCGCCGACGTGGCACGGCGGGCTTTGCGGGCCGCACGGGAGCGCGAGGCCCGCGAGGCTCGCGAGGCGGAGACTGATCAGGCGGCTCCCGCACGTTGGCGGGGTGCGGAGGC
Source organism: Streptomyces sp. NPDC058246 (assembly GCF_042881985.1). Lineage (NCBI taxonomy): Bacteria > Bacillati > Actinomycetota > Actinomycetes > Kitasatosporales > Streptomycetaceae > Streptomyces > Streptomyces sp. NPDC058246. The sequence continues at coordinate 92,491 of NZ_JBHVWZ010000028.1, read as the reverse complement.
CGCGGCCCGTACCCCCGGGCGGGAAACTGCCTCCGTACCCGAACGACGCCCGGGCGATGTGGCGCGCGAGGCGCTCCGGCGCGCGATCGCGGGAGGCGGCGCGACGACGTCCGCCCCCGAATCGGCTCCGGCTCCGGCGGTCCCGGCAGCGCCTGATGACTCCGAGACACGGAAACTGGAGGGCCGTACGTCCCGGGCGGGTACGGATGCGCCGGGCGTGACCTCGACGGACTTGGGCCGGGGGGAGGGGGCTTCGGCGGGCGGAGCCGGGACGGGTGCGTCTGCTGCGGATACGGCGTCCTCGGACGCTCCGGGCTCGGGCTCTCCGGGTACTGCTTCGCCGGGCTCGGGCTCTCCGGGTACTGCTTCGCCGGGCTCGGGCTCTCCGGGTACTGCTTCGCCGGGCTCGGGCTCTCCGGGTTCTGCTTCGCCAGGCATGGCCTCCACGGAGCAGGTGTCCGCGGGTCCGGGCGCTTCGGGCTCGGCCCCCGTGGATTCCGGCTCTCCGGGCTCAGCGCCTACGGGCTCGGCATCAGCGGGCACGGCCCCCACGGTCCGTCCCAGCGGGGGCGCCGCGGGTGGCGCGCGTCCCGGTGACGTCGCTCGGGAGGCGTTGCGCGCTGCGCGGAGTGAGGCGGCGCGGGCGCGAACGGACGCCGAGACCAAGGGTGTTGGGGCCGCACGCCGGTCCGCCGACCCTACGGCGCCCCGGGCCCAGCCTCGGCGCAGCTCGCCGGATCAGGGCCGCGGAGCGAGGGCCCGTGACGTACGGGATCTGCTCGCCGGTGCGTTCGAGCTGCCCACGGACGCGACACCGCTGGGCGGCGCGTCCGAGGACGAGCGTGCGGCGCGCCCTGGCGCTGAGACGGGGAGGCGTCGGGGTGCACTCCTGGGTGAGCGGGGACGCGAGACGGCCGGGGACTCGCGTCCCGGTCGGACCGAGGGCGCGGGCCAAGTGGCACCGGAACCACAGGCTCCCGAGGCACAGGCGCCTGACTCCCAAGTCCCGCATGTACCAGCCCTCGACGCGCAGGCCCCGAACTCCCAAGCCGCGAACTCCCAAGCCCCGGACGTGCGGGCCCCCGATCCGCGCCCCGGGCCGTTCGGAGGTGTGCGTGACGCCGTGTCGGGCCCCCGCCCGGTGGCGCCGGAGACGACCGGGCCGAGTGCGCCCCCGGGCGGGCGTGTTCCCCGGTCCATGGCGGCGCCCGGGCGCGATGGCGAGCTGCGTCGTACCTTCGCCGCGCTCCCCACAAGGGAGTTGGGCGCGGACGCCTTCGCGGAGACCTGGTGGGGCAACGCGTGGGTGACCGCCTTGGAGGAGGGGGCGCTGGACGCGGCACGGCTGGCGCGCGGGCGGGCGTACGCCGGGCACGGGTATGTGGACGCCATCACGGTGACGCCGGGGTCGGTGCTCGCGTATGTGCACGGGAGCCGGCCTCGGCCGTATCGGGTGCAGGTCAGGGTGCGGACGCTGTCCGACGGTGACTGGGACCGTTTCCTGGACGCGGCCGCCGAGCGGCCCGGTCACATCGCCGCGCTGCTCGACAAGGAGATGCCCAAGTCGCTCGCGGAGTGCGGGATCGAGCTGCTCCCCGGCCCCGGCGAGCTCGAACCGCACTGCAGTTGTCCCGACTCCGGTCACCCCTGCAAGCATGCGGCGGCCCTCTGCTATCAGACGGCACGTCTGCTGGACGAAGACCCCTTCGTGCTGCTCCTGCTGCGCGGCCGGGGCGAACGCGAGCTGCTCGACGCGCTGTCCCGGCGCAACGCCGCCCGCGCGGCCCGCGCCGCCCAGGAACAGGAACCGGCCCCCCTCCCCGGCGTACGCGCCCGCGATGTCCTCGCCCGGCGTGCGTTGCCGTGCCTCCCCGCGCCTCTGCCGGCGCCCCCGCACCCCGAGCAGCCACCGACCTATCCGGGCGCGCCGGGCGGACCGGACCCGTTCGCGCTCGACCAGTTGGCCACGGACGCGGCCGCCCGCGCGCATGCGCTGCTCACCACGGGCCGCGATCCGGTGGCGGAGCTGACGCTCTGGCAGGACGCGGTACGGCTGGCCGCCGCACGCCCCGGTTCCGGCCTTACCGCCGCCACCCGCGCCCTGTACTCCTCGCTCGCGTCCGCGACCGGTCGTACCCCCGCCGATCTGGCGCGGGCGGTCGCCGCCTGGCGGCAGGGCGGATTCGAAGCGCTGAGGGTGCTCGAAGAGCCCTGGGACCCACCGGCGGGCCGTTTCGACCGGGCCAGGCCGCTCCTCCTCGCCGCCGACCTCCCCGCCTTCCGCCCCTGGCGCAACCAGCTCACCCATCCCCGCGGCCACGCCCAACTCCGCCTCGGCCAGAACGGCCTCTGGTACGCCTACGAATCAGAACCGGGCCACGACGACTGGTGGCCCCGGGGCACCCCCGACCTCGACCCGGTCGGCGCGCTGACGGGCCTCGGCGCCCCGGGCGACCTCTGACCGCCCGGGCGGCTTCTGACCCCCGGCGACCGCTGCCCCCCGGCGACCCCTGAGCCGCCAACGACCCCAGACCCGCTGGCGCCCCTGACCGCCCGGCATTCCCTACACCGGCTGGCGATGTCCGTCTGCCCCTACGACGGCTTACCGCCTTTGCTGAACGCTGACGGCTGACCGCCGACCTCTGACCTCTGACCGCCGACCGCCTCCCGGCGACATCCGACGGCCCCCGGGTCGCTCTCCGTCCATCGAGTCGGACCTGGCCCGCGCTCGGCGCCAACTGCCTCGTTTCCCCTCCGAGTTGAGTCCCGGCCTCGTACCATGGCTGCCATGATCCTCGGCAACCACTACCCCGCCCCGCGGTCCCGCGCGCTGCTCTCGCGCGGTTGTTGTCGCTGATCCCCGGCACGGACGTCGCGGACGTCACGGACGCTGTGGCACGCGCGGTCGTGGTTGACGCCCCACCGGGGCAGACGTCCTAGCCGACGGTCGGTTCAGGCAGTCAGGCTGCCGCCGCCTTGTGCCGCACTCCCGCACTCCTCTCTCCCACACGGTTCTCTCGCCGTGCGCCGCGCCATCGCCCCGAACTCGGGCTCGACCCCGGTCCCGATCCCGAAGTCCCAACGCCCCAATGCCCCAACACCTATGTCCCAACGTCCCGAAAGGGAGGCCCCTCCATGCCGCGCCCCGAATCGAGTTACGACCGCCGCAGACTCCGTCAATGGCTGGCGGGCGACGCCCGGGCCGACGGAGTCGCCCGTCGCGACCTGCTCAAGCTGCTCGCCGCGGCCGGACTCACCACGGCCGCCCCCGTCGCCCTGGGCACACCGGCAGCAGCGGCAGCAGCCGCCACCACCGCGGCGGCCCCCGGTATCGTCAAGCCGCTCCCCGACGACTGGTTCACGATCCGCGGTACCAACGCCGAGACCAAGTTCCCGTCCCTCGCCGGCACCGGCTATCACACCCCCATCGACCACTTCTTCGTACGCAACCACACCTCCACCCCGATCCTGGACGCCCGGACATGGAAGCTGACCGTGTGGGGCGACGGGCTCGCGCGTGAGGAGCCCGTCGAGTTCGGCCTCGACGACCTCAAAAGGTTTCCGGCGACCACCCGCACCGCGTTCGTGGAGTGCGCGGGCAACGGTCGCAGCTTCTTCACGACGCAGCAGGGGCAGTCGGTCACCGGCACGGCCTGGACGCTGGGTGCGATCGGCACGGCGCGCTGGAAGGGCGTACGGCTGGCCGAGGTGCTCCGCGCGGCCGGGCTCACGCGCCGCGCCGTGGACGTGATGCCGCGCGGCCTCGACGCCGAGTACGTCACGGCGGACGGTGCGAACCTCGGGCATGTCCGGCGTCCGTTGCCGCTGTCGAAGGCGCTGGACGACGTGCTGCTCGCGTACGAGATGAACGGCGAGGAGCTGCCCCCGGACCACGGCCACCCGGTGCGCCTGCTCGTGCCTTCCTGGGTGGGCATCTCCTCGATCAAGTGGCTCGGTGACATCGAGGTCGCCGCCCAGCCGCTGTACTCGCCGTGGAACACCGACTTCTACCGGCTGTTCGGCGACGCGTACCCCGAGGGAGGCAGCGCGTCGCTGACCCACCAGACGCTCAAGAGCGCCTTCGAGCTCGCCTGGAACGCGAGTCTCCCGGCCGGTGCGGACCATCGCCTCACCGGCCGGTCGTGGTCGGGCGCCGGTGGTGTCGTCCGCGTCGAGGTGAGCACCGATGGCGGGACCACCTGGCGTCCGGCCCGGCTGTATGACGCCCCGCGCCGGGCGGGCTGGGTCCGCTGGTCCACCGACTGGCGTCCGACGACTCCAGGGACGTACACACTGCTGGCCCGCGCCACCGACACGACGGGCCGCAGACAGCCGGAGACCACCGTCCTCAACACCCAGGGCTACCTCTTCGACGCGGTGGTCCGGCACCCCGTCCAGGTGGTCTGACCGCGCCCGGCACCACCTGGCACATGTCGTAGAAGCCGTCTCTGGGCCCTGGCTCGCCTCCCTCTGGCGGGGCTTCGTGATGTGGCCGACGCCGGGACGGCGAAGAACTTGGTGTGCGGGGCCGACGGAACCAGGTAACGTCTTGGTCATGTTCTTCCAGGCGCCGATTTACGAGTGAGGCCGTGATGGGCTCCCGTTGATGTCCTTCGACGTCGCCGCGCCCGCCCCCCACCGATGAATCCGTAGATCACTTCACATCATTCCGGGAGAACCCATGACAGTGAGCAAGAACATCAACAACCCCGTGGGCATGGGCGGCGGCCAGCGCAAGAAGCTGTCCCGCGCCGAACGGCAGAACAACGGTCCGCACCGTAACCTCGACCGCCAGGCTGCCGCCGACCAGAAGGCGGAGCTGGTGCGCAAGATGCGCGAGATGGCAGGCGCAGCCGAGGGCGCCGGGCAGACGAGCGACGACACCGCACAGAGCTGACGCACCGCCGCCGCAGGGCGGCACCGCATGGAGCAGGGCCCGGACGGCGACGCGCGGTCCGGGCCCTGCGGCCGTACCGGGCGCGGCCGGTCCCGGTCAGCTCTCGGCCGACCCCCCCGCATCTCAGCCGACCCCCCGGGGCAGCCGCAGATTCAGCAGCCCCGTCACCGCCACCCCCCGAGCTGCACCAGCAGCATCACCACCAGGCAGCCACAGCAGGCCACTTGGGGCGCCAGCACCTACCTCCCACCTGGCCGCCTTCGTACCCGCGCGGGCACGGTCTACAGCGCGTCCCTGGGGACCGACTCGTTCCAGGTGCGCGAGTCGACGCGCCGGCCGCCCTCGTAGGCGTCCAGCGTGGCGTTGACGTGAAACGCCTCGGCGTCACAGGTCAACCTCGTGCTCGTGCGGACCTCGACGTCCCACTCCCCGCGCCGGAAACTCATGGTCCACGTCACCTCACCGGCCGGTGAGGTGAAGTCGTCGGCGACCGAGGTGTACCGCTCGTGGGCACGGCAGCCGACGTCGAGGTCCTTCGCGTCGAAGTGGACGGTGCCGCGGTCCTTGACGATGTTCAACGCCGCGCCGTAGTCGACCAGGTCGCGGCTGACCTCCCAGCGCTGTTCCGGCGGTGTCACCTGTGTCGTCGTGGTGGGAGCCGTGCCCTCGGGTGCCTCGAACGGGGCCGGGGTATCCGGTTCGCCGTCGGCCGGCCGGACCGGCAGAACGAGACGGCTCGGCCGCTCGTGGACCGTCAGGAGCGTGGGCCGTGGTGGCGGCCAGGCCAATGGCCAGTACGACGTGGACAGCGAGAGCCGTACCCGGTGGCCCGGCGGGAATGCCTGCGCCACCCCGTTCAAGTGCACTGTGGCTCGATGGAGTTGGCCCGGTTCAAGGGGCGCCGGCTCGTCCGTACCGTCCCGCCGGGTGAGGTTGAGGACGCCGTACGTGACCCGGGTGGCGCTGCCGTCCGGGGCCACGTCGGAGAGCCGGGCGGCGACCATGGCCACGGGCTGGTCCGCGCTCACCTCCAGTTCGACGCGCGGCGCCCCGAGGATCTCCAGCCGGTCCCGCAGCGGCTCGGTCTCGTAGACCAGGGAGCCGCCGTCCTCCTCGCGCTGGTCGTAGGGCAGGTCGGGCGGGGCGTTGTAGGAGGCCCACTTTCCGGCGAACTGGCCCACGGACAATGGGGACTTCAGCGTCTGGCTGCCTCCGTCGTCGGAGGCTTCGTCCTCGGCGGTGAGGCGGCGGGAGCGCAACGCGTACGCGGTGTCGCGCACGTGCGGCGAGGGCCATGTCGGCTCGCCCACCCACCGGCCGGGACGTTCCTCGTACGAGGTCGAGGGCGGCACGCTCTCCTGCATCCACGCCCGCAGCATCGGACCGTCCATCGCCCCGTTGTCCGCCCCCTTGAGCCAGTGGTCCCACCAGCGCACCACTTCCTGGAGGTAGCCGATGGCGGGTCCGGGCTCGCCCAGGTGCGGGTACTTGTGGGACCAAGGGCCGATCAGCCCCTTGCGCGGCACGTCCAGACGGGCGAGCAGCCGGGTCACCGCGTTCGAGTAGCCGTCGGCCCACCCGCTGGAGGCGAGGACGGGGCAGCGCACGGCCGTGTAGTCCTCGCACACCGATGCGTGCCGCCAGTAGCTGTCGCGGCGCTGATGGCGCAGCCAGTTCAGGACCCACGGCTCGGCGGCTTCCAGACGCTCGTGCCACATCTCGCGCCAGCGGTCGCCGACGGCGGACGGGTCCGGCGGGCACGTGGTGTGGGCGAACATCGTGCCCGCCTCGGCGAGGTTGTCGGACAGCATCGCGCCGCCCATGTAGTGCATGTCGTCCGAGTACCGGTCGTCGGTGAACGAGGAGATGACGACGGCCCGCAGACTCGCGGGTCGCCGGGCGGCCACCTGAAGCGCGGCGAACGCGCCCCAGGAGAGGCCCATCATCCCGGTCGTGCCGTCGCACCAGGGTCGCGCGGCCAGCCAGTCGAGCACCGCCTCGGCGTCGCTCTGCTCGACTTCCAGGTACTCGTCGGTGAGCACGCCCTCCGAGTCGCCGGTACCGCGCAGGTCGACGCGGACACACGCGTAGCCGTGCCCTGCGATGTAGGGGTGATGGATCGAGTCGCGGACCGAGCTCAAGTCCCCCTTGCGGTACGGGATGTACTCCAGGATCGCCGGGACGGGGGAGTCGTCGGAGGACACCGGGCGCCAGATGCGCGCGGAGAGGTGGACGCCGTCCGGCATCGGGATCCGGACGTGGTCCTCCTGCATGGTGGTGTGGGGGAGGTTCTCGATGTATCGCATAGGTCTCTCAGGCCGTACGGTCAGTCGTCGGGCCGGTCGGAGAGTCGAAGGCGAGTCGTAGTGCGGCGACGCAGCGGTCGTACTTCTCGCGCAGGTCGTGCTCGTCGGCACCGCCGGTGAAGATGTGCGCCACCTCGTAGCTGTAACTGTCCTGCTGGTCGACGTCGGACAGGCGTTGGCCATCATCGGGCACGATGTCGATCCGGACGCCCGGTATCTCCTTCTCGATACGGGCCAGTTCCTCGGGTGAGGGCACCTCACGGACGATCCCGTCGGCGAACCAGCGGTAGTACCACTTGGCGGCCAGGGCGTACGGCCCCTGCCGGACCGGCAGGGTCGGGTCCTCATCCAGAGCGAGGGCGAGCATGCAGTGGTGGTTGGGCACGCCGTCGACGTAGGCGAAGAGTTCAGCGTGTGCCTGCGAGTGGCGGGGGTTGATCTCCAGGATCGAGATGCCGTCGGTGGCCGGATCGTAGAAGAACTCGATGCTGAAGGTCGCCCGCCGCCAACCGATATGCCGCATCACCCGCTTCGACACCTCGCGCAGGCGCTCCTGCACCGGTTCCGGGAGGGCCGAGGGGTACTGGTGACGCAGGAAACTGGTGGAATCCGGGTAGTTGATCGAGTCGAGAACGCCGTACACGGTGATCTCGCCGTCGTGCTCGTACCCCTCGACCGCGACCTGAACACCGCACAGTGCCTCCTCGGCGAGGCAGACCCGGCCGCCGACCCCGGCCATCTCCTCCGGCAGGTCGAGCTGGTCGAGGATGTACTCGAAGGGGCGGCCGACACGGTGGATGCCCTGGCCGATGTGCTCCACGGCGGAGCGGAAATCCTCCATGTCCCTTACTCCGTAAGCGAGTTCGGAGGAGTACGACAGCGCCGGCTTGAGCCACATCGGGAACCGCACGCCCTCCGGCGGCCGCGGGTCGGCCGCGTCGAGATCCACCCGGCCGAAGCGTGGATGCTCGGTGACGACCTCCTGCTGCACGAGACGGCTCCAGTACTTGTGCTCGCACTTGACCACCGACTCCAGACTGGTGGCGCGCGTCCCGTACTCCTTTCCGAGCAGCGCGACGAGCGTGCTCACCGGGAAGTCCCAGTAGCCGACGATCGCGTCGACCGGTCCGTCGAAGCCGTCCAGCACACTCCGGGCCCGGTCGATCAGCGACGGCACGTCCACCTCGCCGTGCTGGAGTTCCTCGATGGTCAAAAGGGGGTGCAAGCGCAGCTCTTCGGCGTGCGGAACGGCCCGCAGGGTCCGCAGATTGGCCTCGTCGAGACCGACGACGAATACGTTGCGGGGGCGTGGGCTCACGGACGGCTCCCGGGGTAGAGGTATGGAACCGGCCGTGTACCCGCGAAACGATCAGGCATACGGCGAACGCCTCACGTGAGAGCTCCCGCATCACGGGTACCCGGCGTTCATGAACGTCACATCGCCGGCGCCGACCCTGCCGTCCCCTCGTGGCCGGATCTCCGCGGCGATGATCGGACATCTGCGGGGTGCGGGACCGCTTCCGGACGGAAGGGCGCTTTCCGCCGCTACCCCGCTCGGAGACGATCTCCAGCTCGCCCTGTACGTCTGCTACGAGCTGCACTACCGCGGATTCACCGACGTCGACGCCGGTCGTGAAGGGGACCCCGACCTGCTCAGGGTCCGAGCGGCCCTGGAACAGCCGTTCCTCAAGACCCTCCGTGACGAGGCGAGCGCACACGAACACGCCGACGAGGCAGTGGACGAACTCTTCGTCGAACCCGTCGACAGCAGCGGCGTCAGCCACTTCCTGCGGGACGGTCAGCCACTTCCTGCGGGACGAGGGAGAACTGTGGCAGGTGCGTGAGTCCGCCGCTCAGCGCTCGCTCTACCACCTCAAGGAGGCCGACCCGCACGCGTGGGTGCTGCCCCGGCTGTGGGGCCGGGCGAAGGCGGGCATGGCGGCCGTGGAGTTCGACGAGTTCGGCGGCGGCCGCGCGGATCGCGTGCACGCTCGCCTGTTCGTCGACCTCATGGCCGACCTCGACCTGAACACGACGCACGGGCACTGGCTCGACGCGACCGGCGCCGAGGCCCTCGCCACCGTGAACCTGATGTCCCTCTTCGGCCTGCACTGCGCCCTGCGAGGAGCCCTCGTGGGACATTTCGCCACCGTCGAGATCACCTCGTCGCCGGGTTCGCGGCGCCTGGCCCAAGCCATGCGGCGGACCGGTGCCGGGCCGGCCGCCGAGCACTCCTACGACGAGCACGTCGAGGCCGACGCCGTGCACGAGCAGGTCGTCCGCCGGGAGGTCGTAGCGGGTCTGCTCGAAGAGGAGCCGCACCTCGACGGCGACGTCGCCTTCGGCGTGGATGCCACCACGTATCTCGAAGACCGCCTCGCCGAACGCCTGCTCGGTGCCTGGCGGGCGGGGGAGTCATCACTGCGCATGCCTGTATGACCGGCTCTCCGACCACGAACAGGTTCTCCCACGTCCACGGGAACCGGAAATGAAGCCCCATGGCCAATGTCACTCTGGCCCGGCGTCTACACCCCGCAGGACGACACCGACCTGCTCGTCCGACTCCTCCACGACGAACGCCTTCCTCCGCACGCCGAGGTCCTCGACGTGGGCACGGGAACAGGAGTCGTCGGCTGGCCGCGGCCCGGCTCGGCGCCCGCGTCACGGCGATCGACATCTCCTGGCGAGCGGCTCTCAACGCCAAGGTCAACGCGCTGCCGGCGCGTCTCCCGATCCGGGTCAGACGCGGCGATCTGCTGGCTCCCGTGACGGGCCGCTCCTTCGACCTCGTGCTCTCCAACCCGCCGTACGTTCCGGCCCCCGCCGCCGCGTGCCCCCGCCGGGGTGCGGAACGGGCCTGGGACGCAGGACACGACGGCCGTCTCGTACTGGACCGGATCTGCCAGGACGCCCCCGGTCTCCTGAAGCTCGGCGGAGTGCTGCTCTTGGTCCAGTCCGAGCTGAGCTACCCGGAGGAGTCGCTGCGGCGGCTGCGGGCGGCGGGCCTGCGCGCCGACATCGTGGAACACCGCAGCGTCGCCTTCGGTCCGTCCTGCGCTCCCGCAGCGGCTGGCTGCACGACCGCGGCCTGATCGAGGCCGACGCCGAGAAGGAAGAGCTGGTGATCATTCGTGCCGTACGACTCGGATGAACGGCGCTGCCGCATCGTGGCCCGGCGCGCGGGGCCCCTCCTGGTCGAGGGCCCGGTGGACGTCACGCTGGAGGACGGCACCACCGTGTCGTCCGACAGGTTCTGCGTCGCCCTGTGCACCTGCCGACGCAGCCGCACCTACCCGTGGTGCGACACCAGTCACCGCCATTCCGAGCCGCCCGTTCGGCACAGATCCTGATCGGCTGGGTTTGTTCGCGGCTCAGACGTGTACGCGCAGTAGATGACCGAGCCGAAGCAGGAAACAGAACGGAAGTACGACGCCCCGTCCGCCGACGACACGACATGGCTGCCCGACCTCACCGGCGTTGCCGGGATCGTGTCGGTCGTGGACCAGGGCACCCAGGAACTGGACGCGGTGTACTACGACACCGACGACTTGCGGCTGGCAAGCGCCTCGGCCACGCTCCGGCGAAGGACGGGCGGGGCCGACGCGGGCTGGCATCTCAAACTGCCGCTGTCCGGGGACAGCCGGGAGGAGGTGCAGGCCCCGTTGTCCGACACGGTTCCGGACGCACTGCGCGACCTGGCCCTTTCCCGCAGCCGAGGTGCGGAACTGCGGCCGGTCGTGCGCATCCGCTCCACTCGCGGAGTACGCCAACTCGTAGGTTCCGGCGGCACGACCCTCGCCGAGCTGAGCATCGACGCGGTCTGTGCCGAGTCCCTGCGCGGTACCGGAACACGGGCCACCTGGACCGAGATGGAGGTCGAACTCGCTTCCGACACCGACCCGGACCTCCTGGACGTGGTGGACAAGACACTCGGCAAGAGCGGTATCGACCGTGCGCACTCCCCGTCCAAGCTGGCCAGGGCCCTGACGGAGACGGAGGCGGGAGCACCCCGGCTGCCGGGCGAACGCGCGGCCGAGACCGTGGCCGTCGTATCCGGCTCCGCCGGCGAGGAGGTCCTGCGCCATGTGGAAGGCCAGATCCGCGCCCTCGTGAAGCTGGACCCCGCGGTACGGCGTCACCTGCCCGGCTCGGTGCACAGGATGCGCGTCGCCTGTCGCCGGCTGCGTAGCGTGCTGCGTTCGTACCGGTCGGTCGTGGACAGGGAGGCCGCCGATCCGGTCCGCGAGGAATTGAAGTGGCTGGGCAACGAACTGGCCGTGGAACGGGATCAGGAGGTTCTTCTGGAGCGCCTGAAATCGAGGATCGAGGCGCTGCCCCCGGAGCTGGTCTTCGGCCCGGTCTCCGCACGGCTCCAGGTATGGGACGTCACCAGCAGCACCGAGGCCCACCTGCGCACGCTCGACGCCCTGAACTCACGCCGCTATCTGGCCCTTCTGAACTCCCTCGCCACGCTCACACAACGGCCCCCACTGCGCGCCAAGGCGACTCGGAAGCCGCCGCACGTCATGACCAAGGCCATCCTCAAGGAGTACGGCCGACTCGCCGACCGCGTGGCGCACGCGCTGGAACTCCCGCCGGGAACGGAACGCGACGCGGCCCTCCACGAGGCCCGCAAGGCGGCCAAGAGGACGCGGTACGCCACGGAGCCGGCACGCGACTCGATCGGCAAACCGGCCAAGCGCCTCGGCAAGCGGGTCAAGGCCGTCCAGAAGGTGCTGGGCGATCATCAGGACAGCGTCGTGGCTCGGGATACCCTGCGAGAGCTGGCCCTGGCGGCACATGCGGCCGGTGAGACCGGTTTCGTCTGGGGCCTGCTGTACGGACAGGAGCAGGCCGCAGCCGATACGCGCGACCGGGAGCTCCCGGCGGTGTGGGCGGACGCCTCGCGGAACGGGCTGCGCCAGGCGATCACCCGATGAGAACAGGTGGCTCCTCGCGCATGGCTCAGTGCAGGGCGATCAGCGCCACGGCCAGCGCCGCGCACACCAGGCCGAGGGTCTGACGACGGTTCAGGCGCTCCCCCACGAGCAGCAGGGCGAGGACACGTGGTGGGGATCGGTCCGGGCACGGCCGTCACTTTGCTGATCACGGTGGGGGACAACCCGGAGCGGCTGACAGCGAGGCGTCCTTCGCGGCACTGTGCGGGGTCAGTCCCGTCGAGCGCTCATCGGGACGGCGGAACTACCGGCGCCTCAACCGCGGCGGTGACCGGCAGGCCAACGCCGCGCAGCATCGCCTCGTGTTCACCCGCCTGCGGGTCGACCCGCGTACCCGCGGGGGGGCCCGGCGGGTGACCGCCGTGGCGTTGGCGAGGTCGGTGACCCTGGGCCAGCCGAAGCCCCCGGTACCGCCGTTCAGGTCAGGGGTGCGCATGCGCGGCACATGCCGGCTGGGATCGTGAACGGTGACCTGGATGGTGTCGGGGTGCGCAGCCGGTTCCAGTGTGCAGCGGCCCCCACCGTGGCGCAGGGCATTGGTGACGAGCTCGGAGACGACCAGGACCACAGTGTCCGCCGCGTCAGGAGCCACGGTCGGCTGCGGCGCTGGCAATCATCGTGATCATCAGGGTCACCCTGATCTCTGAATCGTCCATGCCTCCTGCCCTGGGTACCCGACCCCTGTGCCCCGCCCTCCACCTGCCAACGGTGGTGGGTCACTGTGAGCGCCGGCCAGAGCCTCGCGGCTGCTTGAACCGTCCATGGGGACCGGCCGAAGCAGGCTGGTCGAGGCGAAGTATCTCATCTTCCAGCGCGCGGAAATCTGTACTCGCTGGAGTAGACATTGGCCTGCGATGTGGTTAAGGTTTCTGTCGTAGCCGAGATCAAGAGAGGCCCGGCAGAGATGAACTGCCGGGCAGCAGTACCCAGTTGCAGTTGGCATGACGGTGCGGTGGTGGAGTTCCGAAGCCAGAGTGGTCGCAGGACGGCGACGGGACTGACGACCGGACCGGGTGGCCCGCAGTGATCAGGGGCCGCCATGAGCAGCACCGCAGTGTCAGTAAGTGAAGGTTCGCAGTACCCAGCAGTGAAGTCAGTGGCAGTACCTCGGTGAAGGCGCCGGCTGCGGGCGCGCGCATCGGGAGGTTCGGCAGTGGGGTTCTAAGCCAGGGCAGACGCAGGATGGGCGACGGGGCTGGCTGCCGAAGAGTGGCGCTGTTCGAGGCCATCAGCAGTTCGCAGTACCAGCAGTTCGCAGTACCAGTAGTACGCAGTTCCCGTTAGTGAGTAGTTGATCAAGAGGGAAGAACGGAGGAGCCGAGCGCCATCAGGATCGCCCGGGCGGAAGTCTTGGACCCGGGTACCGCAGGACATCGATAGTGAGGTGGTCTCCGGTCAAGCAACCGCGATCCCCGCGCCCCCGACAGCATCTCGGTCGGGTCTGCGGAAACAGAGGGCCGGTGCAGTATCAGGGCCGGCAGATGGTGTAGCAGTTCCTTCGGGGCCCTGGCGGCAGTACGGCGCCAGGGCCCCTCCACGCGTTCCACAGAGAGGTGCAATGACAGCAGACGACACGTTCGGCCGTCTCGATGACGACGACTACCCCGCCTACACCATGGGCCGGGCCGCCGAGATGCTCGGCACCACACAGGGCTTCCTGCGCGCCATCGGCGAAGCCCGCCTCATCACCCCGCTGCGCTCCGCGGGCGGACACCGCCGCTACTCCCGCTATCAGCTGCGCATCGCCGCCCGTGCCCGGGAACTCGTCGACCACGGCACCCCCATCGAGGCCGCCTGCCGCATCATCATCCTCGAAGACCAGCTCGAGGAAGCCCAGCGCCTCAACGCCCAGTACCGCCGCGCCACCGAGTCGGCGGACCCGACCGCAGCAGCGTGAGATGAGCGTGCCCGTCCGCGTCGGCGGGTACCGCACGCATGGTCTGCCGTGTGGTGTGATCGTTTCCTGTGGTGACGCGGCGTGTGGGCGTGTAGCGTCTGCGTCAGCTGTCGTGGTTCGGAATTCCCTCTTGCCCACGCCTTCGGTGTGGGCGTTTTGCTGTGCTGTGCCGCAGGGACCAGGGCGATCATCTCTGCCTTCCACATGGAGTGGTAGGCGTTCATCGACTGGAAGGCATCAGACATGGCAACGGGAACTGTGAAGTGGTTCAACGCGGAGAAGGGTTTCGGTTTCATCGCCCAGGACGGTGGCGGCCCGGATGTCTTCGCGCACTACTCCGCGATCAACTCCACGGGATTTCGTGAGCTCCAGGAGGGCCAGGCCGTGGCGTTCGACGTCACCCAGGGCCAGAAGGGTCCGCAGGCCGAGAACATCACCCCGGCCTGACCTCACAGACCCGCCCGAGGGATCGCGCACACTGCGTCCGGTGAGCGCCGCCCGTGTGGGCTTTGCCGCCCTACCGGGCGAAGCGCCTGCTCTCGTGCAGGGCGTGCACAGGATCAGGGGCCGCGCAGCCATGGCTGCGCGGCCCCTGATCTGTTGAGACGGGTGTGACCTCGGCCGAACTTCCTGACCTCAGTTGCTTCGAGCGTCGTCCGGTGCGGGCGCCGCATGCCCTGTGCCTCTGTGCGCGCAGTTTGGAGCAGTAGACGGTCAGGTGCTCGTCCAGGCGGCGAGGAAGGCTTGCCGTCCATCCGGATCGTCCCATCTGCGGTCCGCATGCAGAACGCGCCAGGCGGTGAGCTCGAGATCTCGGAGCCACAACTCGCCGATGACCTGTGTCTTGAGGTCGGGCAAATGGTCGGACTCGGCGAGGGCTTGACCGATCACCTCTCCGGCCGCCACGCGCTGGGGCGGAGTCATCTCATCGATGGCCGAGAGGATCTGCCTGGCCAGGGCGGTTCCCTCTCCTTCCAGAGAACGCAGCACCTGAGCCTTCATGTTGACGGGTAGCAGGTACGCGGTGTTCGACGACCTCCACAGGTCCGACCAGAAGCGTTCGCCTGCCTCGGTGGGGGCAGGCAGCGCGGCCAGCAGCCCGAGGAGATGGCCGGTGGCCGCGTAACCATCGGAGTGGGCGGCTGCGACGACTGCGATGCCCTCCACATCGAGCCGGCCGGCCTCGAGATGCGGAGCCAGGTCCAGTTGGTGTTCCAACTGGTCTGCGAGGGCGGTGGATACGTGGGGGCGGACCTCAGGAAGCATCGGCGATCCTTGCTCGTAGGCGAGCGGAGATGCCGTTCGGAAGCCCTGATCTTTCCCATGGCCGGCCGTTTTACTCGGCTTCGGCAGGCCCGATCGGCGGGAGGGTCAACGGGACTGGAGTTCACGCGGTGGAGAGTCGGCCGGGCCCGGCGACGTGCTCCAACTTCCCCCACCGCTCCGAGGATTGGTGGCGAAGGGGTTGTTCCACCTGCTCGTCACCGGTGTGGTGGTCCTGACCGCTGTCTTCGTCCCTGTCAGGCCGCGCCTGGGCCGCCTCCGGAGGCGCCTGCCCCGGTGAAGGGCCCGCAGCAGCGGGGACCGGAGAAGGCCCGAGTCATCGTCCGGGAACGCTCTGCCTCGTCCGCGACGGGGCGGACGCGTCGGTGAGGTCGGCACCGGTGTCGGCGTCACGCCGGGAGTGGCCGACGCCCTGCCAGTCCAGGCACATGACCGTCGCGTCGTCCTGCAGGTGACCGTCGTTGGCGTCGACGATCGCCGCGATGAGGGTGCGGGCGGCCTCGCGGGGATGCAGCGCGCGGGTGCGCACGATCCGGTCGGACAGATCGAGGCTGCCTGCGTTGCGCTCCAGCATGCCGTCGGTCAGCATCACCAGCCGGTCGCCCGGCCGCAGGTCCAGCGACTGGACCCGGTAGCTGTGAGGGGCAGGGAAGCCGAACGGCATATATGCGCGGTCTCGCCGATCTCCCGCATCGCCTCCGCGTCCGGCGCCGCGGGCAGGAACAGTTCGAGGAGCCCGATGGCGTCCCCGCGGTTGGTCACCGGGGCGACGATCCGCACCAGCGTGCCCTCGCCCTTGTCCTCCATGCTCGGGCGCTGGGTGCGGATCACGTCGTCGTACAGGGTGCCGCGCAGCGTGATGCGCCGGGCGGGTTCATCGGTGTCGACGCTGCCCGCCGCCCCCAGCCGTACGACCGAGCCGCCGGTGAAGTCGGTGATCAGGAACGACACCGAATTCGCCCCGAGGTGATCCTTGAGCATGCGCGCGACTACGTCGAGCGACTCCACGGGCGCCGCGGTCTCCGCCGCCGCCAGCGTCCCCGCCAAGGTCATCGCCCCGTCCCGGCGGTGCCCGTTCTGCGGAGTAGGACTGGTCGGCACACCGTCTCCAGGCTCGCATACGGTCACCGATACTCCTTGTCGCTCACTGGTACTCAGAGTATCGGTCCCGGCGGCGCGGCCAAGCGCCCGTTCCTTCTCGCTGGCTGCTTGCTTGTTCTGGTCGATGAGGTGGTGCTTCACGGCGTCGGCGAACGTGGTCGCCTCGGTCGTGCCCGGTGGTCTTGTCGCTGGTATCGGCGTACAGGTGGGTGGCTGCTGACTCCCGTGCCCGGCCGCGATGCCGGCAAGACTGCGACCGGAACCGCGGGCCGTGCTGCCGGGCCGTGGCTCATGCGTCGATGATGACGGGGATGATGAGCGGCTTGCGGCGGTGGGTGCGGAAGGCCCAGTTCGCCACGGCGCGGGCGACGAGCTGTTCGAGCTGGTGCGCGTCCCCGACGCCTTCCTCGGCCGCGGTGGCCAGGGTCTTCTCGATGACGGGAATGACGGGCTCGAAGGTGGCGTCGTCGTGGACGAAGCCCCGGGCCAGGAAGTCGGGGGCCTCGGCGAGGGCGCCGGTGTCCGCGTCGACGATCGCCACCACCGTGACGACGCCTTCCTCTGCGAGGGTGAGGCGGTCCTTGAGGGACGCTTCGGTGGCGCCGCCCACTTCCATCCCGTCCACGTAGACGTTGCCGGCGGGCACCTTGCCGGTGATGGACGCACGCCCGTCGACGAGGTCGACGACGACGCCGTCCTCGGCGATCACGACCCGCTCGGGGTCGACACCGGTACGGATGGCGAGGTCGCCGTTGGCCCGCAGGTGGCGCCATTCGCCATGCACGGGCATGACGTTGCGGGGTTTGACGATGTTGTAGCAGTAGACGAGTTCGCCCGCGCTGGCGTGACCGGAGACGTGCACCTTGGCATTGCCCTTGTGCACCACGTGGGCGCCCCACCGGGTCAGGCCGTTGATCACCCGGTAGATGGCGTTCTCGTTGCCGGGGATGAGGGAGCTGGCGAGCAGGACGGTGTCGCCCTTGCCGATGCGGATCATGTGGTCGCGGTTGGCCATCCGTGACAGCGCGGCCATCGGTTCGCCCTGGGATCCGGTGCACACCAGAGTGATCTTGTGGTCCGGGAGCTTCTCCAGCTCCTTCGTGCTCACCACCAGACCGGAGGGGACCTTCAGATAGCCCAGGTCACGGGCGATGCCCATGTTGCGGACCATCGACCGGCCGACGAACGCGACCTTGCGGCCGTGCTGGTGGGCGGCGTCCAGGACCTGCTGGATGCGGTGCACATGGCTGGCGAAGCTGGAGACGATGACCCGGCGCGGCGCGGTGCGCATCACCTGCTCGATCGCCGGGTTCAGCTCACGCTCGGACGTGGTGAAGCCGGGCACTTCGGCGTTGGTGGAGTCGGTGAGGAACAGGTCCACACCCTCCTCGCCCAGGCGGGCGAAGGCACGCAGATCGGTGATGCGATCGTCGAGAGGGAACTGGTCCATCTTGAAGTCGCCGGTGTGCAGCACCAGTCCGGCGCCGGTGCGGATCGCGACCGCGAGGCTGTCCGGGATGGAGTGGTTGACCGCCACGAACTCGAGGTCGAAGGGCCCGAAGCGGCGCCGGTCGCTCTCCCGCACCCGCACCGTGCGCGGCCGGATGCCGTGTTCCTTGAGTTTGGCCTCCAGGAACGCCAGCGTCAGCTTGGAGCCGACGACGGGAATGTCGGACCGCTCGCGCAGCAGGTACGGCACGCCGCCGATGTGGTCCTCGTGGCCATGGGTGAGGACGATCCCCACGACGTCGTCCAGCCGGTCCCGGATCGAGGTGAAGTCCGGCAGGATCACGTCCACGCCGGGCTGGTTCTCCTCGGGGAACAGCACGCCGCAGTCGACGATGAGCAGCTTGCCCGCGTGCTCGAAGACGGTCATGTTGCGGCCGATCTCACCCAGGCCGCCCAGGGCGATGACCCGCAGCCCTCCTTCAGGCAGGGGTGGGGCGGCTTTCAGTTCGGGGTGTGGATGACTCATACCTTGACGGTACCCGTGCTGCGGGACGGCATGATCCATTGCCTGTGTGATCTCTCTGTGGCAGCGGGTGAGACGGCGAGGCCCCACCGAGGAACATCCTGAGGGGAGATCGGTGCGACATACTTTCCCGATGAGTTCACGCAGGTCCCCGATCAGCCGGCCGATCACGATACGGAGGGCCGTCGCGCAGGATGCCAAACGGCTCACGCGGCTCGTGCGCGGCTCAGGCGCCTACGAGGGTAAGTACGCAGCCGCAGTCGAGGGCTACCGGGTCGGTCCTGATTACATCGAGGCCCACCGCGCCTTCGTAGCCATCGGCGCCGACGAGAATGGAGGCCGGATCCTCGGGTTCTACTCGCTCGTCCTCGCTCCACCGGAGCTCGACCTGCTGTTCGTCGCTGACGATGCGCAGGGACGGGGTATCGGACGGCTGCTCGTCGAGCACATGCAGGCCGAGGCCCGTGCCGCCGGGCTCGACCGTGTCAAGGTCGTGTCGCATCTTCCCGCCGAGGACTTCTACCACCGCGTCGGTGCGGTGCGGACCGGGACCGCGCTCGCCTACCCGCCCGCCGTGCCGTGGGACCGTCCCGAATTCGAGTTTCGCGTTTCTTCGGAATGACGCGGTGTGCCGGTTCGCAGGGCACCCGGCTTCGCCTGCATGGTGGCCGGTGTGCAGAGCCGCTGGATGCCGCATGTTCCGTGTGCCCTCGCCTCTGCCCTGGCGCGGGGAACGCCTGCGCCAGCCGTTGGGGGAGGTGGAGTATGGCCTATCCGGGGGACGAGCGAAGCGGCAGCCCGGGGACGGTGTCAGCGCCCTGTGCAAGGCTGTCAGGCCCACGGTTAGGGGGCGGATGAACGAGCCGATCAGCGAAGAAGCCGTTGAGACGATCCGCAGAATGGCCATGTCCCGAATGCGTGGTGGTGCGATCGGGAAATTTGGCGTCGGGGTGAAGAGCGTACTGGTTGTTGTCGACGATGCCGTCGTGCCCTCAGAGAGCAGGACGACTGATGCTTTCGGCTTGGAGAAAACGAGGGCTGCGGGAACAGCCATAGACGGACAGCAGCTCTGCGTAGCGCAGGACCGGGTCTGCCATACGGCGCAGTAGAGCAGCAGTCATTCGGCATCGTGAGAGCGCGTCGGCAGCCGATTCCTCGACCGGTAGCGCGAAGTGTCCCTCCGCCGCATCCCAGTCGTTGTCGAACTCACCGTGGCGCAGGCGCGCACACTCCCAGCGGCTGCGCTCCAACTGCGCAATTGATGCCATCTCTTGCGGCCGCTCGTCGAGGTGAGTGCTATCTCGTAGGGCCCTGCCCGCTCCAGAGGCGGAGTGGCCGGAGCAGGTGAACCGATGGCGCTGACTGCCAGAATGACCGTACCGGGGTCGTCGAGGACATCTTGTGCCCAACGGATCGCCTCACGGCGCACGGCTTGGGCTTCGTCGGCGTTAGGGCGCGTCGAGAACGGCACGGCCGTGTCTGCGCGGTAGACAGGCGACGACGGGTACACGGTCTCGTCCCATCCCGGCGTCGTGCGCCCGGTGCCCGTGAGCACCCCGGGGACGGCAACCAGTTGTGGGGGCCCGAGCACGTAGGCGTCAGGACGGAACAGGTTCGACGCGCGCAGCCCTGCAGCCTTGAGCTCGCCGGCCGACTTCAGCTCTTTCGGCAACCGCGGGTACCGTTCAAGCAGCCTCCGGAAGACGTCGTTCGGCTGCCTCAGGGCCGTCGACGTAGACGGGTGCGCCGAACCCGGCGGGAGTGGCACCGCACACCACGTGCTGATCACCCGCCGGACTGAACGGGACGGCATCGAACTCTACGAACATAGGGGCAGGCGTGACAGATGAGAGGGTCAGGCGGGTGAGTGAGACACCAGCGAACACCCTGCAATACCGCTTTGACGGGCCAGAAGACGCTCCGGTCCTGATCTTGGGTCCCTCACTGGGTACCACATGGCACATGTGGGACAGGCAGGTTCCGGAGCTCGCGAAGAACTGGCGGGTGTTCCGGTTCGACCTGCCGGGACACGGCGGAGCACCCGCGTATCCGGCGGGTTCGGTCACCGAACTCGCCGGGCGGCTGCTCTCCACGCTCGACGCGCTCGGCGTGCAGCGATTCGGGTACGCGGGCTGCGCGCTCGGGGGTGCCGTCGGGATCGAGCTGGCGCTGCGCCACCCGGAGCGCCTCGCCTCGCTCGCGCTGATCGCCGCCTCACCGCGGTTCGGAACAGCCGACGAGTTCCGGCAGCGCGGGGTGATCGTGCGCACCAACGGGCTGGACCCCGTGGCGCGGACCTCGCCCGAGCGCTGGTTCACTGGGGGCTTCGCCGCCGCCCAGCCCGCGATCACCGAGTGGGCCGTGCAGATGGTGCGCACCACCGATCCCGGCTGCTACATCGCGGCCTGCGAGGCGCTGGCCGCCTTCGACGTACGGGCCGAGCTGGGCCGGATCGGCGTCCCGACGCTCGTCCTCGTCGGCTCCGACGACCAGGTCACCGGGCCCGCCGAGGCCCGCACCCTGGTCGCCGGGATACCGGATGCCCGGCTCGCGGTCGTGCCCGGTGCCTCGCACCTGGTTCCGGTGGAGCAGCCGGCCGCCGTCACGGACCTGCTCGTACGCCACTTCTCCACCGCCTGGCAGCCCGCCTTCGACTCGACCACCGGCCAGATGGCGATCCCCGCGGCTCCGGTGAAGCCGGTGCTGGCCGCGCCGCCGCCGGTGGCGCCCGTCGCCGAGATCGCCCCGGCCGCCGCGCAGCCGCAGGTCATGGGGACGGGGCGGCCCGATCCGTACGACGCCGGGATCAAGGTGCGTCGCGAGGTGCTGGGGGACGCGCACGTCGACCGGGCACTGGCCACGGCGGACGAGTTCTCCGGCGACTTCCAGGAGTTCATCACCCGGTACGCGTGGGGCGAGATCTGGGACCGGCCCGGGCTCGACCGGCGCTCGCGCAGCTGTGTCACGCTCACCGCGCTGGTCGCGGGCGGTCACCTCGACGAGCTCGCCTTCCACACCCGCGCGGCCCTCCGCAACGGCCTCACGCCGGTGGAGATCAAGGAAGTGCTCCTCCAGGCGGCGGTCTACTGCGGCGTACCGGCCGCGAACAGCGCCTTCAAGGTGGCCCAGCAGGTCATCCGCGAGGAGACCACGCCCCAGGAATGAGTGCAGGGGCATGTCCTTGCCCGAGGAGTGGGCAGGAGTGGGGCCAGGGCCGTCTCCATGTGGCAGGAGTGAGCCCTGAGCCACCTGTGAATGCGCACCGGGCCGGCGCAGGGGCAGGATGGAACCATGAAGCTCACGAAGAAGTCGCATGCCTGCGTCCGTCTCGAGAAGCTCGGCCGGACCCTTGTCATCGATCCCGGCGGTTTCAGCGAGGAGGACGCCGCCCTCGGCGCGGACGCGATCCTGGTCACGCACGAGCACCCGGACCACTTCGACGAGGAGCGACTGCGGGCGGGCATGGAGTCCAACCGGGGCGCCGAGATCTGGACCCTGAAGTCCGTCGCGGACAAGATCTCCGCCGCCTTTCCGGGCCGCGTGCACACCGTCGGCCACGGCGACACGTTCACCGCCGCGGGCTTCGACGTCCAGGTGCACGGTGAACTGCACGCCGTGATCCACCCGGACATCCCGCGCATCACCAACGTCGGCTACCTCGTCGACGGCGGCCGCGTCTTCCACCCCGGCGACGCCCTCACCGTCCCCGACCTGCCGGTCCAGACGCTGATGCTCCCGGTCATGGCTCCCTGGAACAAGATCGCCGAGGTCATCGAGTACGTCCGCGAGGTCAAACCGCAACGCGCGTACGACATCCACGACGCCCTGCTCACCGACCTCGCCCGGCCGATCTACGACAACCAGATCGGCGCGCTGGGCGGCTCCGCGCACCTGCGGCTCGCGCCGGGGGCGTCGGCGGACATCTGAGCGTCAGCGATCGAGCAACGTCGGGCCGACATGGGTCTCGGCGTCGGGCCGGCATGGGTCTCGGCGTCGGGCCGGCACGGGTTCCAGTGTCGGGTCTGGACCGGCTTCCGCCTCGGCCGCGCACCGGCTTCCGCCTCGGCCGCGCACGGGCTTGAGCCTCAGCCGCGCACCGGCTTCAGCTTCGGCCGCGCACCGGCTTTCGCCTCGGCCCCGCACCGGCTTCAGCCTGGGGCGGACCGCGCAGGAGCTGCGCTCCGCGCTGGACCTTGCCGGTCGAAATCCGGGTGCGAACGCGACCGCCGGAGCCGTTGTCGTACCCGCCTTGTAGGTTGTGAGCCATGCGCATTGCCACCTGGAACGTGAACTCGATCACCGCCCGCCTCCCGAGGCTGCTGGCCTGGCTGGAGAGCAGCGGCACGGATGTGCTGTGCCTCCAGGAGGCCAAGATCGCCGCCGAGCAGTTCCCGTCCGACCAACTGCGCGAGATGGGCTACGAGGCGGCCGTGCACGCGACGGGGCGGTGGAACGGCGTCGCGGTGATCTCCCGAGTCGGCCTCGAAGACGTGGTCAAGGGCCTGCCCGGAGACCCTGGCTACGAGGGCGTCGAGGAACCCCGCGCCATCTCCGCGACCTGCGGCCCGGTCCGCGTCTGGTCGGTGTATGTGCCGAACGGACGCGAGGTGGACCACCCCCACTACGCCTACAAGCTCCAGTGGTTCGAGGCCCTCAAGGCCGCGATCGCGGGCGACACGGCGGGCAGCCGGCCGTTCGCGGTGATGGGGGACTACAACGTGGCGCCGACGGACGCCGACGTCTGGGACATCTCCCTCTTCGACGGCGCGACGCATGTCACCCCGGCCGAGCGCGCCGCCCTCGCCACCCTGCGCGAGGCGGGCCTCTCGGACGTGGTCCCGCGGCCCCTCAAGTACGAGCACCCCTTCACCTACTGGGACTACCGCCAGCTCGGCTTCCCCAAGAACCGCGGGATGCGCATCGACCTCGTCTATGGGAACCAGGCGTTCTCGAAGGCGGTCAAGGACGCGTACGTGGATCGCGAGGAGCGCAAGGGCAAGGGCGCGTCGGACCACGCGCCGGTCGTGGTGGACCTGGACGTCTAGGGACGCCCAGGGATGTCCAGGGGCTGTCCGGCATGATCCGCCGGGCAGGCCCTCGGGGACCGGCGAGTTCGCCGATCCCCGAGCCGTGACCGGTGACGTCACGCAGTCGGCGGCGCCGCCCCAGCGACTGCCGGATGATCGCGCTCGACCGGACCGAGGCCGCAGCCGCCGCCCGGCGAGCCGAGATCCGCGAAGAACTCGGCGTCCGTCGTGCGGTAGTCCCCACTCCTGTTCCGGGACACCTCGCTGCCGCCGACCGCCTCGCCACATCCGGCGAGGCGTAGCCGCTCACGACGCGGCCCCGCTACTGGTCCCGAAGCGCTACCGCTGGTGGCCAGCCAGGCGCTGCCGCTGATGGTGAGGCGCCGTCGCGGGTGGTGCAGTGCTGCCGCTGGCGGCGTGGCGCCGTCGCGGGTGGTGGAGTGGCGCCGCTGATGGTGGCGCCGTCGGGTGGTGCAGTGCTGCCGCTGGCGGCGTGGCGCCGTCGCGGGTGGCCAGGTGCTGCCGCTGAGGTGCCGAAGTGCTGGCGCCGGCGAAGTGCTGCCGCCACCGGTGGTGAAGCATCGCGCGCCTGTGGTGCGACCGACGGGGTGGGTGACACGCTGGGCGTATGAACATCCCTTTCCTGGGCAACTGGCGCAAGAAGCGCGGCCTCGCCTTCGGCGTCGCGGTGTTCTCCGACGGTGACAGTGACCCCGAGGGCGTCGCCGAACTGCTCTCCGAGTGCGAACTGCTCCGCTCCCAGGCGCAGGACGCCGGGGTCGAACTCGACGACTCCGCCGCCTCGTTGGAGGCGCTGGACCAGCTGCTCCCGCGCTGGCGCGACGACGAGGAGAGCCTGCCCTGGCTGGGCAACGACGCCGGTCTCTACCTCGGCACGGTGATCGTGCGGACGGTTCCCGGCGCGGTGTGGGAGGTCTGGCCCAATGGGCACCCCGTGGTGCGGCTGACCTCCGGGCGGGAGATCGACGTGGTCGAGAGCGGTCACACGTGGGCGTCCAGCGGCGCACCCGAACTCTCACAGCTCTACGCGGAGGTCGCCGAGGGGTAGGGGGCGGACCCCCGGCGCAACCCCCGGCGCAACTCCGGGTCCATCACCGTGGCGCGGGTGGTCGGCAGGCCCCGCGAAACCCTTTCCGTCGTAAATACGGCTAATGCCCGAAAAGTGCGTGTCGAGTATTAAGTCCGTTCTTGGCTGGATAGTTTGCGGCAACTGCGACACAGCTGAGAGTGGGTAGGGCAGGGCATGGCTGTCGATCCTTTGATCGAGCTGCATGACGTGAACAAGCACTTCGGGGAGCTGCATGTCCTCCAGGGAATCAACCTCACCGTCGGCAAGGGGGAGGTGGTCGTGGTCATCGGCCCGTCGGGGTCGGGCAAGTCAACCCTGTGCAGGGCGATCAACCGCCTGGAGACGATCGAGTCCGGGACGATCAAGCTCGACGGGCGGCCGCTCGCGGAAGAGGGCAAGGCCCTCGCCCAGCTCCGCGCCGAGGTCGGGATGGTCTTCCAGTCCTTCAACCTCTTCGCGCACAAGACGGTCCTGCAGAACGTCTCACTCGCCCAGATCAAGGTGCGCGGCCGTAAGAAGGAGGAGGCCGACAAGCGCTCGCGTGAGCTCCTGGACCGTGTGGGCCTCGCCTCCCAGGCATCGAAGTACCCAGCTCAGCTCTCCGGCGGCCAGCAGCAGCGCGTGGCCATCGCCCGCGCCCTGGCCATGGACCCCAAGGCGCTGCTGTTCGACGAGCCGACCTCGGCGCTCGACCCCGAGATGATCAACGAGGTCCTGGAGGTCATGCGGCAACTCGCCCGCGACGGCATGACCATGGTCGTCGTCACCCACGAGATGGGCTTCGCGCGCTCCGCCGCCAACCGCGTCGTCTTCATGGCCGACGGCCGCATCGTCGAGGACCGCACCCCCGAGGAGTTCTTCACCAACCCGCGCAGCGACCGCGCCAAGGACTTCCTCTCCAAGATCCTCAAGCACTGACCGGGGGAGCGCACCGCATGATCCGTACGACACGTGTGTGCCGTGCCCTCGCGGGGTTCACGGCACTGATCGCCACCGCCGCGGTCGCCGGCTGTGGCAAGGAGGGCAGCCCGCCCGTCAAGGGCCCCGCCGCCGACAAACTGCCCGACTACCAAGTCGCGCAAGGCTTTCAGCTGCCGGACTCGCCCACCTGGACGCGGGCCAAGAAGCGCGGCTACTTCATCGTCGGCGCCAAGGAGGACCAGCCGTACCTGGGCGAGAAGGACCCGGCGACCGGCACCTACTCCGGCTTCGACATCGAGATCGCCAAGATGATGTCGGCCTCGCTGGGATTCGCCCCGAAGACGATCCACTTCAGGACGATCGCCTCCGCGAACCGCGAAACCGCCCTGCAGAACGGCCAGATCGACTACTACGTCGGCACCTACACCATCAACGACCTGCGCAAGAAGCTGGTCGGCTTCGCGGGCCCCTACTACCTGGCCGGTCAGTCGCTGCTCGTACGCAAGGACGAGAACGACATCCACGGCCCGCAGGACCTCGCCGGCAAACGCGTCTGCTCGGCGGCCGGTTCGACCCCGTACCAGCGCATCAAGACCGACTACCCGAGGGCGACACTCGTCGCGTACGACACGTACTCGGTCTGCGTCGACAACCTGCTCACCTACCAGGTCGACGCCGTCACCACCGACGACGCGATCCTGATCGGCTACGCGGCGAAGGTGCCCGACGAACTCAAGGTCGTCGGGCAGCCGTTCTCCAAGGAGCCGTACGGCATCGGCATACCACGGAAGGACAACGCGCTGCGGTTCGCGCTCGACGACGCACTGGAGGCCCGCGAGAAGAACGGCGACTGGAAGAAGGCGTACGAGGCGACGCTCGGCCTGTCCGGTGTGCCCGCGCCCATCCCGCCCCCGATCGACCGCTACCCGGCGAGCTGAAGGGACGAGCGGCCGCATGAACGTTCTGACAGACAACTTCTCCACCTTCGCCGAAGGATTTCTCGGAACCGTCGAACTCACCGTCTACGCATCGGCGTTGGCGCTCGCGCTCGGCTTCGTGATGGCCTCCTTCCGGGTCGCCCCGGTCGGCTCCCTGCGGGCCTTCGGCACGGCGTGGGTGACGGTGCTGCGCAACACCCCGCTCACCCTGCTGTTCTTCGCGGTGCTGCTCGGCCTGCCACGCTTCGGACTCGTCCTGCCCTTCAAGGTGTTCGCGGTCCTCGCGCTCGGCTGCTACACCTCGGCGTTCATCTGCGAGGCGCTGCGCTCCGGCATCAACACCGTGCCCAAGGGGCAGGGCGAGGCGGCCCGCACCCTCGGGATGACGTTCAACCAGACGCTGACCCTGGTCGTCCTGCCGCAGGCCTTCCGTTCGGTGATCCCGCCGGTCGGCTCCACGCTCATCGCCCTCGCCAAGAACTCGGCGATCGCGGGGGCGTTCAGCGTCACCGAGCTGCTCGGCACCTACAAGACGCTCAGCGAGCTCGGCTACAACATCGTGTGGACCTTCTTCTGGATCGCCGTCGGCTACCTGATCATCACCCTCGCCATCAGCGGGATCTTCAACGTCCTCGAAAAGCGCTGGGGAGTACCCAGATGACAGCCCACACCGTCGAGTCCACCGCCCTTTACGACGTCCCCGGCCCCAAGACCCGTCGGCGGCACCGCATGTACGGGGCCGTGTCCACCGCGCTGATCCTCGCCCTGATCGGCTGGATCCTCTATCTCCTGTTCGACACCGGCCAGTTCACGGCCACGAAGTGGACGCCCTTCGAGTACCAGGGGATCCAGGAGCTGCTGCTGCGGGGTCTGGGCAACACGCTCAAGGCCTTCGCGCTGGCCGCGGTGCTCTCGCTGGCACTCGGCACCGTGCTGGCGACGGGACGGCTCTCCGACCACGCTCCGGTGCGCTGGCTCTCCGCGCTGGTCGTCGAGTTCTTCCGCGCCATGCCCGTGCTGGTGATGATCTTCTTCATCTTCGTGGCGCTGAAGGTGCAGCCGCTGCCCGCGCTGGTCGCGGGGCTGACCCTCTACAACGGCTCGGTGCTCGCCGAGGTCTTCCGCTCCGGCGTCAACTCCGTCGACCGCGGCCAGCGGGAGGCCGCGTTCGCGCTCGGCATGCGCAAGACCCAGGTCATGTCCTACGTCCTGGTGCCACAGGCCGTGCGGGCCATGCTGCCCGCCATCATCAGCCAGTTGGTGGTGGCCCTGAAGGACACCTCGCTCGGCTATCTCATCACCTACGAGGAGTTCCTCCATGCCGGGAAGCTCATCGCGTCGAACCTCGACTACGATTTGCCGTTCATCCCCGTGGTGATGGTGATCTCGCCGATCTACATCGGGATGTGCATGCTGCTCTCCTGGTTCGCCCAGTGGGTGTCCCGGTGGGAGCAGCGCAGTCCCAAGACCGAGGCCGTGGACGTGGCACCGGCCGAACCAGGGACGCTGCTGCCGGGTGGGGGTCCCCCCACAGCCCCGAGACTGTAGGGGGAGCAGCAGCTCACAGGGCCAGGCCCGGCCGGCGGCAGCCGGAGATCACTGCTCGCGCAGGGGCACCGACACATATGAGGGGTCGTGCTCCGGCGAGGAGAAGGTCAGCTGCGCGCCGGACGGGTTGTGCTCGATGTAGAGCGGGTCGACCGTGTCGACGACCAGGGCGAGTCGATGCCCTGCCGGGACGTCGTAGGCCGTGGAGTACAGCTCCAGGTCGAGACCGAACGGCTTTCCGGGCGTCTGCCCGTGGAAGGTGTACGGCGCGTTGCTGACCAGCTTGCCGAGGCCGAGCGGGCCCACGTCGTAGAGATAGGCGACGAGGGTGCCGCTCTCCTTGGTTCCGGTCACCGTGGTGTGCAAGGTGACGGTGCCGCGCACGCGTTGGACGCTGGCGTACCTCTCCGACTGCCACACGGCCGCCCAGTAGCGCGGCAGCAGCGGGATCGACGCGACCGGCGGCAGCTGGGCGAGCTGGTCGAGGATGCTGGACAGGAAGATGACCCCGCCGTCGGCGCCGGAGTCCACGTTCGTGTGGATCGAGGTGGTGCCCGCGAGGGCGATCTTCTTCCTGGTCGGACCGACCGACTTCCAGTCCGGATAGCCCTCGTAGCCGCCCGTGGAGCGGGACTTGAGCTGGACCGGCTGCTCGCGGTCGATGCCGTTGTCCGCGCCCTTGAGGTAGTGGTCGAACCAGCGGCCGGTGTCCGTCCACACGTCGTTGGGAAGCCCGAACAGACCGGTCACCTCGGCGGTGGCGTGGTCGCCGGGGCGGAACTCGAGCCTCTTCGGCCCGGTCAACTGCTCGTAGAACTTGGCGTACTGGTTGGGAGCGAAGACCGTGTCGCCCCAGCCGTTGGCCAGCATGATGGCCGCGCCGTTGGAGTTGATCTGGTCGATGTACGTCTGGGGAGAACGTTTCTTCCCCCAGGCGATGAGCTCGGGCTCCTTGTCCAGGTTCGAGGCGAAGAAGTCCTTGAACACCTGCTGGAGTTCGGCGCTGGGCCGGCCGGTGAGGGTGCCGGCGCCGTCCAGCAGGGCGGCCGCCTGGGCGTGCTGGGTGCGGCCCGAGTAGATCGAGTCGATGAGGTCGGCCCAGCCGCTGAGGGCGGCGACCGCCTTGATCCGCTTGTCGTGCGCGGCGGCGAGCAGGCTGATGCCGGCGCCGTACGAGACACCCGCGATGCCGACCTTCCGGGCGTCGGACGGGGTGTTCGCCAGAGCCCAGTCGATCACCTTGGACGCGTCCGCCACGTCGGGCGGACCCGCCACTTCTATCTCACCGCCGGACTGCCAGAACCCGCGGACGTTGTAACTGACCACGACATAGCCGGAGTCGGCGAGTTTCTGGGCCTGTGCCAGGTATTCGACCTGGGGCAGGCCCCAGCTCGTCGGCAGCACGAGGAGCGGGTAGCTGCGGCTGTCGTCGGCGTTCGCGGGGGTGACGACGTTGGCCTTGAGGATCGTGCCGCCGTCTCCGGAGATGTCCACGAAGCGGATGCCCGCCGCGCCGGTGGCGGCCTGGGCGGCGGGGGCCAGGCCGAGGCCGGCGGTGGCGATCAGCGTCGCCGAGACGGCACCGACGGCGGACGTACGCAGGGCGTTGCGACCGTGTCCCACGGGTCACTCCTCACTCGTGTCAGCGCAAAGTGACCCGACGGTAACCTCGGCCTCTTACTGGAAGTAACCCGTCGGTAAGTTACGTGCGGGTAACGATTGACGGCGTGTTGATTTCGTGAGTGCGCGGACAGTGGCTGGCCTGCCATGACCTGCTGAAGTGCTCATTCCGTGCGCACGTTGACGGGCGTCACGAGTTCGCGCGGTGGGAGGTGCGCGGGGGTGCGGGCGTGGGCAGCGGGGTGTGGGCGGCCCGGGTGACGTCCGCGACGAGTTCGACGACATCGGGGCCGTACGCCTGGGAATTCACCACCTTCAGGAGCAGGGCGAAGGAGTTGCCGCCGTGCTTGCGCGCGAGACGTTCGTGGTTGCGGGCGAGATAGCGGGTCGCGGCCTGGTTGGTGATCGCGCGCTGGCCGCAGAAGAGGAAGACGGGTCGCGTGCCGCGGTCCTGGCCCGCGACGAGGCGGGCGAGGATCACGTACTCGCCCTTGCCCGAATCCAGTCGGTAGCGCTCGCTGCCGACCTGGAAGGCGCCGCGGTCCGGACCCGGCTCGGCATCGGTGTTGACGCGTATGCCCGGCAGGAGGGACTGGAGGTGAGCCGCCATACGGCGGTTCGACGACGGGCCGCCCACACAGAACTCGGTGCGCTCCCCGAACCCCTGCTGCGCCGCGTCGTGCGCGATAACCTGGGCGTGCGCGCCGCAGTCCTTGATCAGTGCGGAGAGTTCAAGGAGTGCGAACACATCGTGACGCATGACGGTGAGCTCCGGGCCGCCCGCCTCGCGGTTCACCACGAGGAGCGATTCGGAGTTGTCCGGCAGCCCGAAGAAGGCCTGCTTGCGGCGGAGCTTGCGCTTCCACAGATAGGTACGGGCAAGCCAGCCGAGCGCGGCGCTGATGCCGGCCGCCACCACGCCGAGGACGATGTTGCGCACGTCGTCATTCATGGGCGCGCATGCTAGCGGGAATACGGAACAGCGTTCGAGGGGGTCCTGACGCGGGCAGGGCAGTGAAGTTACGCTGCGCGGACGGCTGTTGACTGGAGGTACGGATGCGTCGCCCCCTTGCGCGGAATCTGGCGGTTGTGGCGGTTTCGGCCGCGGTGGTGTCGGTCGGAGCGGCGGCGCCACCGTCTTCCACCGATGCCTCGGTGGAGAAGGTTCCCGTCGCCGTCGGGTACGGCGGTGCCGTGGCGAGCGTCGACGCGGACGCCTCCGCGGCCGGGATCGAGGTCCTGAAGAAGGGCGGCAACGCCGTGGACGCGGCCGTCGCCACAGCCGCGGCCCTCGGCGTCACCGAGCCCTACTCGTCCGGTGTCGGCGGCGGCGGTTACTTCGTCTACTACGACGCCAGGTCCCGTACGGTGCACACGATCGACGGACGCGAGACGGCGCCGCTGACCGCGGACTCCGGGCTGTTCCTGGAGAAGGGCAAGCCGCTCGCCTTCGCGGACGCGGTCACCAGCGGGCTGGGCGTCGGGACTCCCGGTACCCCCGCCACCTGGCAGACGGCTCTGGACGAGTGGGGCAGCAAGGGGCTGGGCAGTGTGCTGAAGCCCGCCGAGCGCCTCGCCCGCGACGGCTTCACGGTCGACTCGACCTTCCGCTCGCAGACCGAGTCCAACCAGGCCCGCTTCAAGTACTTCCCGGACACCTCGAAGCTGTTCCTTCCGGGTGGCGCGCTGCCGGTGGTCGGCTCGACCTTCAAGAACCCCGATCTGGCGCGGACGTACGAGCAGTTGGGCAAGGAGGGGGTCGACGCGGTCTACGACGGCGACCTGGGTCAGGACATCGTCGACACGGTGAACAAGCCGCCGGTGGACCCGGCCTCGGGCTACAACGCCCGCCCAGGCAAGCTGTCCCTGGACGACCTCGGGGAGTACGAGGCGAAGCTGCAGGCGCCGACGAAGACGTCGTACCGCGGGCTGAAGGTCTACTCGATCGCGCCCTCCTCCTCCGGCGGCACCACGGTCGGCGAGGCGCTCAACATCCTTGAGAAAACGGACCTTTCGAAGGCGAGCGAGGCGCAGTACCTGCACCGCTACATCGAGGCGAGCCGGATCGCGTTCGCGGACCGGGGGCGCTGGGTGGGCGACCCCGCCTCCGAGAACGTTCCCACCAAGGGGCTGCTGTCGCAGAAGTTCGCGGACTCGCGGGAGTGCCTGATCAAGGACGACGCGGTGCTGACGAGCCCGCTGGCGCCGGGTGACCCGAGCAAGCCGGCCGCCTGCTCCACCGCGGGGAAGGCCGCCCCGACGACGTACGAGGGCGAGAACACCACGCACCTGACGGTGGCCGACAAGTGGGGCAACGTCGTCGCCTACACGCTGACCATCGAGCAGACCGGCGGCAGCGGCATAACGGTCCCGGGCCGTGGCTTCCTGCTCAACAACGAGCTGACGGACTTCTCCTTCACCCCCGCCAGCTCCGACGTCCACGACCCGAACCTGCCCGGCCCCGGCAAGCGGCCGCGCTCGTCCATCTCCCCGACGATCGTCCTCGACCGTGACAACCGGCCCGTGGTGGCGCTCGGTTCGCCGGGCGGCGCGACCATCATCACCACGGTGCTGCAGACACTGACCGAGTTCCTTGACCGCGGACTGCCCCTGGTCGACGCCATCGCCGCCCCTCGCGCCAGCCAGCGCAACCAGACCACCACCGAACTCGAACCGTCGCTGTGGACCAGCCCCCTGAAAACCCAGCTGGAGTCCCTCGGCCACGCCTTCCGCCAGAACCCCGAGATCGGCGCGGCGACCGGCGTCCAACGCCTCCCGAACGGCAAATGGCTCGCGGCCGCGGAGAAGGTCCGCCGCGGGGGCGGCTCGGCGATGGTGGTACGTCCGGCGTCGTAGCGCACGGATGGTGGGGCGGCCCACCCGGGAGCCCCCCTGGGGCGTCCGGGGGGCTCTGCGGGCCGGTGCGCTCTCCGGGGCCGGGGGGGTCTCCGGGCGCCCGGGGCCTCGGGGCCGCCGCCTCCGGCGGCTCAGCGTGCCGTCAGGATGCGAGGCCCGGCCGACGTGATCGCCACCGTGTGTTCGGTGTGGGCGGCGCGGGAGCCGTCGTCGGTGCGGAGGGTCCAGCCGTCGGGGTCCGCGTGGTAGCCGTCGGTGCCGCCGCCGATGAGCATGGGCTCGATGGCGAGGACCATGCCGTGGCGGAGGGGGAGGCCGCGGCCCGGGCTCCCCTCGTTCGGGACGCCCGGGTCCTCGTGCATGCGGCGGCCCACGCCGTGGCCGCCGAAGCCGTCCGGGATCCCGTACCCCGCCGCGCGGCACACCGTGCCGACGGCGTGCGCGATGTCGCCGATGCGGTTGCCGACGACGGCTGCCTCGATGCCCGCCGCGAGGGCGCGCTCGGCGGTCTCGATCAGGCGGAGGTCGGCGGCGCGCGGCTTGCCGACGACGAAGCTGATCGCCGAGTCGCCCACCCAGCCGCCCAGTTCGGCGCCGAAGTCGGCGGAGACCAGGTCGCCGTCGCGCAGCCGGTAGCCGTTCGGGATGCCGTGCACGATCGCGTCGTTCACGGAGACGCAGAGGACCGCGGGGAACGGCGTCGGCGCGAAGGAGGGGCGGTAGCCGAGGAAGGGGGAGCGTGCGCCGGCGTCCCGCAGGACCTGATGCGCCACCTCGTCCAGCTCCAGGAGCGAGACGCCGACGTCGCCCACTTCCCGCACCGCCGTCAGGGCCCGGCCCACGACCTGGCCCGCCGCGTACATCTCGTCGATCGATGTGTCCGTCTTCAGTTCCACCATGCCAATTACTATACCGGTATTAGAATGGGGGGATGGTACGCACCCCCCTGACCCCCGAAGAGCGCGAACGCGGGGAGCGGCTCGGGCAGTTGCTGCGCGACGCCCGCGGTGGCCGCAGCATGACGGAGATCGCGGCGGTCGCCGGGATCTCCGCCGAGACGCTGCGCAAGATCGAGACCGGCCGGGCGCCCACTCCCGCCTTCTTCACGGTGGCGGCCCTGGCCCGGGCGCTCGGGCTGTCGATGGACGACATCGTGCTGCGCTGCGCGCTGGAGCGAGCGGCGTGAGGTGTGAGGACGGCGGGGGCTGAAGCGAAGCCGTCTCGTGGCCGGATGCGGGCAGTGCCCAACCGCCCGGCGGGAGAGGCGAGTAGGGTCTCGTGCCAACTGCGACCCGGCGGGCCGCACACGGGTTCATCCATCCCGGAGCGCTCTGCGCCCGGTCCGAAAACTCCCTGTAGCCGTTCCGTAACACGGCTGGTGTTTTCTTCCGGATCGGAGCACTCCAGTCGGGCGGGGAGTCATGTGATGGCTGTAGAACAACTCCCGGGTCAGGTGCGGGAGTTCGCGAGGTACCTGAACGGGCTGATGGAACGGCTCGATCGGGGCGGCGGCTGGTGCGGAGTGTTCTGGCAGCGCGACCCCGACGGCATGCGGGCCTGCCTGGACGGCTGGGAAGTCCCGCCCTGGGACGTCGTGGAGGCCCTCCTCCAGGACCTCGCCGCCGAGTACGGCGACCGCGCCACCGTCCAGGAGACCCAGCGGGCCCGCCGGCTGCACGGCGCCTCGCTCGCCGCGTACGACGCCCGGCCCGGTGGCCGGGACGCCCTCGGAGACCGCCTCGACGTGATGCTCCGCGAACAGCGCTACGCCGCCGAGCGCCAGGCCGAACTCGGCCGGCTGCTCCACTCGGCCGGCTCCCAGGAGGAGGCCGAGTCGTTCCGGCTCGACCTCGCCTGGGCCCACGACGACCACGAACGCGCCACCGCCCGCTGCACCGAGCTCCGCCACCGTATGGCCGAGCTCGACCGCCGAGCCCTGCGCACCCACGCGCAGGACACCCTCAGCTTCCCGGCCGGCCCGGCCGGGGACGTGTTCCGGGTGCGGGAGCCCGAGGGCGGGGTGCATGCGCCGGGCAAGCAGACCGCGTCGCGCTTCCCCTACGAGCCCCCGGCGCCCGCGGATCGACCGGCGACCCCCCGCTCCGATCCGTACGCCCCGGATCGACCGGCGACCCCCCGCTCCGACCCGTACGCCCCGGATGCGCAGACCCCGGACTTCTACGCCTCGGATCCGTACGCCCCGGACGCGCCCACCCCCGACGCCTACGCCTCGGACGCGTACGCCCCCGACTCCTACGCCTCCGATCCGTACGCCTCGGACGAGCACACCCAGGACTCCTACGCCTCCGACTCCTACGCCCCGGACGCGTACGCCCCCGACGGCCGGGCCGACCACGACCAGCCCCAGACCCCCGCTCCGTCCCCGTTCCCATCCACGACCCCCGACCCGGAGCCGACCCCCGCCGCCCCCAAGCAGCGCTCCAAGCGCCGCCCCCGGGGCAGTGCCCGTTTCGCCGGGATGCTGGAGCCGGAGGCGGCGCCCGTCGCCGTACCCGAGGTGGCGCCGCCCGCACCCGCCCCGGCGGTGCCGAGCGGCCGTACCCCCCGAGGCGCGCGTTTCGCGGGGGCGGCCGAGGCGCCCGTACAGCCGCGTGCGGAGCCGCTGGACGAGGACGCCCGGCGGGCCACCGCCGAGACGGTGGAGACGCTGACACGGCTGCGCGGCGAGGGCAGGAGCGGCGAGGCGCACGCCCTGCTCGTCGAGGCCGCGTACTGGCCCGCCGCCCGCTTCCCGCTGCTCGCCGCCGAACTGCATCGCGCGGGCCTCGACGCCGACTGGGCCACCCTGCTGTGGGAGGCTGCCTCACTCCCCGCCGACCGGCTGGTCGCCGCAGCCGACGCGCTCGTCGCGGCGGGCCGCACGGCCGACGGGCAGCAGATGCTGCGCCAGGGCGTGGCCCGGCCCGCGCCGGAGATCGGGGCCGTCGTACTGGGCCTCGCCGAGGAGGGCCGCAGGCGCGAGATCGGGGCACTGCTGGGCGCGTACGTCCGTGTACGCACTCCGGAGGAGGCCGCCCGCAGCGCGGAAGCCGACCCGCAGCGGCTCGTGCCGCTCCTCCTGGAGGCCGCCCAGGGCGTCTCCGACGAGCGCCACTGGGACCTGCTGCACGCCCTGAGAGTGGCCGGCTTCACCGCGTGACCTGTCCGGTCACCGGACCTGTCGCTCACCCACAGGGGTGTGAAACGTGATCGACTCAGCGGGTTAACGACGATGGTCTTGGCAAGGCTCTCCAGGGGGCTTACTTTCGAGCCTCTACAGCCTTTGTCTACGGGCGTAGAGGCTCTCTGACGTCCCGTCGAAGGAGCAGCTCATGGCCAACGTCGTACGTGCCGCTCTGGTCCAGGCCACCTGGACCGGCGACACCGCATCCATGGTCGCCAAGCACGAGGAGCACGCCCGCGAGGCGGCCCGGCAGGGCGCCAAGGTCATCGGATTCCAGGAAGTCTTCAACGCCCCCTACTTCTGCCAGGTCCAGGAGCCCGAGCACTACCGCTGGGCGGAACCCGTGCCCGAGGGGCCCACCGTCACGCGGATGCGGGAGCTCGCCCGCGAGACCGGCATGGTCGTCGTCGTGCCCGTCTTCGAGGTCGAACAGTCCGGCTTCTACTTCAACACGGCGGCCGTGATCGACGCCGACGGCACCTACCTCGGCAAGTACCGCAAGCACCACATCCCGCAGGTGAAGGGATTCTGGGAGAAGTACTACTTCAAGCCGGGCAACCTCGGCTGGCCCGTCTTCGACACCGCGGTCGGCAAGATCGGTGTGTACATCTGCTACGACCGCCACTTCCCGGAGGGCTGGCGCCAGCTCGGCCTGAACGGCGCCCAGCTCGTCTACAACCCCTCCGCCACCTCCCGTGGTCTCTCCGCCTACCTCTGGCAGCTGGAGCAGCCCGCGGCCGCCGTCGCCAACGAGTACTTCATCGCCGCGATCAACCGCGTGGGAGAAGAGGAGTACGGGGACAACGACTTCTACGGAACGTCGTACTTCGTCGACCCGCGCGGACAGTTCGTGGGGGAGACGGCGAGCGACAAGGCCGAGGAACTCCTTGTCCGCGACCTCGACTTCGACGTGATCGAG
Source organism: Streptomyces sp. NPDC058246 (assembly GCF_042881985.1). Lineage (NCBI taxonomy): Bacteria > Bacillati > Actinomycetota > Actinomycetes > Kitasatosporales > Streptomycetaceae > Streptomyces > Streptomyces sp. NPDC058246. The sequence continues at coordinate 55,973 of NZ_JBHVWZ010000028.1, read as the reverse complement.
GAAGTACGCCAGCAGTGGGCTTTCTACCGAGACCGCCGTCCCGACGCGTACGAAGGGCTGGTGCAGCCGTGACCGATCTGTACGCGCGTCACAAGGCCGTCCTGCCCGACTGGCTCGCCCTCTACTACGAGGACCCGCTCGAGATCACCCACGGCGAGGGCCGCCACGTCTGGGACGCCAAGGGCAACAAGTACCTCGACTTCTTCGGCGGCATCCTCACCACGATGACCGCGCACGCCCTGCCCGAGGTCACCAAGGCGGTGAGTGAGCAGGCGGGGCGGATCATCCACTCCTCCACGCTCTACCTCAACCGCCCGATGGTCGACCTCGCCGAGCGGATCGCCCAGCTGTCCGGCATCCCGGACGCCCGCGTCTTCTTCACCACCTCCGGCACCGAGGCCAACGACACCGCCCTGATGCTCGCGACCGCCTACCGGCAGAGCAACCAGATCCTGGCGATGCGCAACAGCTACCACGGCCGCTCGTTCAGCGCGGTCGGCATCACCGGCAACAAGGGCTGGTCGCCGACCTCCCTCTCGCCGCTCCAGACGCTGTACGTCCATGGCGGCGTCCGCAGCCGCGGCCCCTACGCCGATCTCAGCGACGCCGAGTTCATCGCGGCCTGCGTCGAGGACCTGAAGGACCTGCTGGGCCACGTCCGCCCGCCCGCGGCCCTGATCGCCGAGCCCGTCCAGGGTGTCGGTGGCTTCACGCTGCCGCCCGACGGCCTCTACGCCGCCTTCCGTGAAGTACTGCAACAGCACGGCGTCCTCTGGATCGCCGACGAGGTGCAGACCGGCTGGGGCCGTACCGGCGAACACTTCTGGGGCTGGCAGGCGCACGCCGCCGCCGGCCCGCCCGACATGCTCACCTTCGCCAAGGGCATCGGCAACGGCATGTCCATCGGCGGCGTCGTGGCCCGCGCCGAGATCATGAACTGCCTGGACTCCAACTCCATCTCGACCTTCGGCGGCTCACCGGTCACGATGGCGGCGGGCCTGGCGAACCTCACGTACCTCCTCGAACACGACCTCCAGGGCAACGCCCGGCGCGTCGGCGGGCTGCTCATCGAGCGGCTCCGGGCGATCGCGGTGGCGCTCCCGGGCGTACGAGAGGTACGCGGGCGCGGGTTGATGATCGGCGTCGAGCTGGTCGAGCCCGGCACGGACGAAGCCAGTCCGCAGACAGCGGCAGCCGTGCTCGAAGCGGCCCGCGAAGAAGGCCTGTTGATCGGCAAGGGCGGCGGTCACAACACCAGCGTGCTGCGCATCGCACCCCCGCTCTCCCTCACCGTCGCGGAGGCGGAGGAGGGCGCGGCGATCATGGAGCACGCGCTGAGGTGTGCCCGTTAGGACCAGTAGCGCCTGAGCAAGGGAACGTCGCCATGACCGCCGCCTCGGAACCCGCACTGTCGGTACGCCAGGTCCTCACCCTGGACCGGGTGCTCGCCGGAGAGCCCGAGGTGGTGGCCGGGGCGGGCCATCTCGACCGGGCCGTGCGGTGGGTGCATGTCGCCGAGGCGGCGGACGTGGGCGTGATGCTCACCGGCGGTGAAATGGTCCTCACCACCGGGGTGTTGCTCGCGGGCGACCCCGACGCACAGGCCGAGTACATCCGTTCGCTGCACCGCGCGGAGGCCGCGGCCGTCGTCCTCGGACTCGGCCGGGCCTTCCCCACCCCGCCGGACGTGATGCGGCGGGCCGCCGATCGCTGCGGGCTGCCCATGGTGGTGCTCCACCGGCCCTTCCCGTTCGCCGAGTTGACGGAAGAGGTGCAGTCCCGGCTGGTCCGAAGCAAGTTCGCGGCCGTGAGTCTCTCCGAGACGGTGCGCGGCGCGCTCACCGGGCTCATCACCTCGGGCGCCCCCTTGCAGCGGATGCTCGACGAGATCGCCGGGCACGCCGCCTGTCCGGTGGTCGTCACCAACCTCGCCCACCGGGTGCTCGCCACGGCGGGGGAGCGGCCCGCCGTGGACGACGTGCTGCGTGACTGGGAGCGCATCGCCCGGCAGGCGGGCGGCAGTGAGGGCGACGGATGGATCCGCGCCGAGCTCGGCGGACGCGGAGAGCGCTGGGGCCGGATCGTGCTGTGCGGGTACCGCGGCGACGCCGCGACCGGACGGCTGCTCGCCGACCGCGCCGCCGAGGCCCTGGTCCTGCACCGGATGCTCGGCGGCTCCGCGCACACCTGGGAGGAGGAGTCCGCGCAGAGCCTGCTGACCGACCTGGTGAGCGGGGTCGTACCGGCCCGGCAGCTGCTGCCGCGGGCACGGGCGGCCGGGCTGCCCGTCAACCGGCGCGCCTTCGTGCCGCTGGTGGTGTGTGACGGCGTCCCGACACAACTCGACCGTGTACTGCGCCTGTTGGGCCTCCCCGGACTGGTCGCCGAGCTGGCTGACGGAGCCACCGCCGTGCTGCTCAGCCTCGCCCGAGATCAGGACGCCGAGGCGCTGGCCGCGCACTTCGCCGTACGACTGCGGCACGAGACCGGCGCCCGTACCACCGTGGCCGCGGCCTCCGCCCGTACCGCCTGGGACGACGTACCCGGCGGCCTGCGCGAGGCCCTGCACGTCGCCGAGGCTGCCGCCGACGCACCCGCCGACCAGGACCAGCCGGTGCTCGTACGCCTGCGGGACGTCCATCTGCGCGGCCTGGTGCGGCTGTTGCGCGACGATCCGCACGTCCAGTCCTTCGCCGAGCGGGAGTTGGACGGGCTGCTGTGCGGGGCGGACGCGGAGTCGGAGCTGCTGCCCGTGCTGCGGACGTATCTCGCCACCGGCCGCAACAAGTCGCGCACCGCACAGCTCCACCATGTCAGCAGGCCCGCGCTGTACCGGCGTCTGGAGGCCATAGAGGCCCGGCTCGGCGTCGACCTCGACGACTTCGAGCAGGCGGCGTCCGTGCACATCGCGCTACTGGCGCACGACGCGCAACAGAGATGACACATGCGACGACGTGGGAGAACGGGGGTGAAACATGGACCGACGCAGGGGTGACACCGTGCAACGCCGCGCGTCCGCAGACGTGACACCGTGCAACTCAAAGCCGCCCTCCGGGCTTTCTAGGCTCCTGGGGCGGGCGCCGGAAGCGCCGTCTGCCCCAGCACACCGAGCGACCGGAGGTCCCGATGAGCAGAGTGATCCGCGCCGCCGTCTTCCAGACCGCGTGGACCGGCGACAAGGAATCGATGATTCAGGTCCACGAGCAGGCGGCCCGCGACGCGGCCGCGCAGGGCGCCCAAGTCCTCTGCTTCCAGGAGCTGTTCTACGGACCCTACTTCTGCCAGGTCCAGGACAAGGCGTTCTACGCGTACGCCGAGCAGATCCCCGAAGGCCCGATCGTGCGGCGCTTCCAGGCGCTGGCCGAGGAACTGGGCATCGTCCTCGTCCTGCCGATGTACGAGGAGGAGCAGCCCGGCGTCCTCTACAACACGGCCGCCGTGATCGACGCGGACGGCTCGTACCTCGGCAAGTACCGCAAGCACCACATCCCGCAGGTCGAGGGCTTCTGGGAGAAGTTCTACTTCCGTCCGGGCAACGCCGACTGGCCGGTCTTCGACACCGCTGCCGGCAGGATCGGCGTCTACATCTGCTACGACCGGCACTTCCCGGAGGGCTGGCGTGCGCTGGGTCTGGCGGGCGCCGAGATCGTCTTCAACCCGTCGGCCACCTCGCGCGGCCTGTCCTCCTACATCTGGCAGCTGGAGCAGCCGGCGGCGGCCGTCGCCAACGAGTACTTCGTGGGCGCGATCAACCGCGTGGGCGTGGAGGAGCTGGGACCCAACGACTTCTACGGAACGTCCTACTTCGTCGACCCGGAGGCCCAGTTCGTCGGGGAGGTGGCCAGCGACAAGGAGACCGAACTCGTCGTCCGCGACCTCGACATGGCCAAGCTGCGCGAGGTGCGCGACCGCTGGCAGTTCTACCGGGACCGCCGCCCCGACGCGTACGAGCCGCTGACCGCGCCGTAGCCCGGCGGCGCCCTGGAGTCCGCCGGGGTTCCCGCGCCCCCGAAGGGGCGCGGGCTGTGCCTTTGCGCGGCTCCGCCGCGCGGGCGCGACCAGCCACGAGTGACCCGCAGTTCTCAGCGCACGGCAGGAGAGAGGGAGCATGAGCAGCCGTACCGTCATCCGTAATGGCCTCGTCATCACCGCGTCCGACGAGATCCATGCCGACGTCCTGATCGAGGACGGCCGGATCGTCGCCCTCGCCGCGACCGGCACCCCGGCGGCCGAGTCGTGGACGGCCGAGAAGACCATCGACGCCACCGGCAAGTACGTCATCCCGGGCGGCGTCGACGCCCACACCCACATGGAGCTGCCGTTCGGTGGCACCTTCGCCTCCGACACCTTCGAGACGGGCACCCGGGCCGCCGCCTGGGGCGGCACCACCACCATCGTCGACTTCGCGGTGCAGAGCGTCGGCCACTCGCTGCGCGAGGGCCTCGACGCCTGGAACGCCAAGGCCGACGGCCAGTGCGCCATCGACTACGCCTTCCACATGATCGTCTCCGATGTGAACCAGGAGACGCTCAAGGAGATGGACCTGCTGGTGGAGGAGGGCGTCACCTCCTTCAAACAGTTCATGGCCTACCCCGGTGTCTTCTACAGCGACGACGGCCAGATCCTGCGCGCCATGCAGCGCTCCGCCGAGAACGGCGGGCTGATCATGATGCACGCCGAGAACGGCATCGCGATCGACGTGCTGGTCGAGCAGGCGCTGGCCCGGGGCGAGACCGACCCGCGCTTCCACGGGGAGGTGCGCAAGGCCCTGCTGGAGGCCGAGGCGACACACCGCGCCATCAAGCTCGCCCAGGTCGCCGGGGCTCCGCTGTACGTCGTGCACGTCTCGGCGCAGGAGGCGGTGGCCGAGCTGACACGGGCGCGCGACGAGGGCCTGAACGTCTTCGGCGAGACCTGCCCGCAGTACCTGTTCCTGTCGACCGACAACCTCGCGGAACCGGACTTCGAGGGCTCGAAGTACGTGTGCAGCACGCCCCTTCGCCCCAAGGAGCACCAGGCCGCCCTGTGGCGCGGCCTGCGCACCAACGACCTGCAGGTGGTCTCGACGGACCACTGCCCCTTCTGCTTCGTGGGCCAGAAGGAGCTCGGCCGGGGCGACTTCTCGAAGATCCCCAACGGCCTCCCCGGCGTCGAGAACCGCATGGACCTGCTCCACCAGGCCGTCGTCGACGGACACATCTCGCGCCGCCGCTGGATCGAGATCGCCTGCGCCACCCCGGCCCGGATGTTCGGCCTGTACCCGAAGAAGGGCACCATCGCGCCGGGCGCCGACGCCGACATCGTCATCTACGACCCGCACGCCGAGCAGGTCATGTCGGTCGAGACGCACCACATGAACGTCGACTACTCGGCGTACGAGGGCAAGCGCGTCACCGGGCAGGTCGAGACCGTGCTCTCGCGCGGCGAACCGGTCATCACCGAGCGGGAGTTCACCGGACGCGCGGGTCACGGCGTCTACACCCCCCGCTCCACCTGTCAGTACCTTCTCTGAGCGACTAGGAGTGGCGCCATGGACTTCGGACTCGTCCTGCAGACCGACCCCCCGGCCTCCCGCGTCATCGACCTGATGAAGCGGGCCGAGGGCAACGGCTTCACGTACGGCTGGACCTTCGACTCGGCCGTGCTGTGGCAGGAACCCTTTGTGATCTACAGTCAGATCCTCGCGAACACCGAGAAGTTGACGGTCGGGCCGATGGTCACCAACCCGGGCACCCGCACCTGGGAGGTCACCGCCTCCACCTTCGCGACCCTCAACGACATGTACGGCAACCGCACGGTCTGCGGCATCGGGCGCGGCGACTCGGCGATGCGCGTCGCCGGGCGCAAGCCCAACACCCTCGCCCGCATCAGCGAGGCGATGAAGGTGATCCGGGCCCTCGGACGCGGCGACGAGGCCGACCTCGGCGGCACCGTCATCAAGTTCCCCTGGGTCAAGCCCGGCGCCGAACTCCCGGTGTGGATGGCCGCGTACGGCCCGAAGGCGCTGAAGATGACCGGCGAGGAGGCCGACGGCTTCATCCTCCAGCTCGCCGACCTCTATCTGACCGAGTACATGGTCAAGGCCGTGAAGGACGCGGCGGTCGAGGCGGGCCGTGACCCCTCCGAGGTGAAGATCTGCGTCGCCGCGCCCGCGTACGTCACCGAGGACGACTCGGCCGAGGCGCTCGCCCACGCGCGCGAGCAGTGCCGTTGGTTCGGCGGCATGGTCGGCAACCACGTCGCCGACCTCGTCACCAAGTACGGCGAGCACTCCGCCGCCGTCCCCGAGGAGCTCACCGACTACATCAAGGCCCGAGAGGGGTACGACTACTCCCACCACGGGCGCAGCGGCAACCCCGACACCAAGTTCGTGCCCGACGAGATCGTCGACCGGTTCTGCCTGATCGGCACGGCCGAGCAGCACACCGAGAAGCTGAACAAGCTGCGTGCGCTCGGGGTCGACCAGTTCGCGCTGTACGACATGCACGACGCGCAGGAAGCCACCATCGACGCCTACGGCGCGAAGGTCATCCCGGCCGTCAACGCTCAGTGACACACCGTAAGCAACCTTGCTGAAAGGCCCCTTGAGGCCCTCTCCCCGTTCTCCCCTTCCCAGCGTTCCGGGAAGGGGGCCAGGACGCTCCCCGCGTACCCCCCAGAAGCCCGCACGGCCTTTCCCGTCACTCCTCACTTGATTGGCCTGCCCATGACCGAGACCGTCCCCACGGACAGCCCGCCCGCCGCCCAGGTCACGCTTCCCGACGGCCGGGTGGAGATCGCCCCCGGCGCGCCCGCGCCGAGCGGCCCCTACGCCAACGAGGACCTGCTGCCGGTCCCGGTGGAGAAGCGCACCTGGACCACGTACAACTTCTCGGCGCTCTGGGTCGGCATGGCCCACAACACCGCCTCCTGGACCCTCGCCTCCGGTCTGATAGCCGTCGGCATGGACTGGAAGCAGGCCGTCTTCACCATCGCGCTGGCCAACCTGATCGTGCTGGTCCCGATGCTGCTCACCGGGCACGCGGGACCCAAGTACGGCATACCCTTCCCGGTCTTCGCCCGCGCCTCCTTCGGCGTCCGGGGCGCCAACCTGCCTGCTGTGGTGCGGGCGTTGGTGGCCTGCGGCTGGTTCGGCATCCAGACCTGGATCGGCGGTGAGGCGATCTACTTCCTCGCCGGGAAGCTCTTCGGCGACGGCTGGGCGAACGCCTCCGAGGTCGGCGGCTACGCGTGGACCATGTGGCTGTCCTTCGCGATCTTCTGGGTGCTCCAGGTCGCCATCATCTACCGGGGCATGGAGACGATCCGCCGCTTCGAGAACTGGGCCGCGCCCTTCGTGCTCGTCGGCGCGGGCGTGATGCTGTGGTGGATGAGCAGCAAGGCGGGCGGGTTTGGGCCGCTGCTCGACCAGCCCTCCAAGCTGGGCTGGGGCGGCGACTTCTGGAAGCTGTTCTGGCCCTCGCTCATGGGCATGATCGGCTTCTGGTCCACACTGTCGCTGAACATCCCCGACTTCACCCGCTACGGCAAGAGCCAGAAGGCGCAGACCTGGGGCCAGGCGCTCGGTCTGCCCACCACGATGACGCTGTTCGCGTTCCTGTCCGTGATGGTCACATCCGGCTCGCAGGCCGTGTACGGCAAGGCGATCTGGGATCCGGTCCAGCTGGCCGCCAAGACCGACAACGTCTTCGGCCTCCTCTACGCGCTGGTCACCGTGCTGGTCGCGACCCTGTCCGTGAACATCGCGGCCAACCTTGTCTCGCCTGCCTTCGACTTCTCCAACATCGCACCCCGGAAGATCAATTTCCGTACGGGCGCGCTCGCCACCTGCGTCCTCGGCGTGCTGATCTTCCCCTGGAAGCTGTACTCCGACCCGCAGGGTTACATCTTCACCTGGCTCGGGCTGGTCGGCGGTCTGCTCGGCACGGTCGCGGGCATCCTCATCGCCGACTACTGGATCCTGCGCCGCACCAAGCTCGACCTGGCCGACCTGTACCGCACGGGCGGCCGCTACTGGTACGACGGCGGCTGGAACTGGCGGGCCGTCGTCGCCTTCGTCACCGGCGGCGTCCTGGCCATCGGCGGCGCGGACTTCCATCCGCTGATCGACGGACGGCCCATTCCGGCCCTCGAATCGCTGGCCGACTACGGATGGGCGGTCGGGCTCGGTACGTCGATGGTCCTGTACGTGGTGTTGACGTTGTCGCGGGGCCGCGGGAAGGCGGCCGCCTGACATCTGAAGGAGCTGGGAGGACGGTCAGCTCTTCTGGCCGTCCGCCAGCGCGGCCACCGCGTCCTTGGCGGCCTTGATGGCACCCTTGTTGATCTCGTCCGTGCCGGGCGCCTTCTTCGTCTCGAAGTCGCTGCCGTTGTACGTGATGACGACCAGCGCGTTGGACGCGCGGACGATCACCACCCCCTCGCGGGTCTGCTGCTTGTTCTCCGTGGTGAGGTTCACGACGGAGTAGCCCTCGTCGCCGAGTCCGGGAACCGCCCCTCCGCCACTCTTGTCCGCGATGCGTTCCTTGTACGACTTCTGCGCCGCCGCGTCCGTGTCCTTGATCTCGTACGAGACGTCGAGCCAGCGGTAGTCGAAGCCCTTCAGCGCGTTCCAGGAGCAGGTGCGGCGCACGGACTTGTCGGTCGACGCGATCTCCTGACCGGCCGTCTTGGCGCCCGGGACCAGCGACTTGACCGTCTTCTCCGCCACACCGGTGCAGGGTGCGGGCGAGGTGGCGTACGTCTTGGTGGCGGCGGAGGTCGACGGTGCGGATGGCGTGTCCGTCGTCTTTTGTGTCGGTTTGTGCTCGGCGGTGGGGGTCGCGGCGAACGGACCGGACGTCAGAGCCCAGCCCGCCGAGGCGAGTACGGCGACCGGCAGCAGGCGCGCGGTGAGGGCGAGCGGCAGAGGAAGAGAACGCAAGGCGCACTTCTCGTGGGGGACGGGGCGGAGGGGGTCCGCACTGCGGACGGGACGCCAGTCTCACATGAGTCCCTGTGGGGCGGAAGGGCCAACTCGCTCCGTGCCCGCGTGGTGACAGTGGCTCACTGTTGACGGGCTGTGGACCGCCGCGCGGCGACCTCGCGGCGACCTTCGCGGCCGCCCCCGATGTCACCGGCCACTCAGCCGGCCGGAGGCGGACACCGCGATCCGTCTCGTCCGGACGGCTCGCTTCCGGTGCCTTGCTCCTGCTGCCTTGCTCTCGCGGCCTTGCTCCCGTTGCCTCGCTTCCGCTGCCTTGCTCTCGCTGCCTTGCTCCCGTTGCCTCGCTCTCGCTGCCTCGCTCAAGTCGGGCCCGGTGACGGCGTGTGGGCTCCTCGTCGTCGTACGCGGAGTGACGGATTCCGCCGAGCCCCCGTGCCATCATCGGGCCGTGATCGCGATACGCCCGAGGTGGACCCGTACCGCCGCCCTCGTCTGCCTGTTGGCGCTGACCGCCGGCGGCTGCGGGCTCTCCGCCGAACTGGACCGCGAGCGCAATCCGGAACGCAGGCCCACCCCGACGAAGACCCGCGCCGTACCGCCACCCGCGCCGACGAGCCCCGAGCCCTCACCGGCCGTAGCGGTCCAGCGGGAGCACGGCTGCCCGCCGTCCGGCCTGCGCGTCGGCACCGGCTCGGTCGACGGGGCCATGGGGCTGCGCGCCATGACGCTCACCCTGACCAACTGCGGCAAGCGGACACGGGAGATGAACGGCTATCCCACCGTCCGCGTCCTCGACGAGACCGGCGCCCCGCTCACCGGCGTACACACCGCCGAGGGGACGGGCAAGGTGTTCATGGCGCCCGACAGTCCTCGTCCCGAACCGTTCAAGCTCCGTCCCGGCGAGACCGCGCACGCGACCCTGTACTGGCGGATGGCAGCCGAGCACGGCACCTACCTGCGCGTCGCGCCGGACGAGGTGAGCGACGCCGTCAACGTACGCCCGCGGGAGCCCCTCGACATCGGCCCGGAGAACACCCTCGGGACGACGGCGTGGGCCCTGGAGTCCTAGGGCCCCGAACTGTCACCTTGCCGTCCGTCAGCCCGTACCCGCCGGGAACGAGTTGATCATCCGCTCGATGACCGCCTCGCGCGCCGCCGGGCTCGCGAAGCTGCGCAACACCGGACTGCGCTGGGCGACCGGCGAACCGCTCCGCGCCTACCTCGTGGACAACCATCTCTGGCGCGAAGCCCCGGTCGCCTGGTGGGTCGCTCGACACCGCACCCTGTGTGCGCTGATGAGCGGTTACACCCTCGCCGTCGAACTGCTCTTTCCCCTGGCGCTGTCATCGGACGTCCCCGCAGGCGCCCTCGTACTCGCCGCCATCGCCATGCATCTGGGGATCCACGCTGCTATGCGGCTTCGGCGCAGCCCAGGCACGCTGGTGGTGCGGCACGGCGCGATCAACCGAGGCACACCACGAGCAGGCAGATATGCGCAGGCGAAGTCGCCGTCGGCGCGGGGTTCGCCTGGGGTGCTCCCGAGGCCGTGCCACCGGTGCCGGCGGGCGCGGACGTCTCCTTCGCCGCCGTACTGGTGCGGTCGGGCACCGTCCCGACGGAGGACGGGGAGGCGGTCCGAGGCAGTGGGGCCGCCGACGTCGCCGTCGGATGAGGGGAGGCGGCGGCGAACGGCCGAGCGCTCGGCGACGCGACGCGGGGCTGGGCAGCGGCGGACTGCCGGCGCGGAAGGTCGGTCGTGAGCGACTGCGCGGGGGAAGTGTGCGAAGACACGGGAGTTGTGGGTTGTGTCGACGACGGGCGGGGCTGCTCAGCGGGCTGTTCGTCTGCGGTGCCCATGGTCGCGACGTCCGGCGCTGTGGCCGCCTGTGCTCCGTCGGCGGAGTGCCGGTCCATCGCGGCGACGGTCAGGCCGCCTCCGACGAGCGCGACGGCAGTCGCGACCACGGCCCGGCGCTGGTTCTTCTTCCAGCGGGCCAGCTGGCGACGCCGCGCGGCCCGTCCTTGCGGTGCGGGCGTCGCGCCCTCGAGGTCGCCGTACGGGTCGTCCTGCGGGGCCTCCTCCAGGCCGACCGCGACCGCTGCCTCGTCACGAAGACGGCCGTCGTGCCACGTGTCCGAGACCGTGTACTCCCACGGCACCGACGCGTTCACCGCCGTGCCCGTCGTCACTGTGCCCGTCGTCGCCGTGCCTGTCGTCTCCATGCCGGCCCAGGCCGGGACGATGCCGCCGTCGGCGGTGGCCGGTGCGATGTCCGGAGCGTAGGCACCGCACCCGGGACACACCAGGGCGCCATTGAGATGCCGGCGACACGAGGAGCAGTAGTCCATTTGCGGTCTTCCTGAGTTGACATGCCGTCGCCCCGCCGGGCCTGGTCACATTCGCACGTGGAATCGAGCAGCCAGCAACGCTAACGAGGCTTTCGAAAGCCTGTGTGCAGTCTGTGTGGCGCTCTTGTGCGGATTCTCCGGGCCCCTCGCGTGTGTGCCGCACGCGTCCGGGCGCCGGACGCCCCGGCAAGCATCGAACTCGCGCTCGCAGCTCGGGAAGCGACGGGATGCTCGACCGACAGGCGGCGCTCCGGAAGGCGAAGTACCCGGCGCGTCCGCTCAGTCCGTGCTCCGCGTACCGTCGCCCCGAAAGTCGACAGACGGGCTGCTCGGTGTGGTTCCGTACTCGCCGTGCGCTCGCAGATGTTCGAGCAGCAGGTGGCTCAGCGTCTCGGGTGCCTCCTCGGGGATCCAGTGGCTGACGCCCTGGAGAGCCTCGAACCTGTACGGCCCGTTGACCCACTGCTCGGTCTCCCTTGCGGCCGCCGGGCCGAACGCGGTGTCCTCCGTGCTCCAGACGTACAGCGTGGGCACATCTGCCATTGCCATGGTCGCCCGCTCAGCGGACCGCGTAACTGATCTGCCGCGTAGCTGATCTGTCGGCGGACAGCGCCAGGAAGTCGGCAAGTGCGGTCCGTCGCACTCCCGCTCCTGGCGGGGTCGGTCGCTTGCCACGCGGAGGGTCCCATCTTCCGGTTGCGTCCTGGTCACGGCTACCTCCCCCGTGCATCCCAGGCGCTCACGCGCGGTGCGGCCGAGGCCGGGCTCGGTGTGTGTGCGAGCCGCTCCTCACTAGAATTCCGGTCACGGTGCCCTCGCCTCCAGGCGGATTCCCGGCGCCGACGCCCGGAACGAGGAGGGCCGCGATCATGCGCGATCTGGCGGACACGGCACGGCAGTGGGCGGCCCAGGGCCGTACGGGCGTACTCGCCCGCCCCATCACCGAGCAGGGCTTCGGCCCCCGGCACCCCGCCGACGCGGTCCTGATCGACGAGGACGGCAACTGCCACGGCACCCTGTACCGCGGAGTGTTCGACGAGCACCTCGCCGCGCAAGCCGCTGCCCTGACCGCGGGGCACACGGCGCGCGTCTGCGATGTGTCCGTCCACAACGACGAGGTGAAGCAGGCGGGCCTGACCTGCGGTGGGCAGGCCGAGCTCCTGCTGCAACCGCTCGATACGATTCCCGCCCGTTGGTGGGCCCTGCTGGGAGAGGGAGCCGACGCGGCATTGGTCACCCGGCTGGACGAGGGCCGGACACACGCCGTCAGCATCGTCGCGACACCGGAGCAGCAGGACGGCGTCGGTGCGGAGGGGCCCGGCCAGGCCGTCGAACGTGCCCGGGAACTGCTCGGCCGCCGTCGGGCCGGCCGCGACACCCGCTTCACGGACGACGGACTCGTCCTCATCGAGTCCTTCCCGGCCGTACCCCACCTGGTCATCGCCGGAGGGGGCGAACTCGCCGAGCTCCTCGTCGCACAGGCCCACCTGCTGGGCTCGCAGGCCACTGTGGCGCCCGCCGCCCAGGACGCCGTCAAGCTGCTCGCCGACCGTCCGGCCGCCGCCTGCCTGATCGTGCTCAGCCATGAACCGGACGTCGACATCCCCGCTCTGCACACCGCGCTGACCACCGGCATCGCCTATGTCGGCGCGCTGGGTTCACGGCGTACCCAGGCCCGTCGCGCTCAAGCCCTCGCCGAGTCCGGTCTCGACGAGGCACACATCGGGCGCATCCATGGCCCGATCGGCCTCGACCTGGGCGCCCGCACACCGGCCGAGACGGCGCTCGCCGTCTGCGCCGAGGTACTCGCCGCTCTCGACGGGCGTGAGGGCCGGGTCCTGCACGAGGAGGCCGGGCCGATCAACGCCTGACCGGGGTGGCCCGGAGGCAGGTCTTCCAGCCGCTTGGGTCAGGGGAAGTTGGCGTCCCTGACCAGCCGCTGCTTGCGCCGTTCCTCGCGTTCGGCGCACTCGGCTTCCAGCAGGTGGGCGAGGAAGTCCTTGTAGCTGGACCGCTGGCGCATGGCGTCGGCGGCCATCTCCTGGATCCGACGGCGGATCGTCGGCAGGTGCAGGGCCCGGCAGGCTTCGTCGATGGCCGTGTCCACGACCTCCTCCGGCCCCATCTCCCGGCGGGGCGGAGGAACCTGGGCCGTGGTGTCGGTCGGGCTCATGCGATGGACCTGCGGGACCATGCCGGCCAGGTGCCGACGGCCCTCCAGTACCTCTGCTTCTACCTCTGCTTCGTCTGCGGGCGTCTGGCCAGGACGTAGTCGCAGACCGTGGAGTATACGACGCCTGGTCGAAGCCGTACTCCTGAGCCAGACGCTGATGGATCCGGCGGGCGGTGTGCCTCTGCTTGCGCGGCGCGGTCGCATCCTCCGGCGCCGAGGGACACGGTCCTGGATCCGGCCAAGGGCTGGATCGATGCTCCAAAGAGGGCACGTCGCGGAGTCCTCGTGTCACTTTCGCCAGAACAGGTGGTGCGTCACGCCGCTCGGGCTGGGCACGACCTCAAGGTGGAACCGGTCGAGCAACTCATCGGGGGAGTCCCAGAGCCGCAGTCCGGATCCGAGCTTCACCGGTGAGACCGCCACATGCATGGTGTCGACGAGGTCGGCGTCGAGGAACTGCCGGATGGTGGTGACCCCGCCGCCGAGTCGGACATCCTTGCCCTGAGCCGCCTCCCGTGCCTGCTCAAGGACCGTGGCCGGATCGCCGGCGACGAAGTGGAACGTGGTGTCGGAGAGCGTGAACGAAGGACGCTTGTGGTGGGTCATGACGAACACCGGAGTGCGGAACGGGGGCTCGTCACCCCACCAGCCGCACCACTCATGGTTCTCCCAGGGACCGCGCTGGGGCCCGAACTTGTTGCGGCCCATGATCTCGGCGCCGATGTTGCGTGCGTAGTCCCGCGTCAAGTAGTCGTCGAGGCCACGGCTGCCCCCGGGGTCCGTGCGCATGGGCCAGCTAGCCGTGGCGCCAGCCCACGCGAACAGCTTCGCGGGATCGACGGCGAGGCCGAACGGATTCTCGAAGGTCTGGTCCTCACCGGCACCGATGCCGTCACTTGAGACGTTGAAGTTCTGGACTCTCAGTAGTTGAGCCACGTGTTTCCTCCTGCGTGGTCGATGACGGTGATGAGACTCTCCAGGCCGCGAAAACTCATCGCTGTGTCCAGGACCGGTCCGGATTCCGTCGTCCGGTGCCCGGCAGCTCAGCTTGGCCCTGATACTCCTCGACCACCCGTCGGTCTCATCAGACGCTCAGGCTCGGGCCTCGTAAATCAGAGGAACCCGCGAACGGCGATGTCGACCACCGGAACTCCGCCGTTCTGTCGGAGTGCTCGCACATGCGGGGACGCCAGCGGGAATGAGATGGCAAATACAACCTGACCTGGCCTCGAAGTCTCGTAGGGCCTCACGCCATCGGCGCTGCGGTCGAGGCGGCCGGGCTGCCGGTTCGTGTCTGCCGGACCTGGGCGGGCGCCCGGGTGCCGGATACGGCGGATGACATGGTGGTCCTGGTGGTCATGGGCGGCCCGATGGCCGCCCCATGTGAGGGGCGCAGGGCGATCGATAGCCTGCTGGGGAGTGGATGGAGGAGAGCTCTGGCCCGAGCTGTCCAGACATTGGACATTCTCCCCAGACACTCCCCAGGAGCAGTCCTGAGCGCCGACCGGACGGGCCGACGCCAGGAAACAGCGAGGTGAGAGGCCATATGTTCACGACCCGCCCCACCCTCCAGGGCACCTTCGGCATGG
Source organism: Streptomyces sp. NPDC058246 (assembly GCF_042881985.1). NCBI lineage: Bacteria > Bacillati > Actinomycetota > Actinomycetes > Kitasatosporales > Streptomycetaceae > Streptomyces > Streptomyces sp. NPDC058246. Next base: position 40,936 of record NZ_JBHVWZ010000028.1, on the reverse strand, counting down.
TGTCCTCCACACACTGGCTCGCCTCGCAGTCGGCGATGGCCGTCCTCGAGGACGGCGGCAACGCGTACGACGCCGCTGTCGCCGCGGGCTTCGTCCTGCACGTCGTCGAGCCTCACCTCAACGGACCCGCGGGCGAGGTCCCGATCATCCTCGCCCGGGCGGGCGGCGAGGTGCGGGTGCTGTGCGGGCAGGGCGTCGCGCCCGCGGGAGCGACGATCGAGCACTACAGGGGACTCGGTTTGGATCTCGTACCCGGTACCGGGCCGCTCGCCGCCGCCGTGCCGGGTGCGTTCGACGCCTGGATGCTCCTGCTGCGCGATCACGGAACCAAGTCACTCGCCGACGTCCTGAAGTACGCCATCGGGTACGCGGAGGACGGGCACCCGCCCGTGGAGCGCGTCGGTGAGACGGTCGAGTCCGTGCGTGAGCTGTTCGAGACGGAGTGGACCTCGTCGGCGGAGGTGTATCTGCCGGGCGGCAAGGCACCCCGACCCGGCGAGCTGCTCCGCAACCCCGCCCTCGCCGCGACCTGGCGACGGCTGCTCGCCGAGGTCTGTGAGGAGACGGACCGCGGGATGCAGATCGAAGCCGCGCGGCGGGTCTGGCGGTCCGGCTTCATCGCCGAGGCCCTGGTGCGCCAGTCCGGGCGGCCCACCATGGACACCAGCGGCGAGCGCCACACCGGCACCCTGACGGCCGCGGATCTGGCCGCCTGGTCCGCGACCTACGAGGCCCCGGTGACGTACGACTGGCGGGGCTGGACCCTGTGCAAGGCAGGCCCCTGGAGCCAGGGCCCGGTCCTCCTCCAGCAGCTGGCCCTGCTCCCGCCGGAGCTGCCGCGTCACGGGTCCGCCGACTACGTCCACCTTCTCGTCGAGGGCTGCAAGCTCGCCATGGCCGACCGGGAGGCCTGGTACGGCGACGCGGCCGAGGTGCCTCTCGACGATCTCCTGTCGGAGACGTACAACGCCGAGCGGCGCGCCCTCGTCGGCGACAAGGCGTCGTACGAACTGCGCCCCGGCAGCCCCGGAGGGCGTACTCCGGTGATGAGCCGGCACGCGCGCGTGCCGGCCGAGGGGGAGCCGGGCTTCGACGCGCTGGCGGCACCGGGCGCGGGCGAACCCACCGTGGCCCGGGCGGCCAGGGAGCTCCACGTGACACCGGATGGCGGCACCCGGGGAGACACCTGCCACCTCGACGTCGTCGACCGCTGGGGCAACATGGTCGCCGCCACCCCCAGTGGCGGCTGGCTGCAGTCCAACCCGGTCGTGCCCGAGCTGGGATTCCCGCTCGGCACCCGGCTCCAGATGGCCTGGCTGGAGGAGGGCCTGCCCAACTCCCTGACGCCGGGCCGCCGTCCGCGCACCACGCTGACCCCCTCCCTGGCGCTGCGCGGCGGCGTGCCGGTGATGGCCTTCGGCACCCCGGGCGGCGACCAGCAGGACCAGTGGCAGACGCACTTCTTCCTGTCCGTGGCGCTGCGCTCCGAGGTGCGCGGCGGCCTCGACCTCCAAGGCGCCATCGACGCCCCGAACTGGCACAACGACAGCTTCCCCAGCTCCTTCTACCCTCGCGGCATGCGCCCCGGCAGCCTCACCGTCGAGTCCCGCACGGACGAGGCGGTCGTCGCGGAACTGCGCCGCCGCGGCCATGACGTCCTGGTCGACGACGCCTGGTCCGAGGGGCGCCTGTGCGCGGTCGCACGGGACCCGGAGACGGGAGTGCTGTCGGCGGCGGCGAACCCGCGCGGCATGCAGGGGTACGCGGTCGGACGCTGACCTCCGAGACCCCGGCGGTCGGACGGCGATGTCCGCACCCCGGTGGTCTGGCGCCGGCTTCCGTCACCCTCGGCGGCCAGTGATCCACACGCCCCCCGAATTCATGGCGATTCCACCCGGAGTACACCGGGCGGGTGGGGATTGTCAGTGGCGCGTGCTGTCATGGAGCCATGATCGAAGACATCGAAACCATCGACGAGTTTCTCGCCCACCGCACGTCCGACGTCGAAGAAGCAGTTCGGCAGGCGGCCGCCGCCGAGATCATGCCGCGCTTCCGGCAGCTCGCCGCGCACGAGATAGACCAGAAGTCCGGCCCGCACGACCTGGTGACGGACGCCGACCGCAAGGCCGAGGAGTACCTCACCGAGGCCCTCACCAAGCTGCTCCCCGGCTCGGTCGTGGTCGGCGAGGAGGCGGTGCACGCGAACCCGGTCACCTACGAGGCGATCCGTGGCGCGGCGCCGGTCTGGATCGTCGACCCCGTCGACGGAACGCGGCAGTTCGTGCACGGCGACTCGGGCTTCTGCACGCTGGTCGCGCTCGCGCTGGACGGCGTCGTGCGGGCCTCGTGGACATACGCTCCGGCGCGCGACGAGTTCGCCACCGCGATACGCGGCCGGGGCGCCGTACTCGACGGCGTGCCCCTGCGCTCCGGCTCGCCCGAGCCCGGCCGCGACCTCGACATCGCCACGTCCCACCCGGACTACACCACGGACGAGCAGAAGCGCGCCCTCCTCGGCCTGAGCGTCGAGGGCGTCGTGCCGCGCGCGTGCGGCTCGGCGGGCCTGGAGTATCTCGCCATCGCCCGCGGCGAGTTGGACGCGACGGCGTTCTCCTGGGAGGCCGCCTGGGACCACGCCGCGGGCCTGCTGCTCGTGGAGGAGGCCGGCGGCGCTCATCTGACTCTCACGGGCGAGCCGTTCCGCGTGACAGGGGGCAACGCGCTGCCCTTCACGGCGGCGCGGGACGCGGCCACGGCCCGCCGGGTGGTGGACCTGCTGACGGCCGGAGCCTGATCGGACGGCGGGCGCGCCTGCTCAGACGCTCACCGAGATGATCAGACGCGACCGAGCTGACGAGACGGTGACGGAGATGCTCAGACGGCGACCGAGCTGACGAGACGGTGACGGAGATGCTCAGACGGCGATCGAGCTGACGAGACGGTGACCGAGAGGCTCAGACGGCGATCGAGCTGACGAGACGGTGACCGAGAGGCTCAGACGGCGATCGAGCTGATCAAGAGACCGGCACGCGCCCGGGGTCTCGGTCCGAAGCGGTGGCCCGTACCCGGCCGGGTACCCGCCCCCAACCCCCCCGCGTCGCCAAGGTTGTCAGTCCCGCGGCATATCCTGATCCTCAGTGGCCATCGGCTGACAAAGGAGTCCGAAGGTGCCGTCGATGCTCGATGTGGTCGTGGTGGGTGCGGGGCCGAACGGACTGACGGCTGCCGTGGAGCTGGCCCGCCGCGGCTTCTCCGTGGCTGTGTTCGAGGCGCGGGACACCGTGGGCGGGGGAGCGCGCACCCAAGAGCTGACGTTGCCCGGATTCCGGCACGACCCGTGCTCGGCGGCGCATCCGCTGGGCGCCAACTCACCCGCGTTCAAGGCGATGCCTTTGGAGCGGTACGGCCTGGAGTGGCTGCACGCCGAGCTGCCCATGGCGCACCCGTTCCCCGATGGCACGGCGGCGGTGCTCTCGCGCTCGGTGGCCGAGACGGCCGCCTCGTTCGGGCCGCGGGACGCCGGCGTCTACCGCAGACTCGTCGCGCCGTTCCTGCCGAAGTGGGACACGCTGGTGCGCGACTTCATGTCGCTGCCCCTGACCGCGCTGCCCCGCGACCCGGTCACCCTCGCCCGCTTCGGCCTGGCCGGACTGCCACCGTCGACGTGGCTGACGCGCCGCTTCCGCGACGAGCGGGCCAAGGCGCTGTTCGCCGGGCTGGTGGCTCATGTCATCGCCCCCCTCGACGGCATCGCCACCGGCGCCGTCGGCCTGGTCTTCGCGCTGGCCGCGCACGCGGGCGGCTGGCCGGTCGCCCGTGGCGGCTCCCAGTCCATCTCCGACGCGCTCACCGCGTATCTCAAGGACCTCGGCGGCACCGTCCACACCGAGTACGAGGTCAAGCGCCTCGACGACCTGCCGCCCGCTCGCGCGTACGTCTTCGACACCTCGCCGACCGCCCTGGCCCGGATCGCAGGCTTCGGGCGGTACTACGAGCGCTATCGGTACGGAGCGAGTGTCTTCAAGGTCGACTACGCGCTGGACGGCCCCGTGCCCTGGACGGCCAAGGAGGCGCGCACCGCCGGGACCGTGCAGCTCGGGGCGAGCCGCGCGGAGATCAGCACTGCGCTCAGGGCGGCCTCCCGCGAGGGCCGGGCGCCCGACGTGCCCTTCCTGATCACCGTGCAGCCCAGCGTCGTGGACCCCTCCCGGGCCCCCGACGGCAAGCAGGTCTTCTGGGTGTACGGACACGTTCCGAACGGCTGGACAGGGGACCTCACGGACCCGATCGAGCGACAGCTGGAGCGGTTCGCGCCGGGCTTCCGCGACCGCGTCCTGGCCCGCGCGACCGCGGGGCCGCCCGAGCTCGCCGCACACAACGCCAACTATGTGGGCGGCGACATCGCCTGCGGCGCCGCCTCCGGGCTCCAGCTCCTGCTGCGCCCCAAGGTGTCCGCGTTCCCGTACAGCACCCCGCACCCGGCCGTCTTCCTCTGCTCGGCCGCCACTCCGCCGGGGCCAGGCGTGCACGGCATGGCGGGGCACAACGCGGCGAAGGCCGTCTGGAGGAGGCTGCGACAGTCATGACCACCATCACGTTCGTCCAGGGCGACATCACCCGGCAGAGCGTCGACGCCATCGTCAACGCGGCGAACTCCTCGCTGCTCGGCGGCGGAGGCGTCGACGGAGCCATCCATCGCCGAGGCGGCCCCGACATCCTCGCCGAGTGCCGCAAGCTCCGGGCCGGTCACTACGGCAAGGGCCTGCCCACCGGCAAGGCGGTCGCCACCACCGCGGGCGAGCTGGACGCGCGCTGGGTGATCCACACCGTCGGTCCGCGGTTCGCCCGGAGCGAGGACCGCTCGGAGCTGCTGGCCTCCTGCTACCGCGAATCACTGAGAGTGGCCGACGAACTCGGCGCCCGTACGGTCGCGTTTCCCGCAGTCTCCGCCGGTATCTACGGGTGGCCGATGGAGGACGCCGCCCGTATCGCGGTGGAGACGGTCCGGGATACGGAGACCGCGGTCGAGGAGGTCAGATTCGTCCTCTTCGACGAGCCGGCGTACGAGGCGTTCGACGCGCGGGTCCGCTGACCGGGGACCATGGAGGCATGGAAGCCCCAGGACAGGTGACCGCAGCGGTGCCGCACCGGCCCTTGCCGCCACCTGCAGTACGCCCGGGGCGCGGCCGGCCACCGGGCCGACACGGCCGACAGGAGCGACACGGCCGACAGGACCGACAGGGTCGACAGGACAGACAGGGTCGACAGGACAGACAGGGTCGACAGGACCGACAGGGTCGACACGGCCGACGAGGTTCCGCGGCCCGCGACCGCCGTCGGCCGCCGCCTTGAAAGCCCAGGACACCACCAGCACCCGCGGCGTTCCGGTCCTCTCCGGATGCCCCGTCGAGCGGAGCAGGATCATGAGAGAGTTCCTGGTCGAGATCACCACCACGGTCCCCGAGGGCACCAGCCAGGACGAGGTCGACCGGCGGCGCGCCGCCGAAGCCGTCCGCGCCAGGGAACTGGCCGCCACCGGCAACCTGGCGCGGCTGTGGCGCCCGGTCGGGGAGATGCGCAGCATCGGCGTCTGGCGGGCCGCCGACGAGGACGAGCTGCACGAGAAGGTGCTCGGCACCCTGCCGCTGCGCCCGTGGATGAACCTCACCGTCACCGCACTCGAATCTCACCCCAACGACCCGGGACGGACCGACGCGACCTCATGAGGGCAGACGCCTCGTCGACCGTACGACCCCTGCGCGCCTTCTCGGCCCGAGGCGGCGTCCCGCTCCACTCGCCCTGAGGCTTCGTGGCCCAATCCGCCGTCGTGGTGCTCGGGGCCGCCACGGCCGCCGTCGTGCTGCGTATCGGCTTCCCGCACCACATGGTGGTAGTGGAACGGGAACGGCGCTCGCCGGCGATGCTTCCGACGTGGAGACCGTCATGACCACACCGCAGGACTTGTTGATCACCGCCATGGACGTCGCGTCCAGCCGTCCCGTCGGTCAGGGCGACCTGTCGCTGGCCCTCGCGGGAGCCGAACTGATCGACCTCCTCGACGCCCAGGCGCTCACCCTGGAAGGCGACCGCATTGTGCCCGGCCCGGAGGGGACCACGGATGACCGCATGCTGGACGGGGCGGTGTCGTCGCTCATCCGGGAGATCCCGTACGAGTCCGTCGAGGACTGGTTGTGGCGCCGGGGACGGGGCCTGGCCTCGGCCTATGTAGCCGCCCTGGAGGCGGAAGCGCCGGACACGCGGCGACGCCACCGCTGGAATCCCCTGCGGAGCGGCCGCCCGGACGGGGGCGACGCACCGGCCCGACGCCACGCGGCCGACCGCTGGGCGTCGGGTGAGCCCGTCCTGGTCGGCCTCGCGACCGCCGCGGGCATACACGACGCGCCTGCCGAGGAGTCCGTCGGCCTCGTCGACGACGCCGTCGTCACCGTACTGGCCGCCGTGAGCGACGCGGTCACCGAACTGGAAGCCGTACGGCAGCGGCGCAGCATCGAAGACGCGGCCTTCGACAACATCTGGCGAGGCGAGTGACCTCACCACCGGTGACCTCACCACGGCCGCTCAAGCCTGCGCCGAAGCCGAAGCCGAAGCCGAAGCAGTCGTCGCCGTCGACGTGGACGTCCGCTGATCGGTCAGGCGTCGGCCATGGCGTCGATCACGCCTTCGCGCGGGCCACGCGAGGTCGTACGAGCGAGTACGGGCGAGTACGAGGCTGTTCGGGTGCCGGAGCAGGGATGATCCACGCGTTCAGGAAGTCTTCAGGTTGGGGCTGTCACGTTGATGATCATGCCTTTCCCGGCATAAGCCCTGAACCCCCACGAGAGAACTGAACAATGGACAAGTCGGAACTCGTCACGGATCCCGGTGCCGCCGCTCTGGATGTCGCGGACCCCGGCACCTACGTCATGAAGAAGCTGCCGGAGGTGACTCTGGCCTTCTGGGTCATGAAGATCGCCGCGACGACACTCGGTGAGACGGCGGGCGACCTCTTCGCCCAGACCCTCAAGCTCGGCTACTTCCTGACCACCATCCTGCTGTTCCTGATCTTCGTGATCACACTGGTCGTGCAGCTCATGTCACGTCAGTACAACCCGTTCTTCTACTGGACCGTCATCCTGTCGACCAGCATGGCCGGCACGACGATGTCCGACTTCATGAACCGCGACGCCAGCGCCAAGTACCTCTCGGGCGGCGCCACTTCGCTGGGCTGGGGGCCCCAGGGTCTCGGGCTCGGCTACCCGGTGGGCGCCGCGATCCTGATCTCGCTGCTGATCGCCATCTTCGCCGCCTGGAAGCTGACCGGGCAGACGTTCGTCATCCGCGACATCGTGACCTTCCGCGGCGAGTCCCTCTTCTGGGCGGCGATCCTCGTGTCGAACACGCTCGGCACCTCCATGGGCGACTTCCTGTCCGACAGCTCCGGCCTCGGCTACGCGGGCGGCGCGCTGCTCGTGGGCGGGGTACTCGTGCTCCTCCTCGCGCTGACCCGGGTGCCGGTCGTACCGAACGTGCTGCTGTTCTGGTTCGCCTTCGTGCTCACCCGGCCGCTCGGCGCCACGGCGGGTGACTTCCTGACCAAGCCGGTCGCCAAGGGAGGCCTCGACCTCGGCACCGCGGGCTCCTCGGCCGTGCTGCTGGCGCTCCTGGTCGGCCTCATGGGCTACGCCCGCCTCAAGGAGCGGCGGTCGTAGCTGGTCAAGCGCCGACCGAAGCTTTACTGCGAATAGATTGCAGGTGATACATCGTGGCATCAGGGTGGGAGTGCGCGGCTCCCACCCGAAAGAAGGCTCGAAACATGCGTCGTACGTCGCTCACGCGGCAGGAGTGGGGCCGGCTCGGCGGGATGGGCGCCTTCATTCTCGCGTTGCACGTGATCGGCTGGTTCACGCTGGTCGCCGTCGTCGCGCCGGAGCACTACAGCCTGGGCGCGAAGTCGTTCGGCGTGGGGATCGGCGTCACGGCGTACACGCTGGGCATGCGGCACGCCTTCGACGCAGACCACATCGCGGCCATCGACAACACCACCCGCAAGCTGATGCACGAGGGACAGCGCCCGCTGTCGGTCGGCTTCTGGTTCTCGCTCGGCCACTCCAGCATCGTCTTCGGACTGACCCTGCTGCTCTCCCTGGGCGTCAGGACACTGGCCGGGCCGGTGCGCGACGACAACTCGAAGCTGCACGAGGTCACCGGGCTGATCGGCACGATGGTCTCCGGGACCTTCCTGTACGTCATCGCCGCGCTCAACCTCGTCATCCTGGCCGGCATCTGGAAGGTCTTCCGGCAGATGCGCTCCGGCCACTTCGACGAGGCGGCCCTGGAGGAGCAGCTCAACAACCGCGGCTTCATGAACCGCCTCCTCGGGCGCGTCATGAAGTCGGTCACCAAGCCCTGGCAGATGTACCCGCTGGGCCTGCTCTTCGGCCTCGGCTTCGACACGGCCACCGAGATCGCCCTGCTGGTTCTCGCGGGTTCGGGTGCCGTGTCCGGGCTGCCGTGGTACGCGATCCTGTGCCTGCCGGTGCTGTTCGCGGCCGGCATGTCGCTGCTCGACACGATCGACGGCTCGTTCATGAACTTCGCGTACGGCTGGGCCTTCTCCAAGCCGGTGCGCAAGGTCTACTACAACCTCACCATCACCGGTCTGTCGGTCGCCGTCGCCCTGATCATCGGTACCGTCGAACTCCTCGGCCTGCTCGCGCAGAAGCTGCGTCTGCACGGCGCGTTCTGGGACTGGGTCGGCGGCCTCGACCTGAACGTCATCGGCTTCGTCATCGTCGGCCTCTTCTTCGCCACCTGGGTCCTCGCCCTGATGGTGTGGAAGATCGGCCGCATCGAGGAGAAGTGGACCGCCGGTCTACGTCGCCCCGCCGAGCAGACGGCCGGTCTGCCTCGCCCCGCCGAGCAGACCGCTGACTGAGCCCCCGGCTCACGGAGGACCCCCGGCTCCCGGGAGGGCCCCCTGCTCCCGGAGGCCCCCCGGCTCCCGGAGGCCCACCCATCCACCTACCAGCCGGGCAGCGTCTCGGCCAGCAGTCGCAGCAGATCGCCGGTGGCGTCGACCGCGCCGAGCGCGGGCAGTGCCCCGAGGGCGAGGACGGCGGCTCCGATGGGCCACAGGTTGGGCGGCGGAGCGGTCTGGAGCGCCGCGATCCGGCGGCTGACGGCGTGCTCGGAGAAGTGCAGGGCGCAGCCCGGCCGGGCGCGCTGGGAGACGAGGGCGGCGCGCGCGAGGGCACGCGCGGTGGTGCGACGGTCGCCGACGGACCCCGCGGCCTCCTCGTCGGCCCAGCGCTCCAGCAGGAAGGTGACGGTGGCGCGTACGGGCACGAGCAGCGGGTTGGCCGCGGCGGCCAGGGCGACGGCGGTCGACAGCGCCGAGTGGCGGTGGGCGAGATGGGCTCGCTCGTGGGCCAGCAGGACGCGCCGCTCCGCGGGTTCCAGCGCGCCGAGCATCGCGGCCGTCACGAGGATCCGGCCCGGCGTTCCGGGGATCGCGAAGGCGTGCGGGGTCGAGGAGGCGGCCACGATGAGCTCGCTGTCGGGCGGATGGCCTTCGCACAGCCGGAGCAGGATCCGGCGGGTCGCGTAGTGCGCTCGTACGACGTGGAAGAGCCGGTAGGCGATCACGCCGAGGCTGGCGACCGCCACCACCGCGATGGTCTCCGGGACGGGCTCGGGCAGCGCGCGCCCGTCCTCGGTGGCCTCCGCGGCCACGGACGGGGCCCGGCCGATCAGCGTGGCGGCGAGCAGGAACAGCGCCCACGTCGAGGCGGCCGCGGTCAGCACACCGGCAACCGTCAGCACGCGGGCCGCCAGTGCCGGCGACACGCGCCGGCCCACCAGCGGCGCGAGCGCTGGCAGCAGCAGCGACAGGACGATCGGAACGTAGACGTCGATCCTCATGGCCCGTTCCCCGCGAGGAGGTCGCGCAGGGCCTCTTCTTCCTGGGGGCTCAGCCCGGTGACGAACTTCTGGAGGGCCGCGATCGGATCGGGGCCGCGGTCGAGCGCCTCGTGCATGGCGTCGGCGGTCAGCTCGGCCGCGTTCTTGGCGGGCCGGTACGCGCCGCGCCGCCCGGCCACGTCACGGAGCACCAACTGCTTGTCGTACAGGCGCTTGAGGATGGTGTGCACGGTGTTGTAGGCGAGGCCGCCGCCGATCTCGGCCTGGATCTCGGCGGGGGTCAGCGCGTCGTCGGTGGCCCACAGGGCGGCCAGCACTTCGCTCTCCAACTCGCCGGCGCTGCGCCGTTCCGCTCTGCCGTGGGGGCCTGTGCCAGCCATGTCCGCCACCTTACAGCGCGTAGGGGCAGGCAAATCGGGGCCGGTCGGACCCGGATGCCACCCCCGGCCTGCACTCACGAGTGATTCGCGTTAATTTGTCCATGTTTTCCCGACTCCCTCCTTCACCCTACGTCTTGTAGGGTGAAGGAACCCTACAGCTTGTAGGGGTGAAGGGTGGACGATGGCCAAGACCTTGAACGTCCCGCTCGTCGGCGCCAGGCGCCACGGACCGCCCTCGGCTGCCCGCGCGTCGAGACGCCCCGGCGGCGAGTCCTGGATCCCACTGGCGCTGGTGGCCGCCGCCTTCACCTTGGCCCAACTCCTCCTCGTACGCCCCGGAATGGGCCTCGGCTGGGACGAGACCGTCTACGTCAGCCAGGTCAGCCCGCACGCCCCCGCGGCGTTCTTCAGCGCGCCGCGCGCCCGCGGCGTCCCGCTGCTCGTCGCACCGATCGCCTCCTGGTCGTCGTCCACCGCGTTGCTGCGGGTCTACCTCGCCGTGCTGTCCGGCCTCGGCCTGTACCTGGCGCTGCGCGTCTGGCGGGGTCTGTTCCCGGTACGGGTGCTGGCCTCGGCGGGCGCCTTGTTCGCGACGCTGTGGGTGACCCTGTTCTACGGCCCCCAGGCCATGCCCAACTACTGGGTCGCGATCGGCGCGTTGGCCTGCGTCGGCTGCTTCCTGCGCGCCCGGGCGGACCGCGCCGACCGGGCGGCCCTGTGGGGAGTGGGCCTGAGCACCGCGCTGATGGCGTGGATGCGGCCCACTGACGCGGTCTGGGCGACCCTGCCGCTCCTCGTCCTCGTCGTGGCCGCCCGCCGGTGGCGGCGGCCCCGGCTGCTGGTCGCGCTCGTCGCGGGCCTGATGGCCGGAGCGGGCGAGTGGGTCGTCGAGGCGTATGTCAGCTACGGCGGCCTGGCCCAACGGCTCTCCGACGGCTCCCGCATCCAGGGCGGCCTGGGCTGGAACTTCGCCGTCGGCGACCAACTGCGCAGCCTCGGCGGACGCGCCCTGTGCCGTCCGTGCACCGGGGCGATGCCGAACCCGTTGGTGATGGTGTGGTGGTTCGCGCTGCCGGTGCTCGCCGTCCTCGGCCTGGTGATCGCCGTCAAGGCCCGGCGCACGGCGAGCACACTGCTGCTCCTGGCCTGCGCCACGACGGCGGGCGTCCCGTATCTGTTCATGATCGGTTACGCCGCTCCGCGCTTCCTGCTCCCGGTCTACGCCCTCCTCGCGATCCCGGTCGCCGACGCGCTCGTCCACCTGGTCGCCGCCCCGAACCGGGCCTGGCGCCCGATGGCCGTGACCCTGGTGGCGCTCGGCCTCGCCGGGCATGTGGCGGTCCAGTTCGCGGTCCTTCAGGCCACCGTGCAGCGCACCACCGCCTCCCACCGGAACTGGGCGGCCATGGCGACCGACCTGCACCGGCTCGGCGTACGGTCGCCCTGCCTGCTGACCGGATACGAGGCCGTCCCGATCGCCTTCTACACCGGCTGCTCATCCGTCGCGACGGGTGGCCACAACGCCAACACCACCGAGTCGGCCATCGTGCGGGCCGGACAGCGCGAGCCGGTCGCCGTGCTCATCACCCAGGGTGGACGGCCGCCCGCGTACGCCCGCGACTGGACCCCGCACCGCGTGGGTGACCGGCTCGCCTATGTCGCCCCCGGCGCGGCGGGCGGAGCGGCATGAGCCACCCGCCCGGTCACCCCCCGACAACCGTCGAAGCGCCGGCGCCCACCAGCGGCCCGATGTCCGTCGGCAGCCCGTTTCCCGTCGGGCGACGGATCCCCTGGCACGCCGGGATCGGCCTTGTCGTGGTGCTGTGCGCGGCGTACTTCGCCCGGCGCCACTGGCCGGTGATCGCGACCGGAGCCGGCAGGCTCGCCGCCGCCGACCGCGGATGGCTGCTCGTGGCGACCGTCGCCACGGTCGCGACCTGGGTGTGTTCGGCCCTCGCCCAGCAGGGCGCGGTGGCCCGGTCGCTGCCCGCCGGGCGCTTGGTCGCCGTGCAGTTCGCGGCCTCCGCCGCCAACCACGTGCTGCCCGCCGGTCTCGGGGCGGGCGCCGTCAACCTGCGCTTCCTGACCCGGTGCGGGCTGCCCGTCACCCGGTCGGCGACCGCGCTGGCGGTCAAGGCCACCGCGGGGAGCGTGGTCAGAGGCTGCCTGATCGCCGTGCTCGCGCTGGCCTGTCCCGGCACGCTCCGCATTCCGCACGTCTCCACGACGGCGTGGGCGGTGACGGTCGCGGTGGTCGCCGCCGCCGTGGTCCTTGTGGCGGGGCCGCTGCGGCGCGCGCTGCGGGCCGTGCTGGCGGACGTCCGCGCCGTGCACGAAGTCCCCGCGCGGGCAGTCGCGTTGTGGGGCGGCTCGCTCGCCTTCGCCTCGCTGCACGCCGCCGTGGTCATCGCCGTCACCCAGGCCATCGACCTGCCGCTGCCCCCGGCCCAGGTGGCACTGGCGTACCTGGCCGCGAGCAGCGCCGCCGTCCTGCTGCCCACCCCCGGCGGCATCGGCTCCCTGGACGCCGCCCTCGCGCTGGCCCTCACCCTGGCGGGCGCGCCGGGCAGCGCGGCGGCGTCCACGGTCCTCGGCTACCGCCTGCTGACCGTGTGGCTGCCGCTGCTCCCGGGGCTGGTGGCACTGGGCGTCCTGGTGCGCCGCCGGGTGCTGTGAACCGCCGTACGGCTCATGTGGGTTCGAGACGGTAGCCGTGCCCCCGCAATGTCGTGATCCGGGGCACCCGGTACGGCTGTGCCACCCCGTACGGCCGCTGTTCCGCGTCCGTCAGACGGCGCCGCAGCCCGGCCATCGTCACGTCGAGCGTCTTCGTCGAGCCGAACCAGTTCTCGTCCCACACCTCGGCCATCAGCGTCTCGCGGGACACGGCCTCGCCCGCGTGCCGGGCGAGCACGGCGAGCAGCTCGAACTCCTTGGGCCGCAGGTCGACTTCCTGGTCGTGCAGCGTGCACCGGCGCGCGGTGATGTCGATGACGAGGTCGCCGAGCCGGATCGGCTCCTGGGGCGGGGAGTCGACGGCTCGGCGACGCAGATGGGCCCGCAGCCGGGCGAGCAGCACGGTCAGGCTGAACGGTTTGACCAGGTAGTCGTCGGCCCCCGCGTCGAGCCCCGCGATGACGTCGATGTCGTCCGTGCGGGCGGTGAGGATGACGATCAGCAGGTCGGGGAAGCGGGCGCGCAGCGTCCGGGCGACGTCGAGCCCGTCCATGTCGGGCAGGCCGAGATCCAGGAGCAGGACGTCGTACGGGGACCGCGCGGCCTCGGCGAGCGCGCCCGCGCCGGTCCTGCTCCACGCGGGCGCGTAGCCGTTGCCGCGCAGGCCGGTCTCCAGATGCCGCCCGATGGTGTCGTCGTCCTCGACGACGAGAACCTGGATGCGACTGGATCGGGCGGAGTCCGGAGCGGCGGGCGTGCGCATGGGGGGCAGCGTAGAGCGGGACCGGCTGTTCACAGATCGCGGAGTTCCTCGACGGCGGGTCGGGCCGCCCGTCGGACCCCGTTCAGCGCCGCGGCCAGGACGGCCACCGCCGCGGCGGAGGCGGTCAGCGTCAGATAGGCGCCGGGCACCGACAGGCCGGCGGGCGGTGGGTCGAACACCCCGGTCAGCACCTTGACCAGCATCTCTGACAACGCCCAGCCGATCAGCGCGCCACCGGCCAGTCCGCCCGCGGTCAGCAGCAGCGCCTCGGTGAGGACCATGCCGCGCAGCTGACGGGGCCGCGCGCCCAGCACGGTGGCGATGGCGAAGGTGCGGCGGCGCTCCGCCAGACCGAGCGCGAGCACGAGGCCACCCGCCCCGGCGGCCAGCAGTACTGCGAAGGCCAGCTCGATCCGGGTGAGCCCGGCCAGGTCCACGGAGGTCAGACTGGTGCCGACGGTGCCACGGGTCTGGGTGAGGTCGGTGACCGTCGCACCGGTGCCGAGCCGGTGCCGCAGCCGGGCCGCGACCTGTTTCTGGTGGGTGCCTCCGGTGTCCAGCAGGAACGCGCCGATCGCGTCACTGCCGGTCGCCTTCGCCACGTACGAGGCGTTGGCGACGAAGAAGCTGTCCTTCGGCGCGGTCGGGAACTCCTTGGCGACGCCCACGTAGTGGAAGGGCACCGTGCGCAGCGCCTTGGTGCGGGCGTCCTGGACCCGCAGATTGACCGTGTCGCCGGGCGCGAGCTGGAAGTCCTTGACGGTCTCCGCGCTGACCAGCAGCCCGTCGGGCCGGTTCGCCAGCCGCTTCATCAGCGTGGCGGCGCTGCCCCCGGAGAAGTACGCGTCCTGCAACGAGGTGGCCGAGGCGATCGTGTCCGGGCGCACCCCGTAGAGGTCCTGGAGATCGGAGCCCACATACGCGAACCGGTGCTGGATCGGCTCGACATGGTGGACGCCGGAGACCTTCAGGGCGCTCGCCGCGCTCGGCGGTGTCCGCGCTCCGGGCGGCTCGGTGACCGTGACGTCGGCGCCGTTGGTGAGCCGCGCGTCGACCTCGGCCTGCTGCTTGTACGTCGCGTTGAAGGTCGCCGTCGACACGGCGAACGACACCGCCAGGGCGAGCAGCACCACCGAACGGGCCAGCGGTCGCCGGCGCCGGGAGAGCACCGCGGCCGTCGTCCCCGCCAGGTGGGAGGCGAACGGACGCGACAGCCGGGTCAGGACGCCACGGCCATGGGTGAGGGCGAGCAGTGTGAGCCGCCACAGCAGCAGCGCCGCGCCGAGCCACAGCAGCGCCGGGCCCAGGAACGCCCAGTACGACACCGAGATGCTCGGCACCCCCTCCGGCGCCAGGACGAGGGCGTACTGGTTGCCGGACGAGGCCCGGAAGACCAGCCAGGAGCCGATCAGCAGGGCGAAGTCGAGCCCGTAGCGCATCCACCACGGGGAGCCGGTACGGCGCTCGGCCCGGCGCGTGTCGGCGACGGTCACAGTGCGCAGATCGCGCAGCGCGGGTATCAGCACGGCGCCCGCGGCCACCGCGGCACCGAGCACGAAGGCGAGGACGTACCAGAGGATCCACTGGCCCGCGCTGGTCCCGAACGAGGCCGAGCCGAAGGCGATACGACCCGTCAGCGCGGCGATGCCGAGGCCGGCGAGGCCGCCGGTGACGCCCACCAGCGCGGCTTCCAGGCCGGACAGGGAGGCGATCCGGCGCGGCCGCAGTCCGCGCAGGCGCAGCAGGCCCTGCTCCTGGCGGCGCCGTTCGCCACCCGCGGCGGCGACCGAGGCGGTCAGCGCGGCGGCCAGGACCGCGCCCGGCACACCGAGGAACAGGAAGAGGATCTGCGCGTACAGCGCGTCCTGGCGGGCGGAGTCCAGAGCGGCACCGAGGTTGTTCCCGACGATCGCGCCACCCGAGGCCCGGGCCTCCAGATGGTGGGCGGAGCCGGTCACGGCGGTGAAGGCCGCGGCCGGGTCGGTGGGCAGCGTGGCGTCCCGGGCGGCGTGGATCTGGGTGGTGACGCCGGTGGCGTGCCCGGTCAGGGAGGCGAAGTCGGCGGCCGGGAGCAGCACCACGTTGTCGGGCGGCGCGGTCGGCTGGGTCTGGCTGGGGGCGCCGACCTTCTGGAACAGCGAGTCGGCCTGCGGGAGATCGACGACTCCGGCCACCCGGACCTGGCGCGCGCCGGTCCCGGGGAACTGGATACCCACGGTGTCACCCGGGGCGACGTGCAGGTTGGACGCGGTCTGCTGGGCCAGCAGGACACCGCTGGTGCTGCCCGTCAGCGGACGCACTTCGCCCGGGAAGAGCTTCTGGTAGTGGTCGGGAAGGCCGAGCACCACGCCGGGCCCGGTGGTCTGCGTACTGCCCTGTACGTGCGCGGCGAACGAACTGCTGTGGGCGAAGCCGACCGGGACGGCGGTCTGGATGCCGGGCGTCTTGCGCACCAGCGAGAGCATCGCGTTCGGGTCCGCGCCCGGCTGCACCTCGACCTGCCAGTCCACGGCGACCGACCGCACCGCGCGCTGCGTCATGGTCGCCTTCGACGCGGTCAGGAAGGAACCGAGTGAGGCGACGAGGGCGACGGCCAGGGCGATCCCGGCGAGGGCCGCGACGAGCCGTCCGGTGCGGTGTCGGGCGAGGCCGCGCGCCCAAGCGGTGTTCATGACGCCTCCTGTGGTTCCGTGGCGTTCGCCGCGGTGCTCAGCAACCGGCCGTCGCGCATGGTCAGTCGGGTGGTGAGGCGAGCCGCGATCGCCGGGTCGTGCGTGGTGACGACGAGGGCCGCGCCGGTACGTCCGGCCGCCGTCAGCAGGGCGTCCAGGACGTGCCCGCCGGTGGTGTGGTCGAGCCGGCCGGTGGGCTCGTCGGCGAGGATCAGCCGGGGAGCCTGGGCCAGCACACGGGCGGCGGCGACGCGCTGCGCCTGACCGCCGGAGATCTCCTCCGGCAGCCGGTCGGCCAGCTCGGCGGCGTCCACCAGCGCGAGCGCCTCGACGGCCGCCGCGCGGGCGCGGGCGTCCGGCATCCCGGCGAGCACCAGCGGCAGCGCGGTGTTCTCGGCGACGTCCAGGGCCGGGATCAGACTGTCGCCCTGGAACACCAGACCGATGTCGCGCGCACCGCCCAGGGCGGGCCGGCTGACGGTGCCGCTGGTGGGCTGTTCAAGGCCGGCCAGCAGATGCAGCAGCGACGACTTGCCCGAACCCGAGGGTCCGACGACAGCGAGCCGGTCCCCGGCCCGCACCTCCAGACTCACCCCGTGCACGGCCACCACGGCACTCGCGCCCCGCCCGAAGGTGAGAGCGACGTCGTGGCAGGCGACGAGCACGTCGACGGGGGGCGGCGCCGCGGACTCGTGGGAGGGCGGGGCGGAGTGCCGCGCTGCCGTGGTGGGCCCGTCGGAGGGCGGGGCGGGCTGCTGGGGTGCCGTGGTGGGCCCGTCGGAGGGCGGGGCGGAGTGCTGGGGTGCCGTGGTGGGCTCGCCCTCGCTCGGCGAAGACGTCACACCAGGCTCACGCGGAGACATCGCTGGTCCTTCCGTCGTCCAGGGTGATCACCCGGTCGGCGACCCGGACGGCCTCCGCGCTGTGCGTGACGATGAGGACCGCGCAGCCCACGGCGGCACGGTCGCGCAGCATCTGGAGGATCAGGCGTTCGGTGTGGCCGTCGAGTTCGCCGGTGGGCTCGTCCGCGAGCAGCACGTCGGGGGAGTTGGCGAGGGCGACGGCCAGTCCCGCCCGCGCCACCTCCCCGCCGGAGAGCTGCCGGGGCAGCGCGTGGGCGCGCCCCGCCAGCCCGACCTGGTCGAGCAAGTCCCGGGTGGACGCGGCCGGCCGGCCGCGCACGGCACTGTGCGCGAGGCTGATGTTGTCGCGCACGCTGAGATGCGCGACGAGATTGCGCGTCTGCAGGAGCACGCCGATGTGGCGGGCCCGCAGCCGGGCGCGCTCGGTCTCGGGCCGGTGGCTGATGCGTACGCCCCCGACCCGCACCTCGCCGCCCGAGGGCTCGTCGAGTCCGGCCAGGCAGGACAGCAGCGTGGACTTGCCCGCTCCGGACGGCCCGACGACGGCGACGGTCTCACCGCGCCGCACCCGCAGTGACACCCCGCGCAGCGCGAGCGTCTCCTCCTCGCCGGCCCGGAAGAAGCGGTACAACTCCCGTGCGGAGAGGGCGTCTTCGGTTTCCGCGGCGGACTCGCGCCCGACAGTCGCGGGATCGCGCGTGGTGCTCGCCATCACGACCATCACTTCCACGCGAACGAGTCGCTGACGATGCGCCAGGGATCCACGTTGTCGGCGTTCACCGGCCCGGACAGTGTGAGGTCCACCTCGTGGCCCTGCCGGTAGAACGCGTACCGCTCGAACGCGTCGCGCACGACCTTGCCGGTGACCGGGTCCGCGGCCGAGTCGCCCTGGTACTTCAGCAGGACGACGGGCCCCGCGTGCCGGGTCACCTGCGACACCTGTGGATTGCCGAACTTCGGTACCTGCCCTCGTAGTTGGGGCACGACCTTGGAGTTCACCGAGGCGACGGTGGGCGCCGTGGCGGCGGTCGCGGCGGAGATCCGGACCTGGTTCAGCTTGTCGGTGAAGACGGTGGTGCCGCCCTTGTCGGTACGGGCCCAGCCCTCGGGCACCTTCACCGTGAAGCCGCCGCCGGACGGCTGGTAGGCGACGTAGGCCTGGTTGTCGGGGATGTCCCCGGGCGGATTCGACTCGGTGGGTGCCGGAGCGGCGCCGGTGGTCGAAGCGGTTCCCGAGCCGGTTGCCGACCCGGACCCGGACCCGTTCCTCGACGCGGCGCCCGCGCCGGAGCACCCGGCGGTCACCGTCGCCGCCAGTACGAGCCCGACGACACCGATGGTACGTACGCGTGCCATGGCCACTGCCCTCCTGAAAACCCTGGTGGGCCGACCCTCCGAGAACCTGGAGAGCCGACCGGACGGTCATGGCACCGACGCTAGGATCCGGCCGGTTAACGCCCGGCCCGGCGAGGGTTAGACGACGGCAAAAGCGCGCGGCGGGCGGCGCGCGAACGGGTGGGCGGCCCGCATGATGAGGGCATGAGACAGCGCGTCGTGCGGGTGGCCGTCACCGCGGTGCTGGTCGCGCTGGTCCTCCTCGCGATCCCGCTGGCCCTCGCCATCCGGTCCTCCCTGTACGCCGACCAGCGGGACACCCTCGAACGGGCGGCCCTGGCGGCCGCCGTCCGCGTGAACCCGGACTACCGGACCGGGGACCCGGCGGAACTGCCGTCACCGGGAGCGGGCGAACGCCTCGGCCTGTACGACCCGGAACTCGCCCTGCGCGCGGGCGGCGGCCCCCGCGGCGGCGACGCGGCGGTCCGCCACGCGCTTCGCGGGGTCATCGCACGGGACCGGACGGGCGGCGAACTCGTCGTCGCCGTCCCCGTGTCCCACGCCGAGGAGGTCATCGGCGTCGTCCGGGTCTCCTCCGCCGTGTCGGCCGTCCGCGACCGTGTCCTCCTCGGCTGGGCGGCGCTGCTCGGCGCGGCCGTGCTCGCGCTCACCGTCGCCGTCCTCGTCGCCCGTCGTCAGGCCCGGGTGCTCGCAGCGCCGCTGGAGGACCTGTCCCGGCACTCCCGGGCCGTGACCGAGGGCGATCTGACCGCCCGGGCGGCCCCCAGCACCATCGCCGAGATCGACCAGGTCGCCCGCACACACAACGACATGCTGCACAGCCTGTCCGAACTCCTGCGGCACGAGCGGGATTTCACCGCCAACGCCTCCCACCAGCTGCGCACCCCGCTGACCGGTCTCCAGCTCACCCTGGAGGCGGGCCTCGCACAGGACGACGACCGGCTGCGGCCGGTCCTGGAGGAGGCACTGGCCGCCACCCGCCGCCTGCACCACACGGTGGAGGAGGTGCTGCGCCTGGCCGGCTCGCCCGGCCCGCCGCACCGGACGGTGCCGGACCGGCCGGTGGCCCGGCTCCTGGAGGAGACCGAGGAGCGGTGGCACGGGCTCTTCGCCCAGGACGGCAGACGCCTGGACTGCGCCGTCCAGGACGCCCCCGCCGGTGTACGGGTCCCGGGCGGGCCCGTCGCGGAGATCCTCGGCGTCCTGCTGGACAACGCCCGCACCCACGGACACGGCAGCGTCCGCGTCGCCGTCCGTGACCTCGACGACGCCCTCGCCTTCGACGTCGCCGACGAGGGCACCCTGCGCACCGGACCGGCCCGCCTCTTCGCCCGCGGGCACACGGGCGCCGGCACGGGCGGTACGGGCATCGGCCTCGCCCTCGCCCGGGACCTGGCCGTCTCCCTGGGCGGCAGGCTGTTCCTGGCCGGCGGCGACCCCACCACGTTCACCCTCCTCGTCCCGGTCCGCCAGGAGGAGCCCGCCGGGCAGTCGGGACCGCCGCTCGGGTAGTCAGGATGTGTTCAGGGACCGGCTGGCAGGGTCCCGTCGCATGACATACGAGACTTCTGAGACTGCCGAGGCGACCGCGGCGTACGGCCGCGCCGAAGCCGCCCCCGGCCCCCGCATCCGCTGGAACAAGGTTCCCGAAGTCACCGCGTACTTCTGGATCATCAAGGTGCTGTGCACGACGGTCGGCGAGACCGCGGCGGACATGCTGAACGAGAAGCTGGGCCTGGGCCTGACCGGTGTGTCGCTGCTGATGAGCGCGCTGCTGGTGGTGGTCCTCGTCGTCCAGTTCCGCACGAAGGCCTACCGGCCCGGTGTCTACTGGCTCGCCGTGGCCCTGATCAGCGTCGTCGGCACCCTGATCAGCGACAACCTCACCGACAACATGGGCGTGCCGCTGGAGACCAGCACCGCGGTCTTCGCCGTCGCCCTCGCCGTCGTCTTCGGCGTCTGGTA
Organism: Streptomyces sp. NPDC058246; assembly: GCF_042881985.1. Classification (NCBI taxonomy): domain Bacteria; kingdom Bacillati; phylum Actinomycetota; class Actinomycetes; order Kitasatosporales; family Streptomycetaceae; genus Streptomyces; species Streptomyces sp. NPDC058246. The sequence continues at coordinate 20,340 of NZ_JBHVWZ010000028.1, read as the reverse complement.
CAGCCGCGAGAAGACCCTGTCCATCCACAGCATCGACACGGTGTCCCGCGAGGCCTACTACTGGCTGGCCGTGCTGTTCACCTTCGCGCTGGGCACCGCGGCCGGTGACCTCGTCGCCGAGAAGATGGCCCTCGGCTACTGGGTCTCCGCCGTCCTGTTCGGCCTCGCGATCGCCGCGATCGCCGTCGCGCACTTCGCGCTCGGCCTGAACGCGGTGCTGAGCTTCTGGATCGCGTACATCCTCACCCGCCCGCTCGGCGCCTCGATCGGCGACTACCTGTCGCAGCCGACCGGCGACGGCGGCCTGGGCTTCGGCACCGTGGTCACCAGCGTGCTGTTCCTCGCGGTCATCCTCGGCCTGGTCGTCTACCTCTCGGTGACCCGCCGGGACGTCATCAAGGCCGAACTCACCCCGCAGGAAGGCTGACCACGAACGTCGCGCCCGAGCCGTGCCGCTCCTCGTGGTGCACCTCACCGCCGGCGGAGCGGGCCAGGCGTCGCGAGAGCGGCAGCCCCAGGCCCGCTCCGCCGTGTCCGTCCCCGGGATCGGCGCGGCGCCCCGGCTGGAACAGCTGCGGCGCGAACGACGCGGGTACGCCCGGGCCGTCGTCCGTGACATCGACGCGTACGCCACCGGGGCGCGCGCGGGCCCGGATCTCGACCCGCGCCCGCGCGTGCCGCACCGCGTTGTCGAGCAGAGGGCTGACGATGCGCTCCAGGAGCGCGTCCGGCACCCCGGCCGACAGCCCGTCGTCCTGTCCGGTGACGACGACCTCCACCTTCTCCGTCGTCACTTTCTCCGTCGTCACTTTCTCCGTTGTCGCGGCGCGGTCCGCGAGCCGGCGCAGTACCGGCAGCACGTCGCTGGTGCCCGGGGCGGCGTCCGCGCCGTCGCGGGCGTCGTCCAGGAGGGTGTCGCAGATCGTGCGCATGGACTGGGCGGCGTCGGCGATGGCCTCGTGCGTGGTCCGGGTGTCGGCGGCGGAACGGGGGCGGGCCTGCCACCAGTCGAGCTCGGCGATGATCCGGGCCAGTGGATTGCGCAGCTCGTGCGAGAGCTCCCGGGTGAGCTGCTGCTCATGCCGCAGCAGCGCGCGGATACGGTCCAGGAGCGCGTCCAGCGACCCGCCGAGCTGGGCGAGTTCGGTGGGCCGGGCCACGCTCCCGAAGCGCTCCTTGGAGGCTATGGCGCTCCACTGGGTGGCGTGTTCGGTCATGGTGTGCACGGGACGCAGCGCGCGCCGGACCGCCAGGCGCGTCAGCGCGTACGTACAGGCGAGCATGACCGCGTCGAGTGCCAGCGATGCGAGCAGCAGGGTGTCGGCCGAGCTGCGGTAGGGGGACAGGTCCAGCGCGGTCACGACGACCGCCGCCCCCTTGTCGCCGGGCACCGGCCGTGAGCACAGCCGGACCGGATCGTGGCTGTGGGTGGTGACACAGCTCCGGCCGCCCTGCGCGGCCAGCCGGTCGGCGGCGCGGGTCAACGGGCCGGTGGCCGTGGCGGACGGGGGCTTCTCGAGGAGCCGGCCGTCCGCGTAGATCCACACGTTCGTGTCGAGGAGCTCCTCGCCCGGCGTCTCCAGGATGCGCACCCGGGGTCCGCTGGTGTCGACGGTCGCGGCGACGGCGGCGCCCCGCGTGCGCAGCTCGTCGTCCGCCTGGTGCTGAAGGTGCCGCTGTACGACGGTGTTGAACGCGACGGTGAGGATCACCATCAGCAGCGTGGCGGTGGTCAGCGCGACCAGGGAGAGCCGGCCGCGCAGGGTGCGCGGCCAGCACCGCGAGAGGAACGCCCTCATGACAGGCGGTGCCCGATACCGCGCGCGGTGGTGAGGGTCAGCTCGCTGCCGCTGTCCCGCAGCTTGCGACGCAGCCGGGTCAGATACTGGTCGAGCGTGTTGTCGCTGACCTGGGCTCCCTCGGGCCAGCCCGCCCTGATCAGCTCCCGTCTGCGCACGATGTCCCCGGACGCCGCGATGAGCGCCGCCAGCAGCCGGAACTCCGTGGGGGTGAGGCTGACCTCGGTGCCTCGCACGGTCAGGCTGTGCCCGACCGGGTCGAGGACCACGTCACCGGTCGTCGCCGTCGGCACCGAGCCGGAGCGCTTGAGGGCCGCCCGCAGCCGGGCGGCCAGCTCCGTGAGATGGAACGGCTTGGGGAGATAGTCGTCGCCCCCGGCGGAGAAGCCGGCCAGCCGGTCCGTGAGGTGGTGATGGGCGGTCAGGAAGATGACGGGGGAGAGGAAGCCGTTGGCCCGGATCGCCTGGCAGACGTCACGGCCGTCCGCGTCGGGCAGCCCCACGTCGAGTACCGCCGCGTCGACGTCGTCCCCGGCCAGCCGCAGCGCGGTCGCGCCGTCCCGGGCGGGCACGGTGTCGAAGCCCTCGTCCCGCAGGCCGCGCAGCAGGACGTCACGCAGGGCGTGATCGTCCTCCACGACCAGGATCCTGTGCCGCATGCCTCTCCTTCACCCGGTTTCGTACGTCACCTGGCTTCGCGCCTCACCTGGTCTCGTACGTCACCTGGTCTCGTACGTCGTCGCCTCTGCGAGGTGCGGCGCGACCAGCAGGGGCCTCAGCCGTGAGCCCGTGAGGCGGCGCGCCAGGGTCTCGGGGAGCCGCCGCAACCCCGCCGTCAGCAGCATGGCGATCAGCGTGCCGATCAGCATTCCGGCCACCACGTCGTGCGGGTAGTGCACGCCCACCCAGACGCGGGACACGGCCATCGCGCAGGCGGCCGCCACCGCGACCGTGCCGAGGCGGCGGGAGACGAAGAGCAGGGCGACGGCGGCCGCGGCGGCGATGACCGTGTGATTGCTGGGGAACGACCAGTCGCCCGGCGCCGGACACGCCTCCAGCGTCTTCACGTGCAGGCTCTGACAGGGGCGGTCCTCGCGGACCAGCGACTTGAACACCGAGTCCACCGCGTACGCCACGACCACGATCACCGGGACGGCGAGCGCGATCAGCGAAGCCCGGGCGCTCACCCGCCGCGCCTGCCACCAGCCCAGGAGCATCAGCACCGCGAACAGCCCGAGCCCGTACGTCGACCACGCGGACACCAGACTGTCCAGCCACGAGGGGGAGTCCTGCGCGAGATCCACCACATAGGTGTAGGCGGAGCCGTCGATCGAGGAGCCGTCGAAGGCGAGGATCATCCCTGGACCCCCTTCTCCGCGGCGGCCGCCCGACGGGAGCGGTACAGCTCGGCGGCGAGCGGGATCAGGGAGACGATGACGATCACCGCGATGATCGGGAGCAGATAGCGGTCGACGTTCGGAATCGACGAGCCCAGCGCGTAGCCCGCGAGGGTGAGGCCGAGGCTCCAGACGAGTCCGCCGATCACCTGCCACAGGGTGAAGGTCCGCACCGGCACCTGCAGCGCGCCCGCCATGGGGTTGAGCACCGTACGCACCACGGGCACGAAGCGGGCCAGCACGATCGCCTTCGCGTATCCGTAGCGCTCCAGCAGCTCTTCGGCGCGCTTCGCGCCCGCGTGCAGCCGGGGCGAGCTGCTGCGGGCGAGCAGGGCGCCGCCCGCCTTCCGCCCGATCAGATAGCCGGTCTGCGAGCCGGCCAGCGCGCCCACGGCGGCGGCGACCAGGAGGGGGGCCAGCGACAGCTTCAGACCGCCGTGCCCCGATCCGGTGCACAGCAGGCCCGCCGTGAACAGCAGGGAGTCACCGGGCAGGAAGAAGCCGATCAGCAGGCCGGTCTCCGCGAACATCACCACGCCCACGCCCAGCACACCGAAGGCGGCGAGCAGGGACTGGGCGCTCAGAATATTCACGGCGAGCTGTGACGCTGCGAACAAAGGTGCGGCCATCGGCGTGGGCCCTCTCATACTGGACGGGGCGGGTACGGTCGAGACGCACCCGAGTGACTACAATCCTGTAGACGGTCTACTGCACTGTAGACGATGGCGGGGTGAGGATCGTTCCATGACCAGCGCGAAGGACGAACGCCGACCGGCGGGCGAGCTCGAGGCCAGTGTGATGGCCGCTCTGTGGGCCGCCGGCGCACCGCTCACCCCCGGGCGCGTACAGCGGGAACTGGACTCCGGCCTGGCCCGTACGACGGTGACGACGATCCTGTCCCGGCTGCACGAGAAGGGCGTGGTCGGCCGGGAGCGGCAGGGCCGGGGCTACGCGTACTTCCCCGTGCAGGATCCGCACGGTCTCACCGCCCGGCGCATGCACAGCGAACTCGACCGGGACGAAGACCGTGAGACGGCACTGGCCCGGTTCGTCGCCCAGCTCAGCCCCGACGACGAGCGTCTGCTGCGCGATCTGCTGGAATCCGGTGAAGAATGACGGCGATGACGGCTCTGCTGCTGATCCCGCTGCTGGTGCCCTTCGCGGTGCCGGTGCTGGCCCGGCGCTGCCTCGATCGTCTCGCGCCCGTGGCCGCGCTGTGGGCGCTGACGCTCGCCGTCGTGGTGCTCGCCGGAGCCTCCGTGGCCGCGCTCGGCGCGCTGGTCCTGACGGGCCTGCTCAAGCTGCCGGTCTTCGCGGGTGTCGGCGACCTCATCCACCCCCTGCGTACCTTCTCCGACCTGGTCGTGCTGCCCGCGGCGGCGGCCGCCACCGGCGTCCTCACCGTCGGTGCCTGGACCCTCGTGCGCTCGGCCCTGCATCAGCTGCGCGCCTTCCGCGCCGCCCGCACCCAGGCCGACCGTCGGCCCGCCGCGGGCGACCTGTGCGTCATCGAGTCGCCGCACCCTGACGCGTACGCCCTGCCGGGCCGCCCGAACCGCATCGTCGTGACCACCGCGATGCTCCGCAGCCTCGGGGCCGATGAACGCGAGGCGCTGTTCGCCCATGAGCGGGCCCACAACGCGGGCGGCCACCACCGCTTCCTCGTCGCGGCCGAACTCGCGGCCCACTGTCACCCGGGCCTGCGCCCGGTCCGCCCGGTCATCGCGCTCGCCGCCGAGCGTGCCGCCGACGAGGCCGCCGCCGCCGCGGTGGGGGACCGGCGCCTGACCGCCCGTGCCATCGCCCGTGCCGCCCTGGCCACCCGGGCGTCCCACTCCGTCCGCCCCGACTTCGCCCCCGCGGCCACCACCGGCCCCGTCCCCCAGCGTGTCGCCGCCCTCCTCAGCTCGCCCCCGCGCCACCGGGCCGCCTCCTGGATCGCCCTGCTCCTCGCCGTCTGCGCCGCCGTCTCGGCCGGCGCCTCGGCGGCAGGCGTCCTCGCCTTCCATCACGAGGTGGAGGTGGCCCAGGGCGAGGAGCCCCGCTGACGGAAGGGCCCGGGCCCGAGACAGGGACGGGGAGAACCCGAGCCCCGTAAGGAGGGGACGGGTAGCGGTGGCGCCGATGGCGTCACATCACTCGGGCGTGTCACTCAGCCCGAGGCGCAGATGCTCCACGTGGTAGACCGCCTGGTCGAGGAGTTCGGCGACATGGTGGTCGTGCAGCGCGTACACCACCGAGCGTCCGCTCCGTTCGCCGACCACCAGGCCCAGGTTGCGCAGCAGTCGCAGCTGGTGCGAGCAGGCGGACTGCTCCATGCCCACCGCCGTGGCCAACTCCGTCGCCGGGAGCGGCCCTTCGCGCAGCCGGGCGAGGATCAGCAGGCGGGACGGGGTCGACAGTGCCTGGAGCGTGGTCGCCACCTTCGCGACGTTGGCCGCGTCCAGACGTACGCGCTCGGTCGCGTCCTGCGCGGCGGTGACGGCTCCATGACCCATGGGCCGTATCTTACCCACCGCATATGAAGATATGAATGAGTCTTCATGCGTTCCTGTATGGTGGCCGTGTGTCTCCCACTCTCGCCCCGGCCCCCGTCACCGACCGGCCGGCCCCCGCGACCCCACGCCGCCGCACCCGCGCCCTCGCGCTGCCGGAGGCCCGCTGGGCGCTCCTCGCGACCGTCGCCTTCCTCCTCGCGCTCCCCCTGCACCTCGGCGGCGCTCCGGGGTGGACGTACGGTCCGCTCTACGTGATCGCGTACGCCGCCGGAGGCTGGGAGCCCGCCCGGGAAGGACTGCGCGCGCTGCGCGAGAAGACCCTGGACGTCGATCTGCTGATGATCGTCGCGGCCCTGGGCGCCGCCGCGATCGGGCAGGTCCTGGACGGCGCCCTGCTGATCGTCATCTTCGCCACCTCCGGCGCGCTGGAGGCCCTGGCCACCGCACGCACCGCCGACTCCGTACGGGGACTGCTCGACCTGGCGCCCGCCACGGCGACGCGGGTGACACCCGAGGGGGAGGAGTCGGTCCCCACCGGTCAACTCGCCGTCGGCGACGTGCTGTTGATCCGGCCCGGGGAGCGCGTCGGAGCCGACGGGCGGGTTCTCGACGGCATCAGCGAGGCCGACCAGGCGACCATCACCGGCGAACCGCTGCCGGTCCTCAAGACCCCCGGCGACGAGGTCTTCGCGGGCACCCTGAACGGCACCGGCGCATTGCGCGTGCGCGTCGAACGCGACCCCGCCGATTCGGTGATCGCCCGCATCGTCACCCTCGTGGAGGAGGCTTCGCGCACCAAGGCGCCGACCCAGCTGTTCATCGAGAAGGTCGAACAGCGGTACGCGGTGGGCGTGGTGGCCGCGACCCTGGCCGTCTTCGCGGTGCCCCTCGCCTTCGGCGCGGACCTCACCGGCGCGCTGCTGCGGGCGATGACCTTCATGATCGTCGCCTCCCCGTGCGCGGTCGTCCTGGCCACCATGCCGCCGCTGCTCTCCGCCATCGCCACCGCGGGACGGCACGGCGTCCTGGTCAAGTCGGCCGTCGCCATGGAACGCCTCGGCGAGATCGACCTGGCCGCCCTCGACAAGACCGGCACCCTGACCGAGGGCGCGCCCGAGGTGACGGCCCTACGTCCGGCGCCGGACTCGGGGCTGGACGAGGACGCCCTGCTCGCCCTGGCGGCCGCCGCGGAGCACCCCAGCGAACATCCGCTCGCCCGCGCGATCGTCGCCGCCGCCCGGTCCCGCGGCCTGCGCCTCGCACCCGCCGACGACTTCACGGCACAGCCGGGCCACGGCGTCACGGCTACGATCGACGGCCACGCCATCACGGTCGGCCGACCGGACACGCACTCCGACACGGACGCCACGGTCGTCCTCGTGGCACGCGACGGCACCTCCGTCGGCAGCCTCTTGCTCACCGACCGCCTGCGCCCCGACGCCCCCGAGTCGGCCGCCGCGCTCACCGCCCTGACGGGCGCCACACCCGTCCTGCTCACCGGCGACAACCCGCGCGCCGCCGCCCGGGTGGCCACCGCCACCGGCATCACCGACGTACGCGCCGGTCTGCTGCCCCAGGACAAGGCCGACGCCGTACGGCACCTCCAGCAGACGGGCCGCAAGGTGCTGTTCGTCGGCGACGGCGTCAACGACGCTCCCGCGCTGGCCGCCGCCCACACGTCGATCGCGATGGGCCGCGCCGGCTCCGACCTCGCCCTGGACACCGCCGACGCCGTCGTCGTCCGCGACGAACTCGCGGCCATCCCCACCGTCGTACGTCTCTCCCGCGCCGCCCGCCGCCTGGTCACCCAGAACCTGGTCCTCGCGGGTACGTTCATCACCGCCCTCGTCCTGTGGGACCTCCTCGGCCACCTCCCGCTGCCGCTCGGCGTCGCGGGTCACGAGGGTTCCACCGTCCTGGTCGGCCTGAACGGACTTAGGCTGCTCCGGGAATCCGCGTGGCGGAAGTAGGGCGCGGCCCAGCCGCCGGTCCGGCCAGGTAGATGTCGTTTTCTCGCCAGCCCCACCCCTGGACGTGCCCGATGCTTGAGGCATGCAGAACGGGATGCACACCGACATCGAGCGTTGCGTGCGCGCCGTCCGGTCGAAGGACGCGCGCTTCGACGGATGGTTCTTCACGGCGGTGGTGACCACACGGATCTACTGCCGGCCCAGCTGCCCGGTGGTGCCGCCGAAGCCGGAGAACATGACCTTCTACCCGAGCGCGGCCGCCTGCCAGCAGGCCGGCTTCCGGGCCTGCAAACGCTGCCGACCGGACACCAGCCCCGGCTCGCCCGAGTGGAACCAGCGCGCCGACCTGGTGGCCCGCGCGATGCGGCTGATCGGCGACGGCGTCGTGGACCGCGAGGGCGTACCGGGTCTGGCCGCCCGGCTCGGCTACAGCACCCGCCAGATCGAGCGGCAGCTCCTCGCCGAACTCGGCGCAGGACCGCTGGCGCTGGCCCGCGCCCAGCGCGCCCAGACCGCGCGGCTGCTCATCGAGACCACCCCGCTCCCGATGGCGGAGATCGCCTTCGCCGCCGGGTTCTCCTCCATCCGCACCTTCAACGACACCGTGCGCGAGGTCTTCGCGCTGGCGCCGAGCGAGCTGCGCACCAGGGTTCCGAAGAAGAGTGCCCCGGGCACCCCTGGCGTGCTGAGCCTCCGGCTCCCCTTCCGTGCCCCGCTCAACCCCGACAACCTCTTCGGCCACCTCGCGGCGACCGCCGTACCCGGTGTGGAGGAGTGGCGCGACGGGGCGTACCGCAGGACCCTGCGGCTGCCGTACGGGAACGGAATCGTCGCCCTGACCCCGAAGGCGGACCACATCGCCTGCCGCCTCACCCTCAGCGACCTGCGCGACCTGCCCGTCGCCATCAGCCGCTGCCGCCGCATGCTCGACCTGGACGCCGACCCGGTGGCGGTCGACGAGCAGCTGCGCACCGACCCGCTGCTCGCCCCGCTCGTCGACAAGGCGCCCGGCCGCCGGGTGCCGCGCACGGTCGACGAGTCGGAGTTCGCCGTACGCGCCGTGCTCGGCCAGCAGGTCTCCACGGCCGCGGCCCGCACCCACGCGGCCCGACTGGTCACCGCGCACGGCGAACCGGTCGACGACCCCGAGGGCGGCCTCAGCCATCTCTTCCCCTCGACCGAGGCGCTCGCCGCGCTCGACCCCGAGTCCCTCGCCATGCCGCAGACTCGGCGCACCACCTTCACCACCCTCGTACGCCAACTCGCCGACGGAGCTCTCCACTTGGGACTGGAGAGCGACTGGACGGAGACGCGCGCCCGGTTGTTGGCGCTTCCTGGGTTCGGCCCCTGGACGGCCGATGTGATCGCCATGCGCGCCCTCGGCGATCCCGACGCCTTCCTCCCCACCGACCTCGGAATCCGGCGTGCCGCACAGGAGTTGGGGCTCCCGTCCACCCCGACCGCCCTCACGGCACGCGCCGCGGCCTGGCGCCCCTGGCGCGCGTACGCCGTCCAGTACCTGTGGGCGACCGACAGTCACCCGATCAACTTCCTCCCGGTATAGGGACGTTAGGACGTTCAGTGAAACAGCACACGGTCATCGACAGCCCGTACGGACCTCTGACCCTCGTCGCCACGGACGGTGTCCTGTCCGGCCTCTACATGGTCGGCCAGCGCCATCGCCCGCCCGAGGAGACCTTCGGCGAACGCGACGAGACGCCCTTCGGCGAGGCGATCGACCAGCTACGGGCCTACTTCGCGGGCGAGTTGAAGGAGTTCACCCTCGAACTGCGCATGGACGGGACGCCCTTCCAGCGCGGCGTCTGGGACCAGCTCCGGCAGATCCCGTACGGCGAGATCCGTTCGTACGGTGAACTGGCGGAGTCGCTCGGCAATCCGGCCGCCTCGCGCGCGGTCGGCCTCGCCAACGGCAAGAACCCGATCGGCATCATCGTGCCCTGCCACCGCGTGGTCGGCGCGAACGGCAGCCTCACGGGATACGGCGGCGGCCTGGACCGCAAGAAGCGGCTGCTGGACTTCGAGAGCGGAGCGGCTCTCTTCTAGCCGCTCCGACCGGCGGCCCCAGTCAGTCGCTCTGCCGCTCGCCGAGACTGCGCAGGAGTTCGGGCAGCGCGGTGCCGATCGGCTCCCGTACGACTTCGTCGGCGCGGTCGTCGTACGGTGTCGGCTCGGCGTTGACGATGATCAGCCGGGCGCCATGGTCGGCGGCGAGGCCGGCGAGCCCCGCGGCGGGCTGCACCTGGAGGCTGCTCCCGACGGCGATGAACACCTGGCAGGCCTTGGTGATGGCGACCGCCTCGCCCAGCACCACCGGGTCGAGCCGCTCGCCGAACATCACCGTCGCCGACTTGAGGATCCCACCGCACTCCAGACAGGCCGGATCCTCCTCACCGGCCTCGACCCGTGCCAGCGCGTCTTCCATCGGCCCGCGCGCATGGCACTTCGTGCACATCACACTCCGCGCGGTCCCGTGCAGCTCGAGCACCTTGCGGGCGGGCATCCCGGCGAGCTGGTGCAGCCCGTCCACGTTCTGCGTGATCACCCGGACCGGTACCCCGGACCGCTCCAGCTCGGCCACGGCCAGGTGCGCCGCGTTCGGCTGCGCCCGCAAGGTGCGGTTCTTGCGCCGCATCTGCCAGGACCGCCGCCGGATCTCCGGATCCTCCATGTAGTACTCGTACGTGACGAGCTTCTCGGCCGCCGGGTCCCGCCGCCACAGCCCGTTCGGGCCGCGATAGTCAGGTATCCCGGAATCGGTGGAGACGCCGGCACCACTGAGGATGGCGACGAGGGGCTTGTCCATAGGCCGAGGGTAGGACGCCCATCCCCACGGGGGCGAACGGATTCGGGGGCGGCAGCCACACCGACCGCCGAGTCAGAGCCGCACACCCCGTCAGGGGCGCACACGCGCGTTGAGCCGGGCGGCCTGGCGCGTCAGGTGGTCGCGCTCGGCGAGGTTGGGTGCCTTTCTGGCCGCCTCGGCGTACAGCCGTGCCGCCGTCGCCAGGTCGCCGTCGCGCTCGTGCAGGTACGCGGCCACCGCGGCATGGCGGGGCAGCGACTCGTCCAGCGCCACGAGCGCCGCCAGGCCCGCGCGCGGTCCGTCGGCCTCGCCGACGGCCACCGCGCGGTTGAGCCGGACGACCGGGCTGTCGGTCAGGCGCGCGAGCTCGTCGTACCACTCGACGATCTGCACCCAGTCGGTCTCCTCGGCGGCGGGCGCGTCGGCGTGGAGTGCCGCGATGGCGGCCTGGGCCTGGAACTCGCCCAGCCGGTCGCGGGCGAGGGCCGCCTGCAGGATCTCGACGCCCTCGGCGATCGACTCGGTGTCCCACCGGCCGCGGTCCTGCTCGGCGAGCGGCACCAGGCTGCCGTCGGGCGCGGTCCGGGCGGCGCGCCGGGCGTGGTGGAGCAGCATGAGGGCGAGCAACCCCGCCACCTCGGGGTGGTCGATCGCGGCCGCGAGCTGCCGGGTGAGCCGGATGGCCTCGGCGGCGAGGTCGACGTCGCCGGAGTAGCCCTCGTTGAAGACCAGGTAGAGGACGCGCAGCACGGTGGCGACGTCGCCGGGCTGGTCGAACCTTCCCCGAGCTCTCGGCTTCGCTCGAGCAGGGGAGACCCCCATGCCGGAGACGGTGCGTTTGGCGCGGCTGATGCGCTGCGCCATGGTCGCCTCGGGCACCAGATAGGCCTGGGCGATCTGGCGGGTGGTCAGCCCGCCGACGGCGCGCAGCGTGAGCGCGACCGCGGACGACGGCGTCAGCGACGGATGGGCGCACAGGAAGTAGAGCTGGAGCGTGTCGTCCACCGTGGGCGCGGGCCCGGGCGCCGGCTCCTCGTCGACGAGGTCCTCACGCCGGCGGCGGGCGGCGTCCGCCCGCGTCGCGTCGAGGAACCGGCGCCAGGCCACGGTGACCAGCCAGCCCTTGGGGTCCCGCGGCGCGCCGGCCGGCCAGACGCGGACCGCCTCGATCAGCGCGTCCTGCACGGCGTCCTCGGCCGCCGCGAAGTCGGCTCCGCGGCGGACGAGGATGCCGAGCACGCTCGGCGTGAGGCTCCTGAGCAGGGCCTCGTTCATCGGCGAGGTCACTCCGTGATGGTGGGCGGCGCGGCCATGAACGGGCGCAGCTCCACCCACTCGTGGATCGGCTTCCCGTCCGCCCCGGGGGCGGCCGACAGTTCCCCGGCCAGCTCGACGGCGCGCTCGTAGCTGTCGACGTCGATCACCATCCAGCCGGCGATGAGGTCCTTGGTCTCGGCGAACGGGCCGTCGGTGACCGGCGGTCGACCCTCGCCGTCGTACCGTACGAACGTCCCCTCGGGGGCGAGCCCCTGAGCGTCGACGAACTCGCCGGTCCCCTCGAGCCGGGCCGCGAAGTCCTGCATGTACTTCACGTGAGACGAGATCTCCGCCGGCGTCCACTGGTCCATGGGCACGTTGTTGACCGGAGCCGGAGCGCCGCGGTAGTGCTTGAGCAGCAAGTACTTGGCCATCGTGGTTCTCCTCGGTGCTGATGCGACCCATTGTGGTCGCGTTCACTACGGGGACGGAGCCAGTCACGGGTTCTCGACATCCCCGTCCGATTTTTTTTGAGCCCTCGTAGATGAGCCCGGGTGAGCCCGAGCGACACGTCTCGCGGTGCCGAGGCGGCTCCCTCGTGGAGGAACTGTCGAACGGCCTCCCGCGGCACGAGGGACCCGCGGTCACGCAGGGGCACCGCCGCGGATGACTCACTGTCAGCCCCGCGCGCCTCGAGGCTCCTCACCCTGGTGGCGCAACACCGGTCGCAGGTCGGTCGTGCATCGCCAAGGCTGCATTGCAGAGCGGCGCGGTTCTTCAGAAGGTCACTGTTTCCACGGGCGTGTGGGCACGCCGCACCACCACGGATCGCTCGGAAACCATGAAGGAAAGGTGTCGATATGCCACATTCAGGCCGCTCGGTGCGGCATGGATCCCGGTCCGGCATAACCTCGCTGGCCGCCGCAGCCGCCCTGCTGGCAGCCGGCCTGTTGCCGCCGGTGTCGGCAGCCGCAGTAACACCCACCACCGCTGCGGCTACGGATGCCGCCCTGGACGCCGCCGTCGACGGCGGTACACCGGCCGACGTCAGCACGTTGTCCACGGGCTGGGCCAACCCCTGGGGCATCTCGTTCCTGCCGGACGGACGTTCGGCGCTGGTGACCGAGCGGCTGTCCTACCAGGTCTACCGCGTCGACCGCGACGGCACCAAGAACCGGGTCGGCGAGGTGCCTTACACGGTGCCCGAGCCCTATGAGGAGGGCTCCGGCGGGCTGCTGGGTGTCGCTCCCTCACCGACCTGGGACGGCAAGAAGGACAAGCAGGTGTTCTTCGTGCACACCACGCAGAGCGAGACCCGGGTCGTCAGGATGGACTACGACGGCACATCACTCAGCAACTACACGCCGGTGCTCACCGGCATCAGGCGCGGTGGGGACCACAACGGCGGCAAGATCGCCTTCGGTCCCGACGGATATCTCTACGTCTCGACCGGCGACGCCCTCCAGTCGAAACTCGCGCAGGACAAGAACTCGCTCAACGGAAAGATCCTCCGGATCACCAAGACCGGCGCCGCGGCCCCCGGCAACCCGTTCGGCAACCACGTCTACAGCTACGGCCATCGCAATCCGCAGGGCCTGGCCTGGGACCGCAAGGGCCGGCTGTGGTCGGCGGAGATCGGCGAGCAGACGTGGGACGAGGTCAACCTGATCAAGCCCGGCGCCGACTACGGCTGGCCCAACTGCGAGGGCTCCTGCGACGTCAAGGGCATGACCAACCCGAAGGCCACCTTCACCCCGGACAAGGGCGTGCCCGCCCAGCTCGCCATCGTGAACAACGTCATGTACGTGTCGTCGCTCCGCGGCCAGCGGCTGTGGCGCATCCCGATCGACGGGGACACCGAGCGAGTCGGTACGAAGACCGAGTTCTACGCCGGCACGTACGGCCGGCTGCGCGCCATCGCCAAGGTCCCCGGCGCGAACGAACTGTGGCTGGGCACCAGCGACCTCGGATACGGCAAGGACAAGGTCCTCCGCGTCCCCATCAAGTGACCCCCAGCGTCCCCATCGAGTGACCCCAACGGAAAGGACGTACGGCCGATGAACGAAACCAAGGAACAGACGAAGCCGGTCGAGTGGACCGCCACGAGGGAGACGGACAAGACCACCTGGCAGGCACCCGCCTACGAGGTCGTCGACACCGCGCTCGAGGTCACCGCCTACTCCCTCAGCTCCCGCTAGCCGCTGCCATGCTGCTGCTGGTACTCGGCACGGCCGCCGGCGGCGGCATCCCTCAGTGGAACTGCGCGTGCCCCGGATGCTCCGGGGCACGCGCCCACCCGCGGCGCCGTCGCCGTCACGCCTCGCTCGCCGTCCGGACCGGTGATGACCGCTGGTACGTCGTCAACGCGACACCCGACATCGGTGACCAGATCGAGGGCCGGCCCGAACTCCACCCGGGGCCCGGCCCCCGGCAGACCCCGGTCGCCGGAGTGGTCCTCACCGACGCCGAACTCGACCACACCCTGGGCATCGCCCGGCTGCGAGAGGCGGACCGCCTCGAGGTGATCGCGACGGCTCCGGTCCGTGAGGCCCTCCTGGGCCGCCTGCACCTCGGCGAGGTGCTGGCGCCGTACACCTCCTTGACCTTGCGTGAGCTGCCGCGGCGCGGCGCCGAGCCGCTGGACCGCGGTACGTCGGGCCTGCAGATCAGCGGCATCCCGGTGTCGGGCAAGCGCCCGCGGTACGCCGCCGACGCCCCGGACGACGACGCGTGGGTCGTCGCGCTGCGCCTGTACGACCCCGGCTCCGGCGCGACCGCGCTCTACGCCCCGGCACTGGCCGCGTGGCCGGACCGCCTCCAGCAGGCCGCCGCCGAGGCCGACTGCGTCATCGTGGACGGCACCTTCTGGGACGATGAGGAGCCCCGCCGCACGGGCATCTCCGACCGCACCGCCACCGGCATGGGCCACCTGCCCATCGAGGGACCCGACGGCACCGCCGAACGACTTGCCCCCCTCCCCGCCCGGTGCCTCTACACGCACCTCAACAACACCAACCCCCTCGTCGACCCGGCGGCGCCGCAGCACAAGCGGCTCGCCCGGCTGGGCATCGAGGTGGCGCACGACGGGATGGTGATCGAGCTGTGAACACGGCACTCGCCCCGCTCGCGGAGCCCTGGAGCCCCGCGGAGTTCGAGGCACGACTGCGCGCGGTGGGGGAGGAGCGGTACCACCACCGCCACCCCTTCAACCTGCGGATGCACAGCGGCGATCTCAGCCCGCAAGAGCTCCGCCGCTGGATCGCCAACCGCTTCCACTACCAGCGCCACATCCCCGTCAAGGACGCCCTCATCACCGCCAAACTGGAGACCCCCGACCTGCGCCGGATGTGGCTGCGCCGCATCCAGGACCACGACGGGCAGCGGGACGGCGAGGGCGGCATCGAGCGGTGGCTGCGGCTCGGCGAGGCGGCCGGTCTGGACCGCGAGACGCTGCTGTGCGCCGACACCGTTCTGCCGGGCGTACGGCTGGCGGTCGACGGATACGTCAACTTCTGCCGGCTCCGCTCACCCCTCGAGGCCGTCGCCGCCTCCCTGACCGAACTGTCCGCGCCGGACCTGATGCGCACCCGCATAGACGCCCTGGAACGTCACTACCCGTGGATCGAACCCGATGGCCTCGCCTACTTCCGCGCCCGTGTCTCCCAAGGCCGGCGCGACAGCAGCGAAGCACTCGGCCTCGTGCTCGGCTGGGCCCGCACCCGGGACGACCAGGAGCGTGCCGTGACCGCGCTGCGCTTCAAATGCGATGTCCTGTGGTCGCTGCTCGACGCCGTGGACCGGGCAGACCGCCGGGGACAGCTGTGAGGGCGGCGGCGGTCACCGACTGGCGGCCCGTGCTGGCGCCCTCCATCGTCCGGCGGTACGACCACGCACGCGACAAGGACCTGCTGCTCCTTCCCGAACGCGTCGTCGTCCTGACAGGCGGGGCCGGACCGGTCGTCGACCTGTGCGACGGCACCCGCGGCGTGCGCGACATCGTCGATGAACTGGCCGAAGCCTTTCCCGATTCCCCCGTGGCCACCGACGTCCCTCCTTTCCTCGAGCGTCTGCGCGCGGAGGGCTGGCTCCGATGACCACCGCCGATCACCCGACGGTCCCCGCCGCTCCGGCCCCCGCACCCGGCCGCCCGTGGGCCCTGCTGGCCGAACTCACCCATGCCTGCCCCCTCCACTGCGGGTACTGCTCCAACCCGCTGGAGCTGACGAGGCGTTCGCGCGAGCTGACCACTGAGCAGTGGACGGACGTGATGCGTCAAGCGGGAGAGTTCGGCGTCGTCCACACGCATCTCTCGGGCGGCGAGCCGCTGCTGCGCCGAGACCTGGAACAGATCGTCTCCGCGGCCGAGGCCGCCGGGATCTACACCCAGCTGGTCACCAGCGGCGTAGGCCTGGACCAGGCCCGGCTGTCCGCGCTCGCCGACGCCGGGCTGCGCAGCGTCCAGTTGTCCGTCCAGCACGCCGACCCACGCGCTTCCGACCGGATCGGCGGACGCCGGTCCTTCGCCGAGAAGGAACGGGCCGCCGAGCTCGTACGGGCCGCCGGCCTCCCGCTCGGCCTCAATGTCGTCCTGCACCGCGAGAACCTCGACGCCGTCGACGCCATCGTCGAACTGGGTCTGTCCTGGGGTGTGGACCGCATCGAACTGGCCAACGTCCAGTTCTACGGCTGGAGTCTGCTCAACCGTGCCGCGCTGCTCCCCACGCGTGACCAGCTCGCCCGGGCGCGGGTCGCCGTCGAGCGGTGGCGCGAGAGGCTCTCCCCCGGCCCCGCAGGTGAGGAGAACCCGGCGGGGGGACCCGAACTCGTCTGGGTCGTCCCCGACTACTTCGACGGTGTCGCCAAGCCGTGCATGGGCGGGTGGGGAGCGGTCTCGCTCACCGTCACCCCGGACGGGACGGTCCTGCCCTGCCCGGCCGCGGCCTCCCTGCCGGATCTGGACCCACCGAACATCCGCGACCATCCGCTGGCCTGGATCTGGGACCACTCCAAGGCGTTCACCCGCTACCGCGGGACCAGCTGGATGGCCGAACCCTGCCGCAGCTGTTCCCGCCGCGACGAGGACTTCGGCGGCTGCCGCTGCCAGGCGTTCGCACTCACGGGGGACGCCGCCCGTACGGACCCCGCATGCCGGCTCTCCCCTGACCACGGGCTGATCCGGGCACTGGCCGACGACAGCACGGACGGGACGGTGGCGATCAGGCCGCGTGCACCCGGCCGGCCCGAGAACGTCGGGAACCCGATCTGATCCGGGCTCGTGTTCGACCCGCGTCCCGTCCGGGGTGATCTCCGCCGAGTCGCCGAACCCGACCACGCGCTGCCTGGGGTGGACCTCAGGCCGCGCGACGCCGCGGTCCGAGTCGAGGGCCGAACCGCGCCCGGTCAGCTCACGCGGTGGCCGTTCTCCAGCTCCGCCGCCCCCGTGCCGTCGGCCAGCACGTCGAGCCCGGCCAGTACGCGCCGTCCCAGGGCACCCGGCAGATACTCGGCCAGCTCCTCGCGCGCCACCAGGCGCCAGGACAGCAGCTCCTCCTCCTGCAACCGGATCGCCTTGAGTTCCTGCTCGCCGAGGACCCCACCGTCGTACAGATACGCCACCAGCGGCGGCCGGGCCGTGCCGTGCACCCAGTCCACCGCGAGCAGCCGTCCGAGTTCGACGTCGAGGCCGATCTCCTCGGCGGTCTCGCGGCGCGCTCCCTGGCGCGGAGTCTCCCCGTCGTCCGACTCGACGGTGCCGCCGGGAAGGGCCCAGCCCTCTCGGTAGTTCGGCTCGACGAGCAGCACACGGTCGTCGGCGTCACGGAAGAGGGCGGCGGCCCCGGCGAGGACGCGGGGCAGCCCGGCGATGTACGCGGCGAAGTCTGAGGCGCTCATCCTCGAAGGGTAGCGAGAGCGGTCGTCCACGGTGGGTGACCAGCTCCCGCAGCCGTTCCTCGGACTCGCTGCCGGGCTCGCGAAGTGGCAGATCGGGCTGAGCCGGGGCGCCTCCTCCAAGGCCAGACGTACGGAGGACACGTCGAGGTCGCCGCCTGCGGGTGCCGGCGGCGCACGACGGAGCGGCGCCGGTCTAGGCCTCGGTGCCCGCCAGCGCGACCGTGCGCGACGCCAGTTCGCTGATCCGTACCCCGTCGAAGCCGAACACCGCGCTGCGGACGGTGTCCTCCAGGGGATCCTTCCACTGCGAGGGGACCGCCGCGGCCCCGCACAGCACGCCCGCGACGGAGCCCGCGGTCGCGCCCTTCGAGTCGGTGTCCAGGCCGCCGCGGACGGTCAGTGTGATGGTGCGGGTGAAGTCGCCATCGCCGTACAGAAGCCCCGCCGTGAGGACCCCGGCGTTGGGGATCGTGTGGATCCAGCCCAGCCCCGCGGTCTCCTCGGCCACCGTGCTGAGCGTGTCCTCCCAGGTCATCCGGGTCTCGTGGAGTGTGAGCACCCGGCGCACGGTGCGCGCGAGGCGGCAGCTCGCGGGGATGACCGTGAGCGCGGTGTCCAGCGCGTGCCGGACGGTCGGCGCGGTGAAGGCTGCGGAGATCAGCGCCGCCGCCCACATCGCGCCGTACACACCGTTGCCCGTGTGCGAGAGGACGGCGTCCCTGCGGGCCAGGGACGCCGCGCGGCGCGGCAGCCCCGGGCAGGTCCAGCCATAGACGTCGGCGCGGATGAGCGCGCCGATCCACTCCTGGTAGGGGTTCTCGTACGTCGCCGTCAGCGGCGGTTTCAGGCCATTGGCGAGGTTGCGGTAGGCGGCCCGCTCCGCGGTGAACGTCTGCAGATACGGCAGCCGCAGCAGCCACAGGTCGCCCACCTGTTCGGTGCTGAAGGAGAAGCCGTGGGTCTCCAGGAGATGGAGCCCGAGGATGGCGTAGTCGACGTCGTCGTCCCGGCAGCTGCCGTGGATCCGGCCGCGCACGCAACTCCGCCACTCGGGACGCAGTGCGGACTCGTCGCTCGCGGCGCCGTCGCCGGCGGGCTCGGGGAGATAGTCGGTGAGCGGCAGAGCAGCGGCCTGCCGCAGATAGCGGTCGATCCGGTCCCGCGTCCAGTGGTCGCCCTGCTCGACCGGCTTGCCGAGCATGTTGCCCGCGATCCGGCCCAGCCAGCCCCCGAGGATGCGGTCGGCGAGCTCAGTGCCCACAGGGGTCATAGCTCCGGTGTACCCAATTCCGGGCGGCCACGCGCGGGATTCCGCGAGCCGGTCGGCGCGGCCCGCGCGTGGTTCCGGAGAGTGGGCGGGGCATGACGGCGGGGGCTTCCTCCGGTTAAGGTCACAGCGGCGCGACTGCCTTGACGTGAGCAAGGCCCGGAAAGCAAGGGGAATGCAAGGTGGCGGACGCTGCTGTGAATCGGACCCCGCGTGTGCTCATCGCCGCGGACAAGTTCAAGGGATCGCTGACGGCCGTACAGGTCGCGGAGCGCGTGACGGCGGGACTGCGCCGGATCGCACCGCGCGTCGAGGTCGAGGCGCTGCCCGTGGCCGACGGCGGCGACGGCACCGTCGACGCGGCAGCCGCGGCCGGCTTCGAACGGCGTGAGGTGCGGGTCGCCGGGCCGCTGGGCGACGAGGTCACGGCCGCGTATGCGCTGCGTGGTGACACCGCGGTCGTGGAGATGGCCGAGGCGAGCGGGTTGCAGCGGCTGCCCGCCGGTGTCTTCGCGCCGCTCACGTCCTCGACGTACGGCTCCGGGGAGCTGCTGCGCGCCGCGCTGGACGCCGGTGCGCGCACGATCGTGTTCGGCGTCGGCGGCAGCGCCACGACGGACGGCGGGGCGGGCATGCTGTCCGCGCTCGGCGCGCGCTTCCTGGACGCGGACGGTGAGCCGGTGGCTCCCGGCGGGGCCGCGCTGCGCGACGTGGTCACCGCCGACCTGACCGGCCTCGACGCCCGGATCTCCGCGGTCGACTTCGTCCTCGCCAGCGACGTGGACAACCCGCTGACCGGGCCCAAGGGCGCGCCCGCCGTGTACGGCCCCCAGAAGGGCGCGAGCCCCGACGACGTGGCCACCCTGGACGCGGCCCTCGCCCACTTCGCCGTGGTGCTGGAGAAGACCATCGGGTCCAAGGCCGCCGAGTACGCCGCCGCGCCCGGTGCGGGCGCCGCGGGCGGCATCGGGTACGGGGCCCTGGTGCTCGGCGCCCGCTTCCGCCCCGGCATCGAGGTCATGCTCGACGTCCTCGGCTTCGCACCCGCGCTGGACCGCGCGACGCTGGTGATCACCGGTGAGGGCTCGCTCGACGAGCAGACCCTTCATGGCAAGGCTCCCGCCGGTGTCGCCGCGGCCGCGCGTGCGGCGGGCAAGGAGGTCGTCGCCGTCTGCGGGCGTCTCGCCCTGCGGCCGGAGGCTCTCGGCAAGGCCGGCATCCGCCGTGCGTACCCCCTCACCGAGATCGAGCCCGACGTCGCGAAGTGCATCGCGGACGCGGGGCCGATCCTGGAGCGGGTCGCGGAGAACATCGCGCGGGACTTCCTGGCGGGCTGAGCGGGATTTTCTTCGCCCCGCGCGGTTCCCCGCGCCCCTGAAGGGGGGCGGGGGCCCCCGCGCCAACCCCTAAAACACCCCCACCCCAAACGACCCTGC
>NZ_JBHVWZ010000027.1:0-113130 GCF_042881985.1 Streptomyces sp. NPDC058246 | reverse complement strand
GCAGGGTGGGCCCGGCCGGCGCGCGCCGGGGGGGCCCCCCCGGGGGGGGGGGCCCCGGGCCACCTGTAAGCATCGGCCGACTCAGAAGTCAGGCGTCAGCGGTCCCGGACTAGGCGGGGACGATGTTCTCCGCCTGCGGGCCCTTCTGGCCCTGCGTGACGTCGAACGTCACCTTCTGGCCTTCCTGCAGCTCGCGGAAGCCCTGGGTGGCGATGTTCGAGTAGTGGGCGAAGACGTCAGCGCCGCCGCCGTCCTGCTCGATGAAGCCGAAACCCTTTTCCGCGTTGAACCACTTCACGGTGCCAGTAGCCATGTCAAATCTCCTTCGGGGCAAAGCTCGAGAGCCCACACTGTGTGGACTCGCGTCGCCGCAATGATTGCCCCATCCGGAAAATGCACCGGAAAAACTTTGGGAACCACAACTGCAACTGAAATCGACAGTAGCACGATGTGAGGCGCGGAGGGGGCGCACTATCTCACCCGGACCTGGGGAATAAGAAATTCTGGCGGCAACGTGAGCCAAATTCTGCGCCGGCGGAAACAGATATTCGCGCCTGCCCGCGCGCCCCCCCATGCCCCACCGTGCCTGACCGCACCCCACCGGGCCTGACCCCGGCACGGCCGGGCTCACCCGGACGGCGCGGTGCGCTGGTGGGTACGCGTGCCCGGTGATGGCGTGGGAGGACAGACCCCGCCTCGGGAGGCTCACGTCATGAACCGTCCATCGTCGTCCTGTCTCCTCGCGTCCGCCCTGACCGCGGGCATGCTGCTGTCGACGGCCGGGTGCGGCGACAGTGGTGGCGGTTCCGGTCGTACGGACGTCTCCGCGTCCGCCGCGGCCAAAGAGGTGCCCGCCGCCTCTCCCACCGTGTCCGCCGGTCCCACGCTGAACGAGGTCCAGGCCCGCTCCGCGCTGATCACCAACACCGACCTGGGGTCGGAGTGGGACGAGACGCAGGGCGCGGCGACCTGGCGGGACGCGCTGCTCAAGAGCAAGGTCGACGCCTCCGCCTTCGTCACGGACAAGGGGGACGCCGCCGACTGCCAGCGGCTCCTCGACGGCCTGTACGCCGAGGACCTGCTGGGCAAGCCGAAGGGGGCCCAGGCGGTCACCGGCTTCGACGACAGCGACAACGAGGCGCAGATGCGCTACCAGGTCGCCACCTACGGGCGGTCCGAGCTGGACGCGAAGCTGGCGTGGCTGAAGACGCTGCCGACGAAGTGCGACCAGTTCACGGCCGTCGACAACACGGGCGGCCGGCAGACCGTGCAGGTCATCAGCGCCTCGCTGCCCGGCGTGGGTGACGCCCGTGAGGGGCTGCAGATGACCATGAACGGTGAACTGGACGGCGAGCCCACGACGTTGACCCTGGACATCGCCGCCGTACGGGTCGGCGACAGCGCCGCCTCCCTCACCAACGGCGGGCTCGGCGGCGCCGACTCCAACTCCACCCAACAGGCCGTCGAGGCAGGTGCCCAACGCCTGACGGACGTCCTTGCGGGCAAGACTCCCCCGCCCACCGCCACCCCGTGACAGGGGCCTGGCCCGTCAGCCCGTCCGGCATTTCCGGCGTCTCCGGCGTCTCCGGCGTCTCCGGCGTTCGAGGACGAGACCTCAGCCCCCCGACGGCGCCCCAGGCGTCGGCGCCGTCCCCGCGATCTCGATCACGGAGCCGAGCCGCAGCCGCTCGTACAGCCACTTCGCGTCGGTCGGGCGCAGACCGATCCATCCGGTGGTGCGGTCGTAGTGGCCGGGCGCCTTCTCGTCGTACGAGAGGGCGGCGATGTAGTTCGCCGTCCCGTCGGCGGCGCCGAGTTCGATGACCCAGGACACCTTGAGGCGGTAGTCGTTCTTGATGCCGGCCTCGCTGCCGGGCATCGTCTTGGCGGACTCCTTCGCGGTGACCGTCATCCGGCCCGTCCCCGTGGGCGTCCGCTCGGCGCCGGAGGAGAGCGGCAGTTCGCGCCCCGCGACGGAGATCACCCGCCGGGACAGGTCGACCGAGGCGTCAGGTGTCGCCGGAAGGCTGGGCGCGCCGGTGGGGCTCGCGGCCGGGGCGGGGCGCCGGTCCGAGCCGTCCCCGCCGAGGTGCACCGCGACGACCAGGGCGAGTGCCGCCGCGGCCGAGGCGCCGGCCACGGTCATGGTCGTACGGCGGCGACGTCGACGGCGTACCGCCCTGGCGCGGATCTCCGCACCGGACAGCGCCGGGAGGGCCTCGCCCTCGGCGGCCAACTCCCGGAGATCCGAGGTGAGTTCATCGGACACGGCCGCCCTCCTTCTCGCCCTGGTCCGCGGAATCCGGCCCCGCCGCCGAGTCCGGCGCGGCTGCCGCGCCCGGCACATGCGCCGCGTCCGGCGCAACTGTCGCTTCCGGCGCAACCGTCGCTTCGGGCGCATCCGCCGAGAGCACCCGTGCCAGTGCCGCCCGGCCACGGGACAGGCGGGCCTTGACCGTGCCCACGGGGGCACCGGTTTCGGAGGCTACCTGCTCGACACTCAGGTCGCACAGATGGTGCAGGACCAGCGCCATCCGCTGCGCCTCGGGCAGCGTGCGCAGCGCGGCGACCAGGGCGGTGCGCTCGGGGCCGGGGCCCGGCGTGTGCTCGGGCGGCGGAGTGTGCCGTACGAGCTCCAGCCAGCGGCGCGCCCGGCGCCAGCGGCTCACCGCGAGCCGCATCGCCACCGTGCGTATCCACGCCTCGGGCGCACCCTCGGCGAGGAACTCCCGCCGCCGGTCCCAGGCGCGTACGAACGCCTCCTGGACGACGTCCTGCGCCTCGCCGTGGTCCCCGGTGAAGGCGTAGAGCTGGCCGGTCAGCCGGGGGAACGCGGTCGCGTAGAACGCGTCGAACTCTTCCTCGGTCATGCCCGGTCAAGCCCCCCGCCGGAGTTTCCGGATTTTCCGCGGCCCGGTGCAACCCGGCCGTCCGTGCCATGCGTACAGGTCCCGTACGCCGCACATCGAAACACACCACAGGGGGACCATGATGACCACGGGGAGCATGGGGACGGGGAGCAAGAGGGGTCGGCTCAGGCGGGCTTGGGGCGCGGCGGCCGTGTGCGCACTCGCGCTGGCGCTGGCGGGCTGCTCGGCGAAGGCCGTCGCCGACGGGAGCGGTGGTACGGGGACGGGGACCGGCCCGGCGGGGCACGGGGGCGGCGCGGGGCGGACCTCCACCGGTACGGCCCGTCCAGAGCCGAAGCCCACGTCCACGCCCCTCAAGTCCCTGACGGGCGCGCGCGTCAACATCGCCGACGGGCAGACCGTGGGCGTCGGCATGCCCATATCCGTGACCTTCGACCACGTGATACCGACCGCCGAACGTCCTGACGTCGAGCGGCAGTTGAAGGTCACGGCGGATGCCGAGGGTTCCTGGAGCTGGGTCAGGGACCGAAATCTGCTCGACGGGCAGCGCGTCGACTTCCGGCCGCGGGCGTACTGGAAGCCCGGCACGCGGGTCACCGTCCGGGCCGGCGCCGGGATCACCCGCCACTTCACGGTGGGCCGCTCGCTGGTCGCCACGGTCGACGTCCGCACCCACACCATGACCGTGAAGAAGGCCGGTTCGACACGCCATGTCCCGGTCACCGCGGGCGCCCCGGGCATGGACACCTGGAACGGCACCATGGTCGTCTCCGACAAGGCGACCAAGGTGTTCATGAACTCGCGGACAGTCGGCTACGGCGACGCGTACGCCGGCTATTACTACTACGCCGTGCACCTCACCACCTCGGGCACGTACCTCCACCAGAACCCGAAGGCGAACACCTACGCCGGGCACCAGAACGTCACCCACGGGTGCGTCGGTCTCGCCACCGACGGCACGGCGAAGGCCTTCTACGACGAGGTCATCCCCGGCGACGTCGTCACGGTCGTCGGCTCCAAGGAGACGGTGGCCGTCGGCAACGGATACGGCGACTGGAACCTGAGCTGGGAGCAGTGGCGGGCGGGCAGCGCGCTCGACTGATGTGACACCCGGGAAAGAAAACCGGCCGCCGGTGTCATCCGGCGTACCCCCGCCGGGAGTTTGAAGGGGTGGAGAGGCGCCCTCCCATCCGTTCACCCAGTCGCCACTCATTCCATTCATTCCATCCCGTTCGTACGTCGCAAGGAGTTGTCCGTTCAATGACACGGATACGGATCCAGAAGTACGTGGCCGCGACCGCGGTCGCCGTCGCGCTGGTCGGGGCGCCGACGGTGTCGTACGCCGCCTCACAGGGGAAGGCGGCGCACGGCACCCTCCAGCGGGTCGCGGCCGAGAAGGCCCCTTCGGCCCGGATCGTCGCCCCCGGCGAGCACGTGAAGGTCCCCGGCGGTGCCGAGATCTGGCTCACGGAGGAGGGCAAGCACTGGACGACGCCCGACAACCCCGAGCCGCAGTTCCGCAGTGTGGTGGACGGGAACATCGACCGCGGCATGCCCGGTGTGTCGCTGCAGACGGAGGGCGTGGCCGGCCACTACTTCCTCTCCGGCCTGTACTACGGCGGCAAGGGCACCGCCTCCCGCGTCGAGGTGCAGACGAAGGACGGTGTCGTGCACGGCAAGCTTCTCGAGCTGCCGGGCAAGCCCGGCTGGGGCGTCTGGTACGCCACCGCCGAGGTGCCGACGACGGGGGACGACGGCGGCCTCGACTACTTCGGCAGCGTCACCGTCCACGACACCAAGGGCAAGATCTACGCCCGGCTGAAGCTGAACTGAGCGGGTGAGTGGGGGAGCCGGGGGATCGGGGATCTCGGGATCGCGAAGTCGGGCCGCTCAGGTCCGGCGTCCGGCTCACAGCTCCCGGGCCCCGGCCCTCCCGGCCCCTCCCGGCCCTGCAGCGCCCCATCCCCCCATCCCCCCGTATCCCCGACCACGTACCCGACCCGAGGGACCGCCGGACGTGCCGCTCCACCCCACCGACGCCTCCCAAGTCCCGTCCGACAGCGGGGACTTCGCCGCGTACGCCACCGCGGCCTGGCCCCGCCTGGTCCGCACCGCGCACATGCTCACCGGTGACTTCCACGAGGCCGAGGATCTCGTCCAGACCACACTGGCCAAGGTCTACGCCCGCTGGCGGCGGATCCCGCACGACGACGTCGACTTCTACGTACGGCGCTCGCTGGTCAACAACAACCTCAGCCGGGTGCGCAAAAGACGGGTCGCGCATCTGCTGATGCCGTTCGTGCCCGAGCGGGTGCACCAGCGCGAGCCCGGGCACGCGGAGGCCGTGGAGCAGCGGGCGGCCCTGGACCAGGCGCTGGCCGCGTTGTCGGCGCGGCAGCGGGCCGTGATGGTGCTGCGCTACTGGGAGGACCTGGGCGAGGCCGAGATCGCCGAAGTGCTCGGCTGCTCGGTCGGCACGGTGAAGACGCATGCCCGGCGCGGCCTGGAGGCGCTGCGCGCCCATCCCCTGTTCGCCGGCCGCCACCCCGTTTCCGGAGCCCGCCCATGAACCACCCGTTCCGTTCCCCGCGCCCCCCGGCCGAGGCCGAGCGGCTGCGCGAGGTGTTCGCCGAGGCCGCGTACGACGTCACGCCCTCCGCGGTGCCGCTGGCCGCCATCGAGCGTGAGGGCCGCCGGCGCGGGCGGCGCCGCACGACCGCCGTGCTGGGGGCCGCCTGCGGGGCGCTGCTGGTGCCGCTGGCCGTGGTGGTCCTCCGCGACGGCGCGCCCGCGGCGCCCTCGGAACCGAGCGACCGCGTGAAACCACCCGCCGCGAGCACCGGCACCCCGAGCCCCTCCCCCTCCCCCTCTCCTTCGGGGAGGGTGCGGGTCGTCACACCCGGCGAACGGGTGCAGGTCGCTCCCGGCACCAAGATCTGGCTGGCGGAGGACGGCAAGCACTGGCTGGAGCCGGGGGCACCCGAAGCCCAGTTCCGCAGCGTGACCGACGGCAATCTCGACCTGAGCGCACCCGGCGTCGGCCTCCAGGAGTCCGGTCAGCAGGACGGCACGTCCTTCCTCTCCGGCATCTTCCACGGCCCGGGCAAGCCGGCACGCGTCGAGGTCCGGACCCGCGCCGGCAACCTGAACGGCACCGCTCTCACCCTCCCCGGCAACCCCGACTGGGGCGTCTGGTACGCACTGGTGAAGGTCCCGCACTCCGCGGCGCCGGGCACCACCTCGACCAGCGTCACCAGGAAGGTCACGGTGTACGACGCGGCGGGCGGCGTGCTCGCGAGCCAGGAGTTCGGACCGTGAGAAGCGGGGCGGGAACCCGGGAGCGGCCCGGCCTCCGACGGCCCGGGAAGCCCGGCCCCCGGCGGCCGGTCCGTCCACGGACCCCTCACCCGCGAGGGGCCGGGAACCTCCAGCCCGCCGAGCCCGGGATCCCCGAGTCGGAGCGGGATCGAGACCATCAAGCCCTACCGCCCGCCGAAATAGGGCTCATACTGAACTCACGATGACGAAATCCTCCGCGCCCCGGCGCCACCTGCCCACCAGCCCCTTCGCCGCCCCGGTCGTCCCCGTGGCCAAGGAGTTCAGCCTCGGAGACCGCGTCTCCCACGACCAGTACGGCCTGGGCACGATCGTCGGCGTCGAAGAGGGCATCGCGATGCTCGTCGACTTCGGCGCCCGCCAGGTCCGCGTCCTCAGCCCCTACACCCGGATGGACCGACTCTGATCCGCGCTTTGTGACAAAGCCGCGCACCCGGCCACCTCACCCTGCGGCAGCGGCCCTCACAGGTTGCCGGGTCTGCGGTGTGCGGCGGTCCAGGTGAAGGACCACCTGCGTGTGGAAGCGGTGGACGGAGTCGTCGACGCTTCGGATGAAGCCGGTCTCGGTGTTGCCGCGGGTGTTTCCCATGCCTCGGAAGAGGGACAGCCGGAAGCCTGTGATCTGGGCGCCGTTCTTGGGGAGGATGTCAGCCGGTTCGGGGCGCAGGCGTTCCAGGGTGCCGCGCGGGCCACCTGGCTCACCCGCGACGAGGGTCTCGACGTGCAGATCGGCCGGGGCGTCGTCGAGCTGTCGGACGAGCCGCTTGGCCCAGGTGAGCGGATAGCCCTGATCGGGTGCCGCGATCTCGATGGACGTACGCAGCTTGCCCGTGCGCAGGTCCGCGCAGAGCGCGAGGACGCCGGGCGTTCCCTCGATGCGCAGCTCGGCGTCCAGCTTTCCGTCCCGGCACAGCTGGTCCGCCAGGGCCGCACGCCGCGCCCGAGGGTCCGTACCTCGCTTGGCCCGCTGGACGGGGAGCACCTTCTCACCCAGTTCGCCGCCCAGCCGTAGGCACACCTGCCGCACGAGCCGTTCCCAGCTTTCGACGACGTCCGCGGCCCGCGGGTCGCCCTGGCACAGCGTTTCGTCATCAATGCCGTTGCGCACGGGCACCCAGGCAGGGCCCATGTTCTGGAAGCCGTGGCACCCGGAGTTCTCGTGCTGGAGGTAGTGCAGCAGCTCCTGCAGCAGCCAGGCGTGCGCGGCGTTGGCCAGGCCCTCGTGGCGGATCAACATCTGCGCCTGGTGTGTCACTTCGGCCCAGGACAGATGCCAGCGGGCCACCTTGTGCTTCCGTCGGCCGTCTGTCTTCACCTCGACGAGCGGACTTCCGTCGAGCTCCACATCGTTGGACAGGGTGATCACGGCCTCGTAGCCCCGCCGGGCGGCGATGTCGACGTACGCCTGCACCTGGTCCGGCTTGAGAGAGTTCCCGTTCGTCTTCGTTTCCACGAGCGCGGTCCACAGCTTGCCGGCGCGCTCGACGCGGATCACACCGTCCGGCCGCCTCGGGGAGTCACCGTTCGGCAGCGAGACTTCGGTGAAGGTCTCCATACGACCAGCCGGTGCCCCGAAGGCCGCCGTCAGCCTGCGGCCGAACTCCGGCACCTGCGCCATCACCGACAGCAGCACCGAGGTGGCCCGCGTCTCCCGCTCTCGGTCGCTCTTCAGCGCAGAGGCAGGGAAGAGCCGGGCCATGCGCCAGGAGTCGTTGTCGGCGAGGGACTTCTTGGCCACCTTGGGCAGCGTGACCTTCTTCTTCGCGGTACGGGGGCGGGGAACGGCCTTTGCGGATATGGCCTCCACCGGTGCGGGAACCGTATGCGCTACGACGACCGGCTCAGGGACTTCGGCGTACACCGCGTCGCCCGCCGGCTCCCCCGCCTCCGGCCGGGGGTCCGCGTCGTCGTCGATGTCGACGCCGAAATCGGTGGCCAGACCGGCCAGGCCGGATTCGTATCCCTGACCGATCGCGCGGAACTTCCAGTCCCCTCCTCGTCTGTAGAACTCACCGAAGAGGAGCGCGCCGACCCCACCCGCGTCGTCGATGGAGTACCGCAGCAGGCTCTCCCCGGAGCCGTCCGCGAGCGTCAGCCGCAGGTCGGTGAGGTCTCCGAATCCGGCCCCCTCGTACCGGCTGGCCGCCACGACGATCTGCTCGACCCTCGGCGGAATCGCGGTGAGGTCGAAAGTGATCCGGTCCTCGTTGCCGTCGGCCGTCGGCGCCTTGCCCAAGAGCTGCACGCTCCCGTCGGGCGCGACCGGGTTGTTGTAGAAGTAGAAGTCGGCGTCTGTGCGCACTTTGCCATCGGCACCCAGCAACAACACGGAGACATCCGCGTCGCCCACTCCCGTCGGACTGCTCCAGCTCAGGCTCACCATCACAGAGCCGACGTCCGCGCTCAGGGACGCCAGACCGACATTGGCGCCCTTGATCATCTCGTGCATGAGGCCCCCCAGATGCACAGCCGCGCAGGAGCCCCCGGCGGCCTGTTCTCGTAGCGATGTGTGACGCGCCCCACACCCCGGCGCATCACGGGAACCTTAGCGCCCACCTCGGGACATCGGCGGCGGTTCGTCACTGCCGTTGTCCGTACCACGCAACGATCCGCTCCTCGCGGACCTCTGGACGAGCCACCTCGCGCGCACCACGCGAGGCCCCTCGATCGGCCCACAGAGTCACGGGGGACGGGGAGGAGTAGTCATCCGGCGCTTCCGGTCCGGGCCGGGCCTTGCCGCTCGGCATGCCGTGCCGCGTCGGCCCTAACGCCTCTCGTACGGGTTCGCCGGCTGCTTCACCGTCTTCACCCCCGTCGCGTCCAGCACGGGCGGCCATGCCTCCTCCGAGCCCAGCTTGCCCTTGGGGTGCCAGGTGCCGGTGACGGTGACCCAGGTGTCGTTCACGGGGGCGTCGGCGCCCTTGACCTGGATCTTGTACGTACTCGCGTCGGCCGCGCAGCACGTGATGAGGAGCCGGGCCAGGTACCAGGTCCCGTTGGCGCCCCGGGTGACGAATCCCGTCATCCGGACCGTGCGCCCCTTCAACGACCTGCCGCTGTCGTAGATCGCGCGGGAGGTGAACTGGCCGAGGGTCAGGTCCACCGGATCCCCGGCGGGCAGCGCCGGAAAGGTCCCGACCCCCTGTGCGGCCCGCTGCGCCGCCTCCCGCCCGGCGCTGTACGAGCCGAGCGCCGGGGGTGGGAAGAGCAGCAGGGCTGCGGCGGGGACGGCTAGGAGCCATGCCATGCGCGGGGTACGGGCGTGGTCGTGGTTGGGGTTGTGGTTGGGGTTGTGGTTGTGGTTGGGGGTGTGATCCGGATCGTCGCCCCCCTCGTGTTCCCCGTCGTACGTCCCTGTCGTTGCGGTGGTCTCGGTGGGGGGCTCGGTGGTCGTTGTGGTCCTCGCGCGTACGGCGGCCAGCAGGCCCAGGACGACCAGCGCCAGCCCGGAGACGACCAGGTACACCCGCAGGCCCGCCTGCACATAGCGCAGGTACAGGTCGCTGAAGAGGGAGATCCGCAGCACCGCCGCCCCGCTCAGCAGGAGCAGCAGCGCGGCTCCGTATCGCCTCACAGGAGCCACCACCCGATCAGCGAACTGCTCAGCAGGGCCACCACCCAGGTCACGGACGAGAAGCGCGCCGCGAAGGCCTTGCCGAAGGTGCCGGCCTGGAGCGCGATCAGCTTGAGGTCGACCATCGGTCCGACCACCATGAACGCCAGTCGCGCCGTCGGGGAGAAGCCCGTCAGGGACGCGGCGACGAAGGCGTCGGCCTCGCTGCACACGCACAGCACGACGGCGAGGACGGCGAGAAGCAGGACCGACAGCCAGGTCGAGCCGGTGAAGACGTCGAGGACCGAGCGGGGCACGACGATGTTGAACGTCGCCGCCGCGGCCGCCCCGAGCACCAGGAACCCGCCCGCGTGCAGGAAGTCGTGCTGGAGTCCGGCGCGAAAGCCGTCCCAGCGGGAGCCGGTGGAGGAACCGGTGGAGGCGGTGGAGGCGGTGGAGGAATCGGTGGAGCCGGAGGCGGCGGCACGGTTCGGCGGGGTCCGGAGCCATGCGTCGTGGCCGAAGCGGACCCACAGCCAGCCCATCACGACGGCCGTCGCGAGGGAGGCGGCGAGGCGGGCGACCACCATCATCGGCTGCCCCGGGAAGGCGATGGACGTGGCGACCAGCACGACCGGGTTGATCGCGGGTGCGGAGAGCAGGAAGGCGAGGGCGGCGGCCGGGGTGACCCCGCGCCGCATCAGGCTCCGGGCGACGGGGACGGAGGCGCACTCGCAGCCGGGGAGTACGACGCCGGCCGCTCCGGCGACGGGGACGGCGAGCGCCGGGTTGCGGGGGAGGATCTTGGTGAAGACCCGTTCGGGGACGAAGGCGCCGATCGCCGCCGAGACCAGGGTGCCGAGGAGGAGGAAGGGGACGCCCTGGACGGCGACGGCCGTGAAGACCGTCCACCAGGCCGCCATCGCGGGGGTGGCGATGTCGAGGGCGAGCGTCGGGCCGAGGACGGAGACGACGGTGGCGATGGCGATCAGGGCGAGAGTGCCGAGCACCAGGTGAACGAGGGTGCGGGCGGCGATGCGGGCCCCGTCGGCGAGACCGCGCCGGGGCGCCGGGTACTCCTGGTTCTCCACGCGCGCCCGTCCCGCCTGACCTCGTGTGCACTCCCTGTACGCGTCCGGAGGTTAGCGACGGGTGCTGTGCGGGGGCGCGGAAACGGCAAAGAGGGGGCTGTGCGGGCGGGGGCGGCCCGAGGGGTTGGTACCCGTCCCGCAGTCCGTCCCGCAATCCGTCCCGCAATCCGTCCCGCAATCCGTCCCGTACCCGGGGGCGCCGCCCCGGCCCCCCTCTCCTCAGCCGCCGGAGGGGCTGAAACAGGGCGCGATCAGAGCGGAGGCTGGGCCGGGGCGGGGCCCAGGGTCGTCGTGCCGGGCGCCGTGCGGTGGCCCAGTCCCGTGCGGTACGCGTCGAGCGCGGCCTCCACCCGTCCCGTACGGCGAAGAAGGTCACCCAGCAGCCGGCACAGGTCGGCAAGATCCCCCGCCGCCCCGGCCCGCTCCAGCAGGCTCAGCGCCCGCACGTAGTGCTCCTCGGCGGCCTCCGTGTCCCGCGCGTCCTCGGCGATGATGCCGAGCAGGCGGTGCGCACCGGCCGAGTGGATGGCCCCGCGCTCGGGACTCAGATCGCCGAGCACCCCACGGAGCAGCCCGGCGGCCTCGTCGGACTTGCCGCGCCGGTGCAGCACATCGGCCAGTTCGACCGCGACCTGGCTGGTGTAGAGGGCGGCCCGCTTGGCGGAGAGCATGGTCTGCGCCTCGCGCAACTCGCCCTCGGCACGCTCCAGTTCGCCGTTCTGGACGTACAAGTACCCGCGCATCCAGTGGCAGTTGGCCAGCTCGGTGCGGATCTGGAGCTGGCGGTAGAGCTCGGCGGCCTTGGCGAGGGAGACGTCGGCCTCGGCGACGCGCCCCTCGGCGATCATCGTCCGCGCCACCGAACGGTGCATCCGGGCCACCAGCGCCGGGTCGCCGACCTGGGGTGCGAGGGCGAGCGCGAACTCGGCCGCCTGGGCGGCCCGGGCGTGCGCGCCCATGTCCATGTAGGGCCCTATGACCCCGGTGTACAACAGCAGGAGCGCGTCCGGGTCGTGCAGCCCCGTCCGATTGAGTTCGTCGAGGGTGGTCTCGAACAGGTAGCAGGCGTAACGGAGTTCACCGGCGAGGTAGTGGGAGACGGCGCGTCCCCGGATCGCGGGTACGCGTTGCGGTAAGGGTGCGTCGCCCATCCTCCGCTCGGATTCCTCGAAGCGCTCACGCGCCGTGGCGAGGTCGCCCGTCTCCAGGGCGCATTCGCCGAGCCCGAGGAGGGACGCGGCCTGCTCGGCGGCCAGCCCGTGCGCGTCCGCCTCCGCCAGCAGCCCGGTGTACTGCTCCGCCGCGACCTCGGCCTCCCCGGTGGCGAGCGTGCGCTGGGCGTCGGTCAGGCGCAGCCGTAGTTCGGTGGCGAGGTGGGCGGGGCGGCCGGTGGTGATCTCCTCGTAGGCCACCCCGAGCCGCTCGGCGATGTGCCGCAGCGCGGGCTCGGAGGCCCGGACCCGCCCCGCCTCCACGGTGGAGATGTACGCGGGCGTGTACACGGGTTCCGCCAGTTGCCGCTGGGTCAGCCCGCGTGCCGTACGAAGCTGTTGCACCCTGCGCCCGATGATCTCCGGGTCGTCACGCTCCGCCATGGATTAAGCATGCCATTAAGTCGACTTACATTCAGTCAACTCCCGACTATGATCCAACTCTCCTTGACCCTCTTGCTCTTGGGCGCCGGGAGCCCCTACGTTAAGCGGCGGATTAAGCTCGCTTAATACTGCGCTGTTGTTGCGAGGTCGCCGTGCTCCGACGTGTTTTCGCGCGCTACTCCAGAGGGTTCGGCGCGGCCGTCATCGCGGTCGCCGCCCTGGTGACGGCGGCCAACGCGGGCCCGGCACGGGCCGAACAGCCCCACCCCGCCTCGCAGGCCCAGTACGCCGACGATTCCGCGCCCGCGTCCACCCCCTGACCGGCAGGCGCGGGCATACCCTGACCGGGTGACCTCTGCCGCCGCTCGTGTCGCCCTCGACCTCACCGCCGACCTTCCGGTTCCGGCCCTGGAGGAGCTCTACCGGGATCTGCATCGGCACCCGGAGCTTTCCCTGCGGGAGAACCGCACGGCGGGGGTTCTCGCCGGGCGGCTGCGGAAGGCCGGGTACGACACCGCCGACGGGGTGGGCGGTACGGGGGTGGTCGGCGTCCTTCGGAACGGGGACGGGCCGACGGTTCTTCTCCGGGCCGACATGGACGCGCTCCCGGTCCAGGAGGAGACCGGGCTGCCGTACGCCTCCGAGACATCCGGCGTCATGCACGCCTGCGGTCACGATCTGCACGTCACCTGGCTGGCCGGTGCCGCCGACGCGCTCGCGGCCGGGCGCGACACCTGGTCCGGCACGCTGGTCGTCCTCGGGCAGCCCGCCGAGGAGACGGGCGAGGGGGCGGCCGGGATGCTCGCGGACCGCCTCTACGAGCGGTTTCCGCGGCCCGACGTCCTGCTCGCGCAGCACGCCGTGCCCGGTCCCGCCGGGCTCTACGCGCACTCTCCCGGGCTGATCATGTCCGCCTCCACCGACATCGACATCGTCGTGCACGGGCGCGGCGGGCACGGCTCGCGTCCGGAGACGACCGTCGACCCGGTGGTGACGGCGGCGTACATCGTGACCCGGCTGCA
This sequence comes from Streptomyces sp. NPDC058246, assembly GCF_042881985.1. Lineage (NCBI taxonomy): Bacteria > Bacillati > Actinomycetota > Actinomycetes > Kitasatosporales > Streptomycetaceae > Streptomyces > Streptomyces sp. NPDC058246. Next base: position 99,663 of record NZ_JBHVWZ010000027.1, on the reverse strand, counting down.
GACCGTGGTGAGCCGGGAGATCGCGGCACGCGAGTCGGCGGTCCTGACCGTGGGGAGGATCGAGGCGGGATCGCGGCACAACATCATTCCGTCCGAGGCCCGCCTCGCCCTCAACCTCCGTACGCAGTCCGAAGAGGTGCGGGAGCGGATGATCGCCGCCGTGCGCCGCATCGCGGTCGGCGAGTGCGCGGCCGCCGGCTGCCCGCGCGAGCCCGGGATCACCGTCGGCAGCAGCTTCCCGATGACCGTCAACGACCCCGACACCGACCGCCGTATCGCCGCCGTGCACGGCGAGGTCTTCGGCGCCGGGACGGTCCTCGACCCCGGTCCGGCCATGGGCAGCGAGGACTTCCCGCGCCTCGCGGAGGGCGGACTGCCGTACTCCTACTGGTTCGTGACGAGCACTCCGGCCGATGTCTGGAGCGCGGCCTCGGGCGACGACCTCCTGGAGCGGCTCATGGCCGTGCCCAGTAATCACAGTCCGCACTTCGCGCCCGACCTGTCCACGGTCGCGCCGGGCGTACGGACGCTGGTGTCGGGGGCGCTGGCCTCGCTGTCGGTGGAGTGAGTCTCAGCCCTGCGTCTGGAGCTGGAGCCGGCGCAGCTGCTGCTGGATGTGGTCCAGCGCGCCTTCCCGGCGGCCGGGTACCCGCAGCCTCAAGTCGGCCAGTGCGGAGCCGAGTTCACGGGCCCGCTCCGGATCGTCGACGCGGCCCCACTGGTGGTGGGCGCGGTCCACTGCCGACTCCACGGCCGGGGCGTCGGCGGCCTGCCGCGCGCCGAGGCGGGCGCTCGCGATCGCCAGCCAGGTACGGCAGCTGAGCTCCGCGTCCCCGGCGAACATCGCCAGGTCCGCGCGCACCTCCATCCAGTGCAGCACCTGCTCGGAGCCGGGCCCGTACGTCCGCAGCGCCTCCCGTTCCCGCCGACCGGCCAGCTCGGCGGCCTCACCGTGCCGTCCGGCCTGCACGGCGGTCGAGATGGCCTCGTGCGGGTCCATGGAATCCACGCGATCCAAGGAAGGCTCGGAAAGCTCGGAGTCCGCGGGATACAAGTCCGCGGGATACATGGGATACACGGGATCCACCGAGGTCAAAGGCGCCGCGGGCGGCTGGACGGGCAGCGGCGGTGGCGCCGGGAACCCCATGGTGGGCGCCAGCACCAGGTCCCTGATTCCGCCGTCGCCCGACACCCGGGTCAGCGCCTGCTGGTGAAGCTGCGCAGGCGGCGGCCGGTAACCGCTGCGGAGGATGGTGGCGACGGCGCGCATGTACGCCGGTGACGCCACCGTACGGCGCGGCGGGGGCGGGGCGATCCGCCCGTACAGGGCGGTGGCCGGACCCGCCGTCAGCGGGCGGGCGATGAGCTGGTCCCAGGTTTCCGCGTCGGTGTGCAGGTCGACGAAGAGGGTGGTCGTGCCCGGCGGCCGCAGCCGGAGTTCCTCGGTGATCCAGTGCCAGGGGAAGGCGGTGTAGCGGACCGTCGCCGGGGTGGTACGGGCGAGGGCCAGGTGAGGCAGGTGCTGGCGGCGGTCCCGTTGCAGCTGGCCTGTCACGAACATCGTGAGCGGGCCGGGGGCCGTGGCCGCCGCGCGCAGGCGGGTGAGCACCGCCTGGGGCTCCAGCGGGTCGGCCAGTTCGACGACGTTCGCGGTGTCGGTGCCCGACAGTACGGCGGGCGACACCGCCGCCAGGACGGGGAGCACGGACGCCGCGTCCACCAGACACCCCTTGCCCACCGGCGAGGCCGCGAGGAGCAGCACGGTTCCGGGCATAGGTTCCCTCCCCATCGATCACGTACGGCAGCACCGTAACCGCTGCGGGTGCAAAGGGGGGACGCGAGGACCGCAGACGGCCGCCCGTCGCCGGACGGTCCCGGCCGTCTCGGGCGCTATCGGCGTCGTACGGCGAAGATCGTCGTGTCGTCGGCCAAGTGCCCCCCGCTGTGCCGCAGCGTGCCGTCCCGGACGAGTCCCACGAGCAGGCGAGGGTCGACGATGCGCGGGTCCCTGGCCAGGGCGCGGGCGAGTCTGTCGCGCAGCGGGAAGAAGGCGCCGGTGGCGTCGCGGGCCTCCGTCACACCGTCGGTGACCAGCAGCAGCGTCTCGCCGGGGGCCAGCGGGACGCGCAGCACGGGCGGCGACCCGTACCCCAACTCGCTGAGCCCGAGCGGCAGTCCCTCGCCGGGCGGCAGCACGCGCACGCCGTCGGGGGCGACCACGAGCGGCGGCTCATGGCCGAAGTTGACGACCTCGACGGTGTCCTGGGTGCTCGCGGTGCCCGCGGTGTCCGCGGTGTCCGGGGATGTGGCCGGGAAGCCGATCAGGACTCCGGTGGCGAAGCGGTCGCCGTGGTCCCGCCCGAGCTCCGCGCTGTAGCGCAGGTGCCGCTGCATCCGGATCTCCAGACGGTCGGCGACGGTGTGCAGGAGGGGTTCGTGGTACGCCGTCTCGCGGAACGTGCCGAGCAGCGCCGCCGCCGTCTCCACCGCGGCGAGCCCCTTGCCCTGGACGTCGCCGAGCAGGACGCGGGTGCCGTGCAGGCCCGGCTGGATGTCGTAGAAGTCGCCGCCGACCCGGGCCTCGCTGTCGGCGGCCAGATACACGGCCGCGTGGTCGAGGTCGCCCCAGCCGGGCGCCAGCGGGCGCAGCACGGTGCGCCGGGTGGTCTCGGCGATGTCCTGCATGTGCAGCATGCGCTGCTCGCCGCGGACCCGGACCGCGCAGGCGAGGACGGCGAGGACGCCGCCGATGGCGACGAGGATGAAGTCGGGCAGGCCCGTCTGGTACTGGTGCGGCCAGGAGGTGTCCACGGTGACGTAGGTGATCAGCGACAGCACCGCGAGCGCCGCCGTGCCCCACACCCCGCAGATCGCCGCCGCGATACCGGGCACGAGCACGATCCAGGAGATGATCCGGAACTCGCCCGAGGTGTTCCAGTCGAGCACCGCGATGACGACGAGCAGGAGCAGCGGCGGCAGCCATGCCACGCTGCGGCCACGCACCCGCAGCAGCTGCTGCCGCTGCACGGCGTCCGGCCGCTCGTCGGGCGGCGGCGGGGCGAGTAAGGGTCTTCGGGTACCCACCTCGCCGTACCGCCTCGTCCTCGTGCGCTTCAGTACGCGACCGACATCCGGGCCCGTGGGTGGGCGTCCTTCTCCAGCTCGTCGACGAAGGCGATCGCGTAGTCCTCGGCGCTGATCCGGCTGTTGCCGCGGTCGTCGGTGAGCATCCGGTCGCCGCCGATACGGAACGTGCCCGTACGCTCGCCCGGGGCGATCTCCGCGGCGGGTGAGACGTAGGTCCAGTCCAGGCCGTCCTCACCGTTGTCACCGTCGCCGCCGAGCGAGCGGTAGAAGGCGAGGACGTCGCGGTGGGCGAGGGCCTCCGGGAGGTAGGCGTCGGGGAAGCCGGGCTGGTCGGTCGCCGTCTGGCCGGGCGCGACCTCCAGGCTGCCCGCGCCGCCGACGACCAGCAGCCGCCGCACTCCGGCCTGCCGTACGCCCTCCACCAGCCCCTCGTTGAGCGCCAGGAACCGCCCGCGGGGATCCTTGCCGTCGCGCGGCGGCACGCAGGCCGACGCCACCGCGTCCGCGCCTGCCGCCAGCTCCGCCACCTTCGCGGCGTCCGAGGCGTCCCCGGCCGTCGCGACGACCCCGGGGACCGGGGACTGACCGGACCGGCTCACCGCGATGACCTGGTGTCCGCGCGCCGACGCCTCTGTGGCGATACGGGTGCCGACCATGCCGGTGGCGCCGAAGAGAACGAGCTTCATGAAACTCAGCGAAACACGGGGTCAGAGCCGCCGCATCCCGACTTGCCAGGCGTGCCGGCGAGGTGTGCTCTGGAAGGCGGAGGGGGCGAGGAGAGAGGAGTGCTCCCATGGCTCATGCGGCACCGGCGTCACCCGCCCCGAGGACACCAGGGACCAACGAGACCGATGTCTTCGACGCGCGCACCCACGCCATCGCGAGGTGGGCGGTGCCCGTCGTCGGCGGGCTCATCTACGGCTACTGGGCCGCGGCCATCAACCGCAGCGGCGGCCCGATCACGGGCTGGAACATCCTGTTCGGTTTCGTGTGCGCCATCGTCGTCGCGGCGTTCTACATCGGCATACGCATGATGGCGCCGCTGATGAGGCGCGAACTGCACGCGCTGCTGTGGACCGCGTTCGCGGGCATCACGTTCGGATTCCTGTACAGCCAGACCGGCGCGACCGTCCTGCGGTCCACGGTCATGGCGCTGGCGGTCGCGGCGGGCGTGTTCGCGGTGGCCTTCTACCGCTACTACACGCACGAGGACGCGGAGGGGCATCCCGCTCCGCACTAGGTGCGTCGTCCCGAGAGACCAGGTGTGTCGTCCGGAGAGGTCGCTGACGCGGCCGGAGCCGACGCGCCGGGCGCCGGGGCGTGAACCATGGCGCACGGGGTCCCGGCATCACGCCGGGACCCCGTGCGTCTCCCTCACTCACCTACCCCCTGGGACGCGAGTCCCAGGAGCTGGAAGCGCCGCTCCTCGGGCTCCGGCTCCACGGGCCGAAGAGGAGGGCCGGAGTGGTGCGCCTCTCGGCCTCCTTGTCCTCAGAACCAGGAAACACCCGTTCGGGCGAGGCCTCCACCGGAGCGGGCGAGAGCCCGGTGCCGACCAGGTCCCCGTTCGGCTTGTCATATGCGCCCATTTGCAGTCAAACCGCTCGCACAAGGCGGCCTTTGGGCCTTGCCTGGGGGAGTGTCCCCACGTGTCAGGAGCGCTCTGTCGGCCGTACTGATCGTCCTCGCCTGCCTGCTCACGCCGCTCGGCGCGCTGTCGACCTGGGCGATGTACGGGATCGGCGACTCCGGGCGGTACGAGGAGACGATGGCGCCGCTCGCCACCGACGCCGACGTACGCGACGCGATCGCGGCCAACGTCACCGACGGGATCCTGCGCGAAGTCCACGTACGGCCCCGGCTCCAGGGACCGGTGAACCACTTCGTACGGGACGCGGTGCGCTCGTTCACCGAGACCGAGGCGTACCGCACGGCGTGGGAGGCCGCCAACATGGCCGCGCACGACGCCGTGATGCGGGCGCTGCGCGACGACAGCGAGGGGCCGGTGACCGTCGACCTCGCACCCGTCACCGAGCGGGTGAAGCGTGAACTCACCCATGGCCACATGCCGTTGGCGAACCGGATCCCCGTCGAGCACACCGAGTTCACGGTGCTGGAGGCGGAGGATCTGGCGCGGTTCCGGAAGGGGTTCCACGTGCTCGAAGTCGCTGGTTTCTGGCTGCCCGTCGCCGCGGTCGTCTTCGCCCTCACGGGCATCCTCGTCGCGGTGTGCCGCCGCCGCGCCGTGCTGGCGACCGGGCTCGGCACCGCGCTGGGCGCGGCCCTCCTCGGCGTCGCGATCGCCGTGGGGCGCCGGCTCACCCTCGCCGACCTGCCGCCCGACGTGTCCCGCACGGCCGCGGGCGCGGTGTACGACGCCCTCACGGACACCCTCCGGCTGGTCTCCTGGCTGCTGTTGGCCCTGGGCCTCGCGGTGGCTGTGACCGCCCTGGTCACGGGCGTGTACGCGCGATACCGGCGAGCGTCCGAAGCGCTCGCGCAAGCTCCGGCGGAGGAGTCGACGCGAGTCCGAGCCTGACACAGTCCCGCGTCCGCGTGCCGGGCGCCGGGACGGTGAAGGCGGAACCCGGCGTGATCGCCATCCCCCGCTCGGCCGCCGCCGCGACGAAGGGGTCCGCCCGCCAGCGGGACGGCAGCTCCCACCAGGCGTGATACCCACGCGGATCGGAGTGCACGATGTACTCGCCGAGATGTTCGGCGACCAGCAGCTGCCGGGCCGCCGCGTCCGCCCGCTTGGCGTGCACCAGGTGCTCCACCGTGCCGTCGGCGATCCAGCGCACCGCCGCCTCCAGGGCGAAGCGGCTCGCGGTCCACCCGCCCGAGCGCAGCGCGGCGGACACGCGCTCGACCCGCTCCTGCGGGGCGACGAGAAAGCCGACCGTGAGTCCCGGGGCGACGCGCTTGGAGAGGCCGTCGACGACGTACGTGCGCTCGGGGGCGTACGCGGCGAGCGGGTCGAGCGGGCCGTCGTGGAGGAAGGACCAGATGCGGTCCTCGACGACCGGGAGGTCCATGTCCCGTACGACAGCGGCCAGTTGGCGTCTGCGGCGGTCCCCCATCGTCACCGACGTCGGGTTGTGCAGGGTCGGCTGGACGTACACGGCGGAGAGCGGCGTCGAGCGGTGGGCGGCCGCGACCGCCTCCGGGCGCAGCCCGTCCGCGTCCATGCGCAGCGGGACCAGCGTGATGCCCAGACGCGTCGCGATCTCTTTGACCAGGGGATACGTCAGGGACTCGATGCCGAGGCGGCCTCCGGGCCGTACGAGGGAGGCGAGCGCGGCGGCGATGGCCTGCCGGGCGTTGCCCGCGAAGGCCAGCCGGGACGGCTCGGGGCGCCAGCGCGGGGTGGCGAGGAGGGAGGCAGCGGCCTCGCGGGCGGCGGGCGTGCCGGTGGCGGGCGCGGGGCGCAGCGCCTCCGTGAGGACGTCGGGGCGCAGCAGCGGGGCCAGGGCGGCGGCGAGGAGCTCCGACTGGCCGGGCGCGGAAGGGTAGTTGAGCTCCAGGTTGACCGACGCGGTGGTCGCCGGTTCGGCGAGCGCGCGGCCCGAGGCGGGCGGCGCGGCCCGGACGAAGGTGCCGCGCCCGACCTCGCCGACGACCAGTCCGCGCCGCACCAGCTCGCCGTACACCCGCCCCGCCGTCGATCCGGCGATCCCGCGGCGGCGCGCGAACACCCGCTGCGGGGGCAGCCGTTCACCGGGCCTGAGCCGCCCGGCGGCGATGTCGTCGGCGATCCGGTCGGCGATCCGCCGGTAGTCCTTCATCCCTGGTCCTTCATCCCTCGTCCTTCATCCCTCGTCCTTCACCCCTGGCCCTCGGCCCCTGGTCCTCCACCGCATTCCCCCTTCCCCCTTCCCCCTTCCCGCGCCCCGGAACGGGATTGCACCGAGGGCAAGGATCTTATTGCACCGAGGAGTTGGGCGTGCCTAGGGTCGTGGCCATGGCACCCTTCCTCGCATACGAGGACCGAGGGGGCGCCGGCTCGACGGCGCTGCCCCTCGTCCTGATCCACGGCCACCCCTTCGACCACACCATGTGGGCTCCGCAGATCACCGCGTTCGCCGCAGGGCGGCGCGTGATCGCCCCGGATCTGCGCGGCTACGGCGCGTCCCCCGTGATCCCCGGGGTCACTCCCCTGTCGGCCTTCGCGGAGGACGTCGCGGCGCTGCTGGACGAGCTGGGCGTGGCGGAATTCGTCCTGGCCGGGCTCTCCATGGGCGGCCAGATCGTCATGGAGTGCTACCGGCAGTTCCCCGCGCGGATCCGGGGGCTGGTCCTCGCGGACACCTTCGCGTCGGCCGAGACACCGGAGGGCAAGAAGGTCCGGAACGAGATGGCGGACCGGCTGCTGCGCGAGGGGATGCGCGGGTACGCCGACGAGGTGCTGCACAAGATGGTGGCGCCGTACGCGGACGCGGAGGTCGCGGCGCACGTGCACCGCATGATGACCTCGACGCCCCCCGAGGGCGCGGCGGCCGCCCTGCGGGGCCGGGCGGAACGCCCCGACTACCGCGACCTGCTGACCCGGGTCACCGTCCCCGCCCTAGTCGTCGTGGGCGCCGACGACGAGTACACCCCCGTCGCCGACGCGGCGGCGCTGCACGCGGCGCTCCCCGACTCCACGCTCCACGTCGTCGAGTCGGCGGCCCACATGCCGAACCTGGAGCGGGCGGAGGAGTTCAACGGGGTGCTGGCGGACTTCCTGGCCGGGCTCGAAAGCCGTCCCTGACCCGGAAGGCCCCCATGACCGGGAAGTCCCCTTGCCCGGGAGGCCCTCATGCCCCGGAAGTCCCCCGGCCCGGGAAGCCTTCATGCCCCGGAAGCCGCCAGGCCCAGGAAGCCCTCCATCACCCGGAAGCCCCCATGATCCGGTGGACGGGGCAACCCTCCGCCGCCGCACCCCGTCTTTGAGGGAGGATTCGGGCACCCCCACGGACGGGCGGACGAGCGGAGGGCCGGGCCTTGGACACTGCGGCGGCCGAGTGGACGAGCTCGGAGAGACCGGTCGGGGGGCGCCGGCACACCGGGCGGTCGGTCGCGCCCTGGGCGGCCGGGCTTTCGCTGGCCGGGGTGAGTGTCGTCGTCGGGTGCCGGGCGGCCGACACCGACGGGATCACGCCCGTACCGCAGCTACTGGCCTTTCTGCCGTGGCTGCTGGTGCCCACGGGGTTCGGACTGCTGCTGGCGCTGCTCGCGCGGTGGCGGGTCGGCATGGTGTGGGGAGTGGCCGTGCTGGGCTGCGTCGCCTGGTTCGTCGAGCCGTACGGGAAGACCGGCGAGCCCGGCGGAACTCCCCTCGCCGAGCTGCGGGTCATGACCTCCAACGTGGAGTTCGGACGGGGGACGGACGCGCTGATCCCCGTCGTACGGCGGGAGAAGCCCGACATCCTGTTCGTGGAGGAGTGCGAGTACGGGTGTTCGCGGGCGCTGCGGGACGCCTTCGGGGGGAGCGGCGGGGCCTATCCGTACCGGGAGGCCGTCGAGGGCGCCGGGTCCGACGGGTCCGTCATCATGAGCCGGTTCCCGCTGAAGGCGGCCGACGGCGTGCGCGGGACCATGGGCATGCCGGGAGCCGTCGCCGACGTGCGCGGACACGCCGTGCGGCTGCAACTCGCCCATCCCATGCCCCCGCTCCCCGGACAGCTCGACGTCTGGCGGCGCGAACTCGGCGAGCTGCGCGACTACGCCGCGGCGAGCGAGGACCCCACGATCCTCGCCGGGGACTTCAACGCCTCCCAGGACCACGCGGCGTTCCGCCGCATCCTCGACACCGGTCTGCGCGACGGCGCCCGCCTCGCCGGGGACCCGCGCACCCCGAGCTGGCCCGCACGGACCACCCCCACGCTGGGCGCGCAGATCGACCATGTCCTCGTCTCCGCGGACCTCTCCGCGGACGGGGCGACGTTCCCGCGCGTCACGGGCACCGACCACCGCGCCCTCGTCGTCGATCTCACGCTCCACCAGCGCACATGAGGCAGGAATGCGACGAGGGCGGCCCCGCCGGGTGAGCCGGGGCCGCCCCGCACGACAGCCATACTTGGGGACATGCCCAGAGAGTTCCCCATCGGCCTCACGCCTCCCGACTGGCTGGTCAGGAACCTCCAACCGCAGCGGGCGTCCGTCAACTGGGCCGCCGTCGCCCGTGCCGCCGTCGCCCTGGCCCTCCCGCTCGCCATCGGCCTCGCCGCCGGACAGCCGGCCTACGGCGCGCTCGGCTCCATGGGCGCCCTGTCCGGGGTCATCAGTGACACCGCGGACGCCTACCGCATGCGGATCCTCAACATCGCCGTACCGCAGCTGTTCGGCGCGGTCGGCGTCACGATCGGCGCGCTCGCCCTCGGGCGCGGCTGGCTCACCGTCGCCGCCGTCACCGCGGTCGCGCTGGTCTCCGGGATGATCTCGACGATCGGCGCCGTGGCCTCCGTGTCCGGACTGCTGCTGCTCCTGAACTGCTCGATCGGCACCGGACTTCCGCTGCCCGGGCAGTGGTGGCTGGCGCCGCTGCTGATGTCCGGCGGCGGGCTCCTCGTCCTCGCCCTGGCGCTGCTCGCCTGGCCGCTGCGGTCGGGGGTGCCGGAGCGGGCCGCCGTCGCGAGCACCTACCGGACGGTCGCCGACCTGCTCGCCGCGAGCGGCACCGACGCCTACGACGACCTGCGCTTCACCGTCACCGAGTCCCTCAACCAGTCGTACGACCTCGTCCTCGCCCGGCGCGCCTTCCACCACGGCCGCAGCCCCGACCTCGTCCGGCTGCTCGCCCAGCTGAACGCCCTCACACCCGTCGTCGAGGCCGCCCCCGCCGCCCACCACTACGGCGAACCGATGGCCGCCGCGATCCCCGCCGCCGTACGCCGTCTCGCCGACGCCGTGGAGACCGGCTGCACGGGACCGACAGGGCTCCACCTGCCCACCCCCGTCAACGAGACCGCGCGCGCCGTCGACCACGCCCTGCGGCACGCCGCCGACGTCGTGACCGACCAGGCACCGGACCCGCACATCCTCGACGACCGCCTCGGCCGGCCCGCCGGCCTGCGCGTCCGCGCCGCCCGCGCCGCCCGCAACGTCGCGCTGTCCGCCGCCTCCTGGCGCTACGGCCTTCGGCTGGCCCTGTGCATCGGCCTCGCCCAGGTACTGGTCTCGACCCTCCCGGTGCCCCGCTCGTACTGGGTAACCCTCACCATCACCTTCGTGATGAAGCCCGACTTCGGGTCGGTGTTCTCCCGGGCGCTGCTGCGCGCGCTGGGCACGGTCGTCGGGCTCGTCGTCGCCGCCGCGGTCCTCACCGTCGTGCCGCCCGGCTGGTGGGACGTGTCCGTCCTGCTCCTCCTCGGGCCGCTCATCCCGGCGTTCACCCCGCGCGGCTACGGCTATCAGACCGCCGCCATCACCCCGGTGATCCTGCTGCTCTCCGACGTCCTCAACAACCAGGGCACCGGGCTGCTCGTCCCGCGCCTGGTCGACTCCCTCATCGGCTGCGCGATCGCCCTCGTCGCCGGGTATCTGCTGTGGCCGGAGAGCTGGCACAGCCGCGTCGGCGACCGGCTCGCGGACACCGTCGCGGACACCGCCGGTTATGTGGAGCTGGCGTTCGCGGACGGCGCCGACCCGGCCGCCCGCGCCCGCCGAAGGCGCCGCCTCTACCGCGACCTCTCCGCCATCCGCACCGAGTTCCAGCGCGCCCTGACCGAACCGCCGCACACCGGGCGCCGCGCCGCCGCCTGGTGGCCGCTCGTGGTCGCCGCCGAACGGATCGTGGACGCGACCACCGCGGCCCGCGTCCGCGTCAAACAGGGCGCACCCGGGCCGTCCGCCGCCGAGGTCGCCCACGTCGCCCTCCAGCTCCGGGAGCTGGCCGAGGGCCTGCGCGAGACCGAAGTCCTCGTCGCCGTCCGCACGGATCTCACCGGCCCCTCGGGCAGCGTGCTCGAACCGCTCCGCCAGGAGGTCGCGGCGGCACGGGCGATCGCGTCACCGCACTGATCCCGCGTACGAAAGGCGGGGGCACCCCTCGGTACAAGGCGCGCCCCCGCCGTCGTACGTACTCCGTCTCCGTACCGCTAGACCCCCACGTCGCAGCCGTCCGTGCGCCACACCGCGACCACGGCCGGGCGGACGATCTTCCCGGGCCCGTCGGGCCAGACGCTCGCCGGCTTCTCGACGGAGGCGCCGTCGATCTCACCCGGGTGCTGGACGGCGACGAGCACGCGCCGGTCCTGGACGATCGGCCCGCAGGTCTCCGCGCCGGTCGGCACGGTCAGGAACTGCTTGAGCTCACCCCGCCGCTCGCCCTTGGTCGCGACGCCGAACAGACCGTCGTGCGAGCCGAGTTGGTTGCCGTCGGTGGAGATCCACAGGTTGCCGTGCGGGTCGAAGGCCACATTGTCCGGGCAGGAGATCGGGCTGACCTTGTCCTTCGGGAAGCCCGCGAAGTAGGTGGCCGGGTCGTTCGGGTCGCCCGCGACCAGGAAGAGCGACCAGCCGAAGGCGGTGGCCTCGGCGCGGCCGCGGGCCTCGGTCAGCTCCAGGATGTGCCCGTGCTTGTTGGAGTTGCGCGGGTTGGCCTCGTCGGCGGCGGCGAATCCGGTCCTGCCGCGGTTGGTGTTGTTGGTGAGCACGACATAGACCTTGCCGGTGTGCGGCGAGGGCTGGATGTCCTCGGGCCGGTCCATCTTGGTCGCGCCGACCTTGTCACCGGCGAGCCGGGTGAAGACGAAGACCTCGTCGGCCGTCATCCCGTCGACGTGCGACACGGCGCCGTCGGCGGTCGCGGTGGCCAGCGGGATCCACTCCCCGCTCCCGTCGAACGCGCCGTCGGCCGGCAGCTTCCCGCTGCCGTCGATGTCGGTGGCCGGGGAGTCGCCGGTCAGCCGGGCGACGTACAGCGTGCCCTCGTCGAGAAGCGAGAGATTGTGCTCGCGGACGGCCCTGCTCGCCCCCTTCTTCATGCGCTTGCTGCCGACGAACTTGTAGAAGTAGTCGAAACGCTCGTCGTCGCCGGTGTAGACGACCGGACGGCCGTCCTCCGTCAGCCGGACGGTCGCGGCCTCGTGCTTGAAGCGGCCGAGCGCGGTGTGCTTGCGGGGCGTCGAGGCCGGGTCGTACGGGTCGAACTCGACGACGTACCCGAAGCGGTGCACCTCGTTGGGCTCCTGGGCGACGTCGAACCGCCGGTCGAAACGCTCCCACTTGCGCTCGGTGGCGCCCGTCCCGATCCCGTACCGCTTGTCCGTGGCTCGGCTGCTGTTGGCGAAGTACTGGTTGAAGTTCTCCTCGCCGTGGAGGGTGGTCCCCCACGGTGTGGTCCCGCCCGAGCAGTTGTTGAGGGTGCCGAGGACCTTGCGCCCGGTCGGATCGGCGGAGGTCTTCAGCAGATCCGAGCCGGCGGCGGGGCCGGTGAGCCGGAACTCGGTGGTGGCGGTGACGCGACGGTTGAGGGGATGGCGGGGGACGGCGGTGAGCCTGCCGGTGCGGTGGTCGCCCTCGACGACGACGGCGGACAGACCATGCGCGGCCCAGGCGACCTCGACCTGGTCACGGGTGGGGTTCTCGGCGTCGTAGCCACGGAACATCAGGATCTCGTCGGTGTACTCGTGGTTGGCGACGAGAAGCTGCCGGCCGCGCTCACCGGGCAGCGGGAGGAGTGCGAGGAAGTCGTTGTTGTAGCCGAACTGGCCCGCCTGGGCCTCGCCGGTCTGGTTCTCCGGGTCGAAGGCGGGGGCACCGCGGAGGATGGGCTCGCCCCATCGGACGACGACGTTCTGTCCGTATCCGGGAGGGATGACGACGGCGTCGGTGGTGTTCGGAGCGACGGGCGCGAAGCGCAGCCCGCGCGCGCCCTTGGTGGTGGCGGCGGTGCGAGCGCCGGACGCCTCGGCGGCTGCCGCCTCGGCGGCGCCGGTGCCGACGACCGCCGCGCCCGTCGCCGTGGCCACCGTCACGACGGCCGCGGCGCGCATCATCGAGCGGCGGCTGAGCGCGCCGGCGATGACGTCGCCGACGTACGTGTTGTCGCTGGTGTTGGGCACCTCGTCGAAGCAGGCGTCACCACAGCGGAACCGACAGGTCAGGGCGGAGCGCCCGCCGGGATGTGTTCCTGTCGTTCCCGGCGTTCCGATCAACGGCAGCAGTTTGCGCACTTTACTCTCCCCATACGATCCCTTGGTGTGAGCGTGACGCTAGGGGGACGTGCGTGCAGGAAGGCTGCACTCCGGTTAACGAAGAGTGAACCCGAGGGAGCGGTAGGGGTGTTGACACGACGGCGTCACGGGCCCCCGCCCCTGCCCAAGATCACTGGCGACGGCCGCTAACCTTACGTGTCCGTCCTGGCCAGGGATTGACGGGCATCAACTCACGCGAAGGGTTGCGCACATGGGCATTCTCACTCTCCTGCGGAATGCGTTCGGCCGCTCACGCAAGGGTCGTGACGCCGACGCGGAGACCTCGCGAGAGGCGACGTCCCCGACGGTTCCGTCCCCGTCCACCGAGCCGGCCCCCTCCGAGGAGGCCGAGCTGACCCCCGCACGGGAGGCCGAGCTGACCCCCGCACGGAAGGCCGAACCCGAGACCAAGCCGAAGATTCCGTCCCCTTCGTCCGAGCCGAAGTCGTCGGTCGTGGACGAGCTGGTGTCGGCCGCCTTCGACAACGTGACGGTCCCGAAGCAGACAGCACCGACGGAGCCGGCGGCGAAGGCCGAGCCTGAGCCGGTGGCCGAGGCTGAGCCGGTGGCCGAGGCCCAGCCCGAGCCGGATCTCGCGGCGGAGGCCGAGCCTGAGCCGGTGGCGAAGGCCGAGCCCGAGCCGGTGGCGGAGCCCGCGGCCGAGGTCGAGCCTGAGCCTGTGGCCGAGCCCGAGCCGGTGGCGGAGGCCGAGCCCGTGGTGGAGCCGGTCGCCGCTGAGGAGCCCGAGCCGGTCGCCGCAAAGGCGGACCAGCCGGTCGCCGCTGAGGCGGACCAGCCGGTCACCGCGGAGGCGGACGAGTCGGCAGCCGCCGACGGCGATCAGGCCCCACAGGGGCCACCCGCACCCGACGACGAAAGCAGCACGGGCGGTGCGGGCGGGAAAGACGACCAGGCCGAAGGCGAAGCCGAGGCCGCACCGGAGCCCGCACCGGCACCCGCACCGGAGCCCGACGCCGCACCCGAGGCAGAGGCCGAGCCCGACGCAGAGGCAGAGGCAGACGTGGAGGCGGACACCCCCGTCAAGCCCGCCGTCCCCCTCACCCGCGTGAAGTCCCGAGCCCCAGGCCTGGTAACGGCGTACAAGGAAGCGGGTACCGCGCTCAAGACGCGGGACCTCACCGGCACCCGCGCCAAGACCTACCTCGTCCTCGACCGCTCCGCCAGCATGCGCCCGTACTACAAGGACGGCTCCGCCCAGGCCCTCGGCGAGCAGGCCCTCGCCCTCGCCGCCCACCTCGACCCGGAGTCGACCGTCCACGTCGTCTTCTTCTCCACGGAGCTGGACGGCACCGGCGAGCTCACCCTCACCGAGTACGAGAACAAGATCGACGACCTGCACGCGGGGCTCGGCCGTATGGGCCGTACCAGCTACCACGCCGCCGTCGAAGAGATCCTCACCCACCACCAGAAGTCCGGCACCACGGACCCGGCGTTGGTGATCTTCCAGACGGACGGCGCCCCCGACGCCAAGACCCCCGCCACCCAGTCCCTCACGGACGCGGCGAAGGACCACCCGGGCGTCTTCTTCTCCTTCGTCGCCTTCGGCGAGCACGACAACAAGGCCTTCGACTACCTCCGCAAACTGAAGACCGACAACACCGCCTTCTTCCACGCGGGCCCGACCCCGCGCGAGCTGACGGACGCCGAGGTCTACGAGGGCGTGCTGGAGAACTGGCGCCCCTGACCCCCAGCCGCCACCCGCCACACCCATGGCAGACCGGGCCGCTCCCTTCCCACCCATCAGAACGGGAAGCGGGCGGCCCACCCATGTCGGCTACGATTTCAAGGTTCACCGACGACGACCCGCCGACCCGAAAACCGACGATCGTCACCCCACGTAGCGACTTGGGAGCAGCCCGCGATGGCTCGACACCTCATCACCAGCGCCCTTCCGTACATCAACGGGATCAAGCACCTGGGCAACATGGTGGGGTCCATGCTCCCGGCGGACGTGTACTCCCGGTACCTCCGCCAGCGCGGCCACGACGTCCTCTACATCTGCGCGACGGACGAGCACGGCACCCCCGCCGAGCTGGCGGCGAAGGAGCAGGGCCTGCCGGTCGACGCGTTCTGCGCACAGGCGCACGACGCGCAGAAGGCGGTGTACGACGGTTTCGAGCTGGCCTTCGACTACTTCGGCCGCAGCTCCAGCCCGCAGAACCGCGAGATCACCCAGCACTTCGCCCGCCGCCTGAACGAGAACGGCTTCATCGAGGAGCGAGCCATCCGCCAGGTGTACTCGCCTGCCGACGGCCGCTTCCTCCCGGACCGCTATGTGGAGGGCACCTGCCCCCACTGCGGCTACGACAAGGCGCGCGGCGACCAGTGCGAGAACTGCACCCGCGTCCTCGACCCGACCGACCTGATCAACCCGCGCTCGGCCATCTCCGGCTCGACGGACCTGGAGGTCCGCGAGACGAAGCACCTCTTCCTCCTCCAGTCGAAGCTCCAGCACGAGGTCGAGGAGTGGGTGGCCCGGCACGAGGAGGAGTGGCCGCAGCTCGCCTCCTCCATCGCCCGCAAGTGGCTGACCGAGGGCCTGCACGACCGCGCGATCACCCGTGACCTGGACTGGGGCGTCCCGGTCCCGGCCGACACCTGGCCGGAGCTGGCCGCCGAGGGCAAGGTCTTCTACGTCTGGTTCGACGCCCCGATCGAGTACATCGGCGCGACGAAGGAGTGGTCGGACCAGGACCCGGAGAACCGCGACTGGAAGTCCTGGTGGTACGAAGCCGATGACACCGTGCGCTACACGGAGTTCATGGCGAAGGACAACGTGCCCTTCCACACCGTGATGTTCCCGGCCACTGAGCTGGGCGTGCGCGAGCCCTGGAAGAAGGTCGACTACGTCAAGGCCTTCAACTGGCTGACGTACTACGGCGGGAAGTTCTCCACGTCCCAGAAGCGCGGCGTCTTCACCGACCACGCGCTGGACATCCTGCCCGCGGACTACTGGCGCTACTTCCTGATCGCCAACGCCCCCGAGTCGGACGACTCGTCCTTCACCTGGGAGCACTTCACGGCCACGGTGAACAAGGACCTGGCCGACACCCTCGGCAACTTCGTCAACCGCGTCCTGTCCTTCTCCAAGAAGCGCTTCGGGGAAGAGGTCCCGGCGGGCGCGGAGGCCGGCGAGGCGGAGGCGAAGCTCGGCGAGGAGATCGCGAGCCTGCTGGCCGAGTACGAGACCCAGATGGAGGCCCTCCAGTTCCGCAAGGCGGCGGCCGCCCTGCGCGCCCTGTGGTCGGCGGGCAACTCCTACCTGGAGGAGAAGGCCCCCTGGCTGGAGATCAAGACCAACCCCGAGGGCGCGGCCCTGACCCTGCGTACGGCGATGAACCTGATCCACCTCTACTCGGTGGTCTCGGAGCCCTTCATCCCGGCGTCGTCCCGAGCGATGCGCTCGGCGTTCGCGCTGCCGGACGACACGGCGACGTGGGTCACGCCGGCCGAGGCGAAGTCCCTGAACTCGGTCCCCGCCGGTACCCCCTTCACGGTCCCCCCGGTTCTCTTCGCCAAGATCACGGACGAGGACCTGGAGACGTACAAGGAGCGCTTCGGCGGCGCCCCGGAGTAGCGGCAGCCACGCAACCGAGGGCCGGGAACGAGCAGGTCCACGCCGCGTACCTGCTGATACGCGACACCATCCTGTTCACCGACCGCCGCCTGATCCTCGTCGACAAGCAGGGCATCACGGGCAAGAAGGTGGAGTACCACTCCATCCCGTACCGCAGCATCACCCACTTCTCTGTGGAGACCGCCGGCACCTTCGACCTCGACGCCGAGCTCAAGATCTGGATCTCCGGCACCGCGGCCCCCGCCGAGAAGACCTTCACCAAGGGCGTCGGCATCTACGAAGTCCAGGCGATCCTCACACAGTTCGTGGCGAAGTAGCGCCGCGCGCCGCGACCCGGCGCGTTCCGGCTCCATCTGCGACGACGCGGCACCCTCCCCGCGATGACCCCGCCAACCCCTGCTAGCATCCGCACACTTGTGCGAGGGTGGGGACCCTCGCGGGGAGGGAAACTTCACGTGGGCAGAGACGCCCTGAGACGGGGCGGGCCGACCGCCCTCGTCTCCGCACTCGTGGTCGCCGTCGCGGCCGGATCCATCACCTTGTTCTCCGGTACGCAGGACGGCGGCGGCGCCGCGCGGGCCGCCACCACGGCAGCCACGGCCGATTCCGCGGCCGGGGCCACGGAGATCGTCCTGGACGATCCGCGAACCGCGAACATCCGCAGCGACCGGCTGCTCGCCGCGGGCGAGACCGGCTTCCTGCACCGGCAGGGCGGTGTCGCGGGGCTGCTCTGGACGGACTACGACGACGGAACGACCGTCACGGTCGAGGGCCCGTCCGGGGTTTACAAGCCGACCACCACCACCTGCTGGGACATCTCGATGCGCTGCGCCTCGGGCATGTACGGGCAGTCCGCCGACACCGTGGCCCTGCCGGACCGTACCTACGGCGACCCGGTGTCGCTGTGGAGCCCGGACGGCAGTGCGCTCAGGACCGTCGACCTGCGGCAGTCGGCCGACTACATGGGCACGTACGGCAACACGCTCGTCACGACCGAGTGGAACGGCGTCGTCGACGGCCAACAGCTGGACGGCTACTGGCTGCACCTCGTCGACTTCGTCGACGGCAAGCAGCGCGACCGCGTGGTGAGCGGCTACCCGACCGGCGGGTCCAGGGGCTCGGGCGTCCCGCGCACTGGTGACGAGAACGGCTTCCTGCTGTCGTACGGCGTCGACGACCCGAACAGCGACGTCGACACGTACACCGTCAGCTACCTCGACTTCGCCACCGGTCAGCTCACCCCGGTCTTCACCGGCCTGGACGCCGCGCCGGAGCTGGTCCTCACCGACGACCGCGTCGGCTGGTACACGGTCGGCTCCGGTCTGCACGTCAAGCCCCGCACCGACTTCACCGCCGCGGAGACAGTGGTCGTGCCCGAGGTGACGACCGTCGACGCCCCTGTCCCGGTCCTCGTCGGCGACTGGGTCGTACTGACCGCACCCGACGCCGTCACCGCCGTCTCGCTGACCGACGGCTCCACCCGCAGACTCCTGAGCCGCTCGTTCGGCACCCCGCTGGCCACCCCCGAGGGCGGCGCCCTCATCACGGGCGGCACGAACACGAGCGATTGGTGGATCCACCGGATCACCGCCGGCACGGACGGCACCCCGCAGCTGAAGAAGCTGTACAAGGTCGCGCCGTACGAGAACCCCAAGACCGGTCTGGCGCTCAGCCGCGGCAGCCTGCGCATCGCGGAGGAGAACCCCAGCAGCACCCTGGACACCACCTCGCTGCGCACGCTCACCACCGACGGCGGAACCGAACTGACCGTGTCCGCCGCCACGGACGGATCCTCGATCGGCCCGGTGTGCCCGTACCCGGGAGCCGACTGCTCGGCGATGTGGGGCAACTACGACGGCAAGCCCCGGGACGTCCACCTGGAGACGTTCTACGACGGCGACGAAGGCGGCACCGGGCTGAGCCACGCGGACCGGCTGGCCCGTATCGGCGACGGCGCGGGCGTGGCCGACCTGGAGTTCGGCACCGAGGGCGGCGCGATCGTCGACGTCTCCGACGACTACGCCGTCTACAACTCCGGTGGCTCGACCCCCATGCAGTACGTCGGCGAGTTCGGCCAGGGCCAGAAGCTGAAGCGCTCCATCCGCGCCGCCGCCCTGAACGGCACCATCCTCTGGAGCGCCACCTCCACCGCCGGCCGGCTCACCTCGTACAGCCTCACCACCGACAAGGCCCTCGCCACCGTGACGGTCCCGAATCTCGCCTGCGTACCGAGCGAGCTGCAGGCGGCGGGCCGCTGGGTGTACTGGGCGTGCGGCACGAGCTCGGCGGGCGTGTACGACACCAAGGCGCGTACGTCCGTGGCCGTCACCCCCGGTGACGTTCTCCTCGGCGACGGCTTCACTGTCCGCCACGACCACGACGCCGACCGGCTGGTCCTGACCGAGGCGGCCACTGGCACCACCCGCGTGATCGCCTCCGGCCTGCCCGACAGCGGGCTCGCCGTCGACCGCCGCTACCGCTGGACGGTCGACGAGTACACGGGTCTGGTCGCGTGGTTCGACACGTACGAGCAGACGCACGTCGCCACCACCGGCGTCACCCCGTCCGCGGTGACGGCCTTCGAGACGGCGGCCGGCGGCTACGTGGACCCGAACGTGCCCTTCGAGGGCCGGTGGCTGCTGTCCCGCCCAGTCACCTCCTGGTCCCTGACCTTCACCTCGATCCAGAGCGGCGCGAACGGCAAGGCCACCCGCACCATGACGGGCGGCGCCTCCTCGGCGTGGACGTCGGCGAACTGGAACGGCAAGACGGCGAGCGGGAGTTACTTCCCCAACGGCCACTTCACCTGGACCCTCAAGGCGACGGGCCTCGGCACCTCCACCGCGACCACGGTGGCCACCGGCAAGGGCTTCCTCACCCGGGGGGCCGCCGTACGCCACGACTTCACCAGCCCCGACGGCCCGGACGGCCGCGGCGACCTGCTGACCCTGAACTCCTCCGGCGGCCTCACCTTCCAGAGCGGCACCGGCACGGGCAAGTTCAACTCGAAGTACACCGGCACCGGCTGGTCCACCACCGTCACGGCGGTCCCCTTCGGCGACCTGAGCGGCGACCGCTGCAACGACGTCCTGGTGCGCTACAGCAGCGGGGCGCTCCGCCTGTACAAGCCGGGCTGCGGCAAGGCGGTCACGCCGTCGACGTCCTACACGACCCTCGCCACCAGCGGCTGGACCCAGTACAACGCGCTCACCTCGCCCGGTGACGTGAGCGGCGACGGCCGCCCGGACCTCATCGCGCGGGGCGCGTCGACCGGGACCGTCTACCTCTACAAGGGCACGAGCGAGGGCAAGCTCGCCGCCCGCGTGAAGCTCTACGACAACTGGAAGGGCTACAAGAAGATCGTCGGCGTCGGGGACATCACGGGCGACGGCAAGGCCGACCTGCTCGCCCAGGACACCGCGAACACCCTCTACCGATACGACGGCAAGGGCGACGGCACCTTCGCCGCCCGCGTGAAGCTGTTCACCAACTGGGGTGGCTCCTACAACGCCGTCGTCGGCGTCGGCGACATCACCGACGACGGCAAGGCCGACCTGGTCTCCCGGGACACCAACGGCAACCTGTACCGCAACAGCGGGGACGGCAAGGGGTCGTTCGGTTCGCGTACGACGATCGCGACGGGGTGGGGCGGATACAAGTCCCTCTCCTGAGGGACCTCACCTGCTGTAGGGCGCCCGGGACTGCACGTCCCGGGCGCCCTCGTCGTCGTACGGGCAACCACGACGCCGCGGCCGACGCCGGCACGAACACTTCCCGGGCCCTCTCGGCAGCCGGTCCGAGGGTGGCCCCCGCTTCTGGCATGTCCCCGCTCACCCGTATGGTTTCCGCCATGGCAGTCCCAGTCCCCGAGGTCATTCCGATCGCCTACGAGCCGAAGCACCGCACCGAGACCATCGGCCGGTACGCGGACGGTCAGTTCCTGGCGTCGATCACGTACGCCTTCCCCGAAGGGTTCCGTCCCGACGACGGCTGGGAAGAGCACAAGCGCCTCTACACGGTGCTCCACACCTTCGACGCCGAGGGGCGCTACCGCGACTCGGAGGTCTGGTGTGCCGGCACCTGGGCCGAGCAGCAGCGCGACCCGCACGGCGACAACTCGGTGCTCTCCCGCGCCCGCGTCCACCTGGCGAAGCTCCTGCGCAGCCTCCCCCGCCGCTCCTACACGGAGATCGCGATCCGTCCCTTCCAACTCACCGTCGACGGCGTGCTGTTCGGCCTGGTTACGGGAGAGGACGACGGCGAGGCCTGGGCCGAGCTCTACCCGGACCGCCTCGGCTTCGCCGAGCCGTGGGACGGCACGTACGACACCTGAGCAACCCTTCACAGTCGGCAACTCGCCCACTCTGGTGGAGAGTTGTCCGCTCCAAAGTTTGATGGATCTCGGCGCGGACGATCTTCGCGTATCGTCCGCCCTGCTCCACGTCGTTGCCCTCGACGGCGCCAGGAGCGTCGGTCCGCGTCGTTGCCGTCATCCCTCCTCCACGGCCGGCCCACGGGGGCCGGTGTCCCCCACGGTGGGAAGGTCGCCGATACGGGCGGCGTGAACGTTCCTTCCCGTCTCGAAGGAGTGAACGTTCTAAATCGCCCGGACGCCCCGGCCCTTGATCCACCTAGGTTGCCCACATGGTCACATCAGCTCACGAGGCCTCGCACCGGATCTTCCAGGAGCGACCGGAGATCCTCACGCCTGTCTTCGGAATCCTGGGCATCCCGCTGCCCGAGAAGGCAACAGTGGACGTACTCACTCCCGACGCAACGGAGTTACGCCCCCTCGAACGCCGAGTTGACAGTGTGCTGCGGATCGGCCCGTCCGACGGAGACGGTTTCCTGCTCGCCATCGAGGCGCAGGGCCGTCGGGACGCGGACAAGGAGTCGAGCTGGGCGTACTACGTGTCGTACCTCTGGGCGAAATACCGCCTCCCGGTACTGCTGCTCGTCGTCTGCCAGGACCGGGGCACGGCGAAGTGGGCGGCGGGTCCCTTCTCCTGCGGGGCTCGGGGCTGGACCGCACAGACCACAAACCCCCTGGTCGTCGGGCCGGACAACCTACCGGTGATCACGGAACGGAGGGTCGTGGCGGAGAACGTCGCGATGGCGGCCTTTTCCGCTGTCGTACACGGCCGCAGCACGGAGGGCACAGCCATACTGGATCCACTGGCCCGCGTGCTCCAGTCAATGGACGGGGAGTCCGCCGAGTACTACTACGAGTTTGTGGAAGTCGGTCTGGGGGCCACCCCCGCCGGAGACAAGTGGAGGGAAATCTTGAGTTTCGTCAGCTACTTCCCCGGCCGGGGCACCGTTCGCGAGACGGCGTACCTCGAAGGCAAGGCCGAAGGAAAGGCCGAAGGAAAGGCCGAAGGCAAGGCCGAAGATCGGGCCTCGCTGATTCTGCGTGTGCTGGACAAGCACGGCATCCCCGTCTCCGAGGACACCCGCGACCGCATCACCTCCTGCACCGACCTCGACACCCTCGCCCTCTGGTTCGACCGCGCGCTGACGGCCACCACTGCCGAGGCCTTGTTCGCCGAGGAGCCGGAAACCGACCAGGACCAGGCCTGACCCTCACCGGGACGCAGCGTCGAGGCATGGCGAAAGGGCCCGGAGCCAGTGGAGTTCCGGGCCCTTCGTGCGTACGGGGCGCTACGACGCCGACGCCGAGGCCGACGCGGTCGGCTGGGTGTCCGTGCTGTCGTGGGTCTCGTCCGGGGCGACGCCCATCGTCAGGTGGGCGTGGACGCCCTTGGCGATGTGCTTCTTGTCGTACGTGAGGTGGAGGAGACCGCCCTCGTGGCCGTTCTGGGGGTAGATCGTGTCCTCGGTGAGGGTCGTACGGGTGGTGGCGTTCGTGGAGTACGGGGACACCTCCGCCGAAGCCAGGACCGCCTTCTCGGCGAAGAAGAGCTGGCCGGTGTGGCAGGTGTGGCCGCCCTCGTAGCCGGCGGAGGTCCACTCGCCGTCCACGTGGACCTTCACATGGATGTGCACGCAGCGGCCCTGGTACCAGCCCGGGAAGACCGTCTGGAAGGTGACGTAGCCGTGCTTGTCGGTCTTCCCGGTGCCGCGCAGGTAGCGCTCGTCGTCGGTGGGCTCCGAGTGGCCCCCACCGGTGCCGCCGGAGGGCGCGCCGGACGGGGGCTCGCCCGTGGGCGTGCCCGAGGGGGCGTCGGAGGGCGAGCCGGACGGCGGGGTGCCACCGCCACCGCCGCTGCCCATCGCCTCGTAGCCGGAGTACACGCCCAGCGCCGTGCAGTGCCAGATGTCGACGGCCGCGTCCTTCACGGGCTTGCAGGTGTCCGCGTCGATCACCTTGAGCTTGAGGGTCAGGGGGATGCCCTCCTGGTCCTCGGTGATGTCCTGGCGGATCTTGTCCGCGTCGATGTAGTACGGGCCCTCGGTGGTCTCCGAGGTGAGCTTGTAACACGTCTCGGCGCTCGACGTCGATGACGCTGACGATGACGTCGAGGTGTCCGTGCTCGTCTCGCCCGCGAACGCGCTCACGGCGATACCGCCGCCCACGCCCACGGCCGCGACGGCCGCTCCACCTGCGACGACGACCTTGCGTCGGGTCATGTTCCGTTTGTGTGCCGGTCCTTGGGTCTCAGTCATGGGCCGGACGGTAGGGACGGCACCTGTGACGGACGTGGGTAAGGACTGTGGTTTTGCGTGCTCACGCACAAGTGGCTCGGAACCGGCGTAGGTTCCGAGCCACTCCCACGTACAGGGCCTACTTCGGCTGCGGCTTCCGTACGGAGATGTGCAGCTCCCGCAGACGCGTCTCGTCGAGCTCCGTCGGCGCGCCCATCATCAGGTCCTGCGCGTTGCCGTTGAGCGGGAACGCGATGGTCTCGCGGATGTTCGGCTCGTCCGCGAGCAGCATGACGATGCGGTCGACGCCCGGGGCGATGCCGCCGTGCGGCGGGGCGCCGAAGCGGAAGGCGCGCAGCATGCCGGCGAACTGCTCCTCGACCGTCTCACGGTCGTAGCCCGCGATCTCGAAGGCCTTGAGCATGATCTCGGGCTCGTGGTTCCGGATCGCGCCGGAGGACAGCTCGACGCCGTTGCAGACGATGTCGTACTGCCAGCCCAGGATGTCCAGCGGGTCCTGGGTCTCCAGGGCCTCCAGGCCGCCCTGCGGCATCGAGAACGGGTTGTGCGAGAAGTCGATCTTCCCGGTGTCCTCGTCCTTCTCGTACATCGGGAAGTCGACGATCCAGCAGAAGCGGAAGACGTTCTCCTCGAAGTGGCCGGCACGCTTGGCGGCCTCGACCCGCACCGCGCCCATGATCTTCGAGACCTCGTCGAACTCGCCCGCGCCGAAGAACACCGCGTGGCCGGGGGCCAGCGACAGACGCTTGGTCAGCTCCGCGACGTTCTCCTCCGTCAGGAACTTCGCGATCGGGCCCGTCAGCGAGCCGTCCTCGGCGACCCGGACCCAGGCCAGGCCCTTCGCGCCGAGCGTGACCGCGAAGTCACCGAGCTGGTCGAAGAACTTCCGGGGCTGCGACGCCACGTCCGGCACCGGCAGCGCGCGGACGTGCTTGCCCGCGAACGCCTTGAACTCCGAGCCCTCGAAGACGTCGGTGATGTCGACGAGCTCCAGCTTGGCGCGCAGGTCCGGCTTGTCGGAGCCGTACTTCAGCATCGCCTCGCGGAACGGGATGCGCGGGAAGGGGGACGTCACGTGACGGCCGTTCCCGAACTCCTCGAACAGCTCGGTCATGAGCTTCTCGATGGGCTGGAAGACGTCTTCCTGCTCCACGAAGCTCATCTCGACGTCGAGCTGGTAGAACTCGCCCGGCGAGCGGTCCGCCCGCGCGTCCTCGTCGCGGAAGCAGGGCGCGATCTGGAAGTAGCGGTCGAAGCCGGAGATCATCAGCAGCTGCTTGAACTGCTGCGGGGCCTGCGGGAGGGCGTAGAACTTGCCCGGGTTCAGGCGGGAGGGGACCACGAAGTCACGCGCGCCCTCGGGGGAGGTCGCGGACAGGATCGGGGTCGCCATCTCGTTGAAGCCCAGCGCCGTCATCTTGTGACGGATCGCGGAGATCACAGCCGTACGCAGCATGATGTTGCGGTGCATGCGCTCCCGGCGCAGGTCGAGGAAGCGGTACTCCAGGCGCCGCTCCTCGTTGACCCCGTCCTCGGCGTTGATCGTGAAGGGGAGCGGCTGGGCGGCGCCCAGGAGCTCCACCTCGCTCACCTCGACCTCGATCTCGCCGGTGGGCAGGTCCGGGTTCACGTTCTCCGCGCCGCGCGAGACGACCTTGCCGTCGACGCGGACCGTCGACTCCTTGGAGACCTTGTCGAGGGCCTCGTAGGCGGGCGTGCCGGGGCGTGCGACCAGCTGCGTGATGCCGTAGTGGTCGCGCAGATCGATGAAGAGGATGCCACCCAGGTCTCGGCGATTGTGCAGCCAGCCGCTCAGCCGGACGTCGCTTTCGACGTCAGAGGCGCGGAGCTCGCCGCAGGTGTGGGACCTGTACCGATGCATCGTCGTTCATCCAGTCTTCGCGGATTGGGGTCTGATGATCCGGATCTGCTCACCCGGGTCTGTTTCACGTGAAACGCCGGGGCCGAGGCCCGGACCCCCCAAGGGTACCGGCCACCCCAAGATCGCAACCCCCCATACTCTCGGTGGCAGCTACCGATCACCTCTTCTTACAGTGGGGCCATGCGCACTGGTGAGCCCCTGCCCGCCGTGGGGGACGTCCTGGCCGCCCTCGCCACCGGCCTGTGGCGCTGGAACAACGCGACGGGCCTGGTCACGCTCGATGCCGAGGCCGCCCGACTCATCGGTCTGCCCGCGGAGCCGGCCACGCTCACCGAGGCGGGCGCGCGCTCCCATTTCCATCCCGTCGACTGGAACGAGATCGACGGCGTCGTGCAGCTCGCCGTCGCCGAGGGCACCCTCGCCGAGGCCCGGATGCGGATCATGGACGAGCACGGCCGGGTGATCCGCACCGTCCGCAGCCGCTCCAAGCCGATCGTCGACCCGGAGAGCGGCCAGTACGAGCTGATCGGCACCCTCCAGGAGGTCAGCGAGCAGCCGCCGGGCGCCGCCGCGCGCACCCCCGTCACCGGGGACTGGCGCCGCTCGCGCGAGGCGTTCCTGCTGGACGCGGGCCGGGCACTGGCCGAGGCACGCTCCACGACGGAGGTGCTGCGGGTCGCGGCAGGCCTCTCGATGCCCGGGTTCTCGCCGGACGGGCTCGCCGTCTTCGGCGCGGAGGGCGACCGGCTGACGATCATCGGCCACCACGGGCACCAGCCGGGGGCCGAGGGCCCTTTCTCGCACATGTCCCTGGCCACGGACTACCCGGCCGCGGAAGTCGTCCGTACGGGCCGTGCCGTCTATCTCTCCTCCCCCGAGGAGTACAAAGAGCGCTACCCGGCCTCCTGGCCGCTGGCCCAGACCTTCGGCCGGCAGTCCTGGGCGTTCCTGCCGCTCACCGTCGCGGGCCGCACCATGGGCGCGTGGATGGCGGCCTTCACGTACCCCGTCAGCTTCACCCCCGATGAGCGCTCGGTCCTCACCACCGTCGCCCGCATGCTCGCGCAGGCCCTTTCGCGCGCCGGGGCCGCCGAGACCGAGCGGGAGCTGACCGACGGCCTCCAGCGCTCGATGATGCCCACCCTGGGCCCTCGCATACCGGGCATGAACGTCGCCGCCCGCTATGTGCCGACCGGCGGTGGCCTCCAGGTCGGCGGCGACTGGTACGACATGATCCCGCTGCCCACCGGCCGCTTCGCCCTGGTCATCGGCGACGTCCAGGGGCATGACGTCCGCGCCGCCGGGCTGATGGGCCAGCTCCGCATCGCGCTGCGCGCCTACGCCTCCGAGGGCCACCGCCCGGACGCGGTGCTGTCCCGGGCCTCGCGCTTCCTGTACGGGATCACGGAGTCGGTGACGTACGGGTCGAGCGGCGCAGACCAGGACGCCGGCCATGGCGAGAGCGGCGACCTCCGCTTCGCGACCTGCCTGTACGTGGAGGTCGACCCGGCGACCGGGACGCTCGACATCGCCCGCGCCGGGCATCCGGACCCCGCGATACGCATGGCGGACGGGACGGTGCTGATGCGGCCGACGGCGGGCGGGCTGCCCCTCGGCATCGACCCGGACGCCGACTATCCGACGACCCGGCTCGTCCTGGAGCCCGCCGAGACCATGCTGATCTGCACCGACGGGCTCATCGAGACCGGCGGCCACGACCTCGACACCGGCTGGCGGCGCATCCGCAAGATCCTCGAATCCCACGCCGGCGACATGGAGACGCTGGCCGACGCCCTGGTCCAGGCCGTGCACGGGCCCTCCTCGCACCACACCACCGGACCGCTCGCCGACCGGCGCGAGGACGACATAGCCGTCCTGCTGCTGTGTCGGCAGGGTCCGGGCTGCGGCTGCGGAGACCCGGTCACGACCGTACGGCCGACCGTGCGCCGCACGATGCTGACCGTGGCGCAGGCCGAGCCCGAGCGGATCGCGGGCGGCCGCCAGCAACTGCGCGAGCTGCTGCACGACTGGGCCTCCGAGGACCAGCTGGACTCCGCGGTCCTCCTCGTCTCCGAGATCGTCACCAACGTCCTCGTGCACACCGACGCCGACGCGCTGCTCGTGGCCGAGGTGACCGGCGAGCCGGGCAAGCGGCGGATGCGGGTGGAGGTCACCGACGCCAGCGACGACCTGCCGCACCGGCGCCACCCCGGCGAACTCGCCTCCTCCGGACGCGGCCTGGTCCTCGTCGAACTCCTCGCCGACTCCTGGGGCGTCGACCCGCGGGGCGAGGGCAAGAGCATCTGGTTCGAGTTCTACGAGCCGGCCGAACCCTCCGCCGAGGGGTAACGCGTGCGCAGCTCGGAGACGACCCCGAACGCGGCTGCCGTGAGGGGGACGGCGAGCAGCATGCCCAGGATGCCCGCGACGGACGCGCCCGCCGTGATCGCCAGCATGACCGCCGCCGGATGCATCTGCACGGTCCGGCTCTGGATCGCCGGCTGGAGCACATGCCCCTCCAGGACCTGCACGGCGAGCACGACCCCCAGCGCCCACAGCGCGATGACGAACCCCCGGTCCGCGAGCGCGACGAGCACCGCCACCGCGCCCGAGAGGAACGCGCCGAGATAGGGGATGTACGCCCCGACGAAGACGAGCGCGCCGAGCCCGAGCGCGCCCGGCACCCGCAGGATGAGCAGCCCGACGGTGATGCACAGGGCGTCGATGAGCGCGATGAGCGTCGTCCCGCGCATGAACCCCTCGACGGCCTCGAAGGCCCGGCGGGCCATGGCCTCGACGGTGTCGGCGGTGCCGCGTGGCGCGAGCGATCTGAGCATGCCGGCCGCCCGGTGCGAGTCCCGCAGAAAGAAGAAGACGAGCAGCAGCGCCAGTACGGCCATGGCGATGGACTCGCCCACGACGCTCACGCCACTGATGACGTTGGACGCGGCCGTACCGCCGAACTTGGTCAGCAGGTCCTTGGAGTTGGTGGCGAGGTCGTCCAGCGACGTGCCCGCCGCCCCGAAGTGCTCGGCGACGGACTTCGCGGCCTGTTTGAGCGAGGAGACGATCTCGTGGCCGGTGTCGATGAGCGCGGCGACCACGATGTAGACGGCGCCCCCGACCACCACGACCACGGCGACACAGGTGAGTCCGGCCGCGAGCGACGGGTTGACCCTCACCTTCACCAGCTGCCGGTACAGCGGCCCGAGCAGCGCGGTCCCGAGCAGCGCGAGCAGCACCGGCACCACCGCGGTACGGAACTCCCCGCACAGCCGGATCCCGACCCACACGACGCCGGCGACGAGCAGGACCACGACGCACCACGCGGCCAGCCGTCGGGCACCTTCGGGAAGTAGCTGCACGCTTCCAGCCCAACACGCGCCGGACGGACCGTCCTGTGGGGAGGGCCCGCCCGGGTGACGCAGCGTCAGAGATCCGCTGTACGGGCCGCGGTCCGGACCGTGAGGCCGGCTCGGCTCAGGCGGTGGTGCGGGCTCGGCTCAGGCCGGACACCGGGCTGGAGGCCGGACGCCGGCTCGGTTCAGGCAGTGGTGTCGGCTCAGCTCAGGCCGGACACCGGCTCGGAGGCCGGACGCCGGCTCGGTTCAGGCGGTGGCGCTGGTGATGACGGCGAACGGCGCACCGAACGGGTCCAGGAACATGGCGAGGCGTCCGACGCCCTCGGCGTCGACGGCGGGGATGATGACCGTGGCTCCCAGTTCCTGGGCCCTGGCCACCACGGCGTCACAGTCCTCGACCTCGAAGTACGGGTGCCATTCGGAGGTCGACCCCCGCTGCACGTTCTCTTCCGGGAGCTGCATGATGCCGCCGTGCATGGTCGTCTCGCCGCCGCCCGCGGGCCCGGCGATGGCGTAGACGATGTCCGGGCCCATGGGCATGTCGCGTGTCTCCCACGACAGGACCGTGCGGTAGAAGTCCTTCGCCGCCGCGGCGTTCGTGGTGTAGAGCTCGATCCAGCTGACGGTGCCCGGCTCGTTGACGACCTCCAGACCGTCCATGTCCCGGGGTTCCCACACCGCGAACTCGGCGCCCGTGGGGTCCGTGAAGCCGGCCATCCGCCCCTCGGTGAACACGTCCGAGGGCGGGAAGCGGACCGAGCCGCCGGCCTGTTCCACCGCTTTCGCGGTGGCGTCGGCGTCCTGGGTACGGAAGTAGACCGTCCAGGCGGACGACGCCCCCTCCTCGGTCAGCGGGCCGACGGCGGCCAGGGTCTTGCCGTCCTTCTGCAGAAAGCCGTAGCCCCCGGCCTCCGGTCCCGCGGACTGGAACCGCCAGCCGAACGTGCCCTCGTAGAAGGCGACGGCCGCGTCGATGTCCGGTGTCCCGAGGTCGAGCCAGTTCAGGCCGCCCGGAACATTCGTCGAGGTGAGCATGGGGCGCTCCTAGCAGGTGAGTTGCGGTGGCCCGGACGAACCGGGATGCGGTGGCCCGGAGCGACCGGGGTGCAGCGCCCCGGACGAACCGGGATGCGGTGACCCCGCCGACACGTCTGCCCGACAAGCTACCGGTCGAGCCCCGGGCGGGCATGCCGAACAGCACGCGCGCATGGAAGGGCCCCGTCCGCGGCGACGGACGGGGCCTCCCGTACTCAGTCACACCTCACACGGCGCGGGCCTGCGGCACCGCCGCCCGCCTCCTTACAGGCCGCCCTCGGACATCCCGTGCACGGCGGGAATGGTCCCGAGCCGGCCCTTCTGGAAGTCCTCGAAGGCCTGCTGGAGCTCCTCGCGGGTGTTCATCACGAAGGGCCCGTAGTGGGCCATGGGCTCACGGATCGGCTGGCCGCCGAGCAGCACGACCTCCAGGTCCGGCGTGTGCGAGTCCTGCTGCTCGTCCGCGCGGACGGTCAGCGAGGAGCCGGCGCCGAAGACGGCGGTCTGGCCGGTGTGGACCGGACGACGGTCCGTACCGACGCTGCCGCGCCCGGCGAGGACGTAGGCGAGACCGTTGAAGTCCTCCCGCCACGGGAGCGTGATCTCGGCGCCGGGCGCCAGGGTCGCGTGGACCATGGTGATCGGCGTGTGCGTTATGCCCGGACCCTGGTGACCATCGAGCTCACCGGCGATGACGCGCAGCAGCGCGCCGCCGTCCGGGGTGCTCAGCAGCTGGACCGTGCCACCGCGGATGTCCTGGTACCTCGGGGCCATCATCTTGTCCTTGGCCGGGAGGTTCACCCACAGCTGGAGGCCGTGGAAGAGGCCACCGGACATGACGAGCGCCTCCGGCGGCGCCTCGATGTGCAGCAGGCCCGAGCCCGCGGTCATCCACTGGGTGTCACCGTTGGTGATCGTGCCGCCACCACCGTTGGAGTCCTGGTGGTCGAAGATCCCGTCGATGATGTACGTCACCGTCTCGAAGCCGCGGTGCGGGTGCCAAGGGGTGCCCTTGGGCTCTCCCGGCGCGTACTCCACCTCGCCCATCTGGTCCATCATGATGAACGGGTCCAGGTACTTGTAGTTGATCCCGGCGAACGCACGGCGCACCGGGAAGCCCTCGCCCTCGAAGCCGCTCGGCGCGGTCGTCACGGCGAGAACGGGACGGGCCACGGCGTCGGCCGGTGCCACCACACGGGGCAGGGCCAACGGGTTCTCGACGGTCACTGCAGGCATGTCCGTACCTCCTTGTGCACTGAGTTTAGTTGAGCATTGAACTTTCTGCCACCCGTAACGACGGACGCCCGGAGGGAATTCCCTCCGGGCGTCCGGGATGTCGTACGAGGGCGAAGGCCTATCCGTACATACGGCGCATCGCGAAGTCCACCATCTGCTCCACGGCCTTCGCGTCGAAGACCATCCGGTGTTCGCCCTCCATGTCGAGGACGAAGCCGTAGCCGGTCGGCAGCAGGTCGATCACCTCGGCGCCGGTGATCACGAAGTACTTGGACTCCTTGCCGGCGTAGCGGCGCAGCTCCTTGAGCGAGGTGAACATGGGGATCACCGGCTGCTGGGTGTTGTGCAGCGCGAGGAAGCCGGGGTTGTCACCGCGCGGGCAGTACACCTTGGACGTCGCGAAGACCTGCTGGAAGTCCTCCGCGGACATCGACCCCGTGGTGAACGCGCGGACGGCGTCCGCGAGGGACGGCGGCGACGGCTCCGGGTAGAGCGGCGCCTGCTGGCCGTAACCGCCGGGCATCTGGCCGCCCGGCATCTGCCCGGGCATCTGCTGCTGGGGCTGGGCGTACCCCTGCTGTGCGCCCGCGTTCTGGTCGTAGCCGTACATGCCCCAAAGAGTAGTGGGCCACATATGGACCATCAGGGGTTGATTCTTATTACTGACGGGTAGCATCATCGGAACTACTTGTTGGTACGTGAACTAGATGCGAGGAGCCAGTGCCTCGCCGATCCCTTAACGGAGCCGTCGCCATGGGGCACTACAAGTCGAATCTCCGCGACATCGAGTTCAACCTCTTCGAGGTGCTCGGGCGCGACAAGCTGTACGGCACCGGCCCGTTCGCGGAGATGGACACGGACACCGCCAAGAGCATCCTGGAGGAGCTGACCCGCCTCTCGGAGAACGAGCTGGCCGCGTCCTTCGCGGACGCCGACCGCAACCCCCCGGTCTTCGACCCGGAGACCAACACCGCGCCCGTACCCGCGTCCTTCAAGAAGTCGTACAAGGCCTTCATGGACTCCGAGTACTGGCGGCTCGGTCTGCCCGAGGAGATCGGCGGCACCACCGCCCCGCCGTCCCTGATCTGGTCGTACGCGGAGCTGATCCTCGGCTCGAACCCGGCGGTCTGGATGTACTCGTCCGGCCCCGCCTTCGCCGGCATCCTCTACGACGAGGGCAACGAGGTCCAGAAGAAGATCGCCCAGATCGCGGTCGAGAAGACCTGGGGTTCGACCATGGTCCTCACCGAGCCCGACGCGGGTTCGGACGTGGGCGCCGGCCGCACCAAGGCGATCCAGCAGGAGGACGGCTCCTGGCACATCGAGGGCGTGAAGCGCTTCATCACCTCCGGTGAGCACGACATGGAGGAGAACATCCTTCACTACGTGCTGGCCAGGCCCGAGGGTGCCGGCCCCGGCACCAAGGGGCTGTCCCTCTTCCTCGTCCCGAAGTACCTCTTCGACTTCGAGACCGGCGAGCTGGGCGAGCGCAACGGCGCCTACGCCACCAACGTCGAGCACAAGATGGGCCTCAAGGCCTCCAACACCTGCGAGATGACCTTCGGCGACCGCCACCCCGCCAAGGGCTGGCTGATCGGCGACAAGCACGACGGCATCCGCCAGATGTTCCGGATCATCGAGTTCGCCCGGATGATGGTCGGCACGAAGGCCATCTCCACGCTGTCCACGGGCTACCTGAACGCCCTGGAGTACGCCAAGGAGCGCGTCCAGGGCCCCGACCTCGCGAACTTCATGGACAAGGCCGCGCCCAAGGTCACCATCACGCACCACCCGGACGTGCGCCGCTCGCTGATGACGCAGAAGGCGTACGCGGAGGGCATGCGCGCCCTGGTGCTGCACACGGCGGCCGTCCAGGACGAGATCGCCGTGAAGACGGCCGCGGGCGAGGACGTCAGCGACCTGCACGCGCTCAACGACCTGCTCCTGCCGATCGTGAAGGGCTACGGCTCCGAGAAGGGCTACGAGCAGCTCGCGCAGTCGCTGCAGACCTTCGGCGGCTCCGGGTTCCTCCAGGAGTACCCGATCGAGCAGTACATCCGCGACGCCAAGATCGACACCCTGTACGAGGGCACCACCGCGATCCAGGGCCAGGACTTCTTCTTCCGGAAGATCGTCCGCAACCAGGGCGCCGCGCTGAACTCCCTCGCCGAGGACATCAAGACGTTCCTGGCGCTCGGCACCGGCGGCGAGGAGCTGTCCGGCGCCCGCGAGCAGCTCGCCAAGGCCGCTGTCGAGCTGGAGGCCATCGTCGGCCTGATGCTCACGGACCTCGCGGCGACCGAGCAGGACGTCAAGAACATTTACAAGGTCGGTCTGAACACGACCCGGCTGCTGATGGCCTCCGGTGACGTGGTCGTCGGTTACCTGCTGCTGCGCGGTGCGGCCGTGGCCGCCGAGAAGCTGGAGACGGCCTCCGCCAAGGACAAGCCCTTCTACACCGGCAAGATCGCGGCCGCGAAGTTCTTCGCCGCGAACGTCCTGCCGGGCGTCACGGGCGCGCGCAAGCTCGCCGAGGGCGTTGACCTGGGCCTGATGGAGCTGGACGAGGCGGCGTTCTAACCCCTCCACGGGGCCTCCAGAGCCCCTTCGAGGGACACTCGAAAGCGGAGTCACACCGAACCAGAACTGTCCTTCCGGTCAGGTGTCCGCCCTTCACATCCCCCTTACGAGGGCCCGCTCCCATCCATGGGGAGCGGGCCTTTAGGCGTCGTTAAGGTGAACCCATGCGCGCACCCTCCCGCTTCGATCGCGGCCACACCGACGACCTCATGTCCTTCCTGGCGGCGAGCCCGACGCCGTACCACGCGGTGGCGAACGCCGCCGAGCGGCTGGAGAAGGCCGGGTTCCGTCAGGTCGCCGAGACCGACGCCTGGGAGGGCACGACCGGCGGCAAGTACGTACTGCGCGGGGGTGCGATCGTCGCCTGGTACGTGCCTCGGGGTGCCGAGGCGCACACCCCGTTCCGGATCGTGGGCGCCCACACCGACTCCCCGAACCTCCGGGTGAAGCCGCTGCCGGACAGCGGTGCGCACGGCTGGCGGCAGGTGGCCGTGGAGATCTACGGCGGACCGCTGCTGAACTCCTGGCTGGACCGCGATCTGGGCCTCGCCGGACGCCTGTCGCTGCGGGACGGCTCGACCCGTCTGGTGAACATCGACCGCGCCCTGCTGCGCGTCCCCCAGCTCGCCGTCCACCTGGACCGTTCCGTCAGCACCGAAGGGCTCAAGCTCGACAAGCAGCGGCACCTCCAGCCCATCTGGGGGCTCGGCGATCCCCGTGAGGGCGATCTGATCGCCTTCCTGGAGGAGGAGCTGGGGCTGGCCGCCGGCGAGGTCACCGGCTGGGACCTGATGACCCACTCCGTCGAACGGCCCTCCTACCTGGGGCGGGACAAGGAACTCCTGGCCGGCCCGCGCATGGACAACCTGCTCTCCCTGCACGCGGGGACGGCGGCGCTGGTCGCGGTGGCCACGGGCGACGACGCCGGACTCCCGTACATCCCCGTGCTCGCCGCCTTCGACCACGAGGAGAACGGCTCGCAGAGCGACACCGGCGCCGACGGGCCGCTGCTCGGCAACGTCCTGGAGCGCTCGGTGTTCGCGCGCGGCGGCTCGTACGAGGACCGGGCCCGCGCCTTCGCCGGCACGGTCTGTCTGTCCTCCGACACCGGCCACGCCGTCCACCCCAACTACGCCGAGCGGCACGACCCGACGCACCACCCGCGCGCCAACGGCGGCCCCATCCTCAAGGTGAACGTCAACAACCGCTACGCCACGGACGGTTCGGGCCGCGCCGTCTTCGCCGCCGCCTGCGCGAAGGCCGGCGTGCCCTTCCAGTCCTTCGTCTCCAACAACTCCATGCCCTGCGGCACCACCATCGGCCCCATCACCGCGGCCCGCCACGGCATCAAGACCGTCGACATCGGCGTGGCCATCCTCTCGATGCACAGCGCCCGCGAACTCTGTGGCGCCGACGACCCGTTCCTGCTGGCCAACGCGCTGGTGGCGTTTCTGGAGGGATAGCCCCCGCATGTCCGGGGCCCGGCAGGGTACCCGGGTCGGGCCCGGCACAACGCCGAGTTGCTACTACAAGGAGGCGACACCCATGGGCCTGGGCGGATGCATCATCCTGATCGCCGCAGGGGCGATCCTCACGTTCGCGACCGACTGGAACATGCAGGGGGTCAACCTCCACCTGGTCGGCGTGATCTTCATGATCGTCGGACTGATCGGTGTGGCGACGTTCAGCTCCATCGCCCGACGCAGGCGGGTGGTCGTGCCGTCCGCCCCGGTGGTCGAAGAGGAGCGACACCACCGGGGCGGGTACAGCGACGGATACGGCGCGTAAGAGCCGGAGCGGCGGCTACGGCGCGTAGAACCGGAGCGATGGCTACGGCGTAAAACCGGACGGCCGCGAACCGGACCGGCAGGGAAGCCCGAACGCGGCGCGAAAGCCCGTACGCGCCGACGCCGTACGTCAGTCGTCCATCCCCTGCCTCGGTCGTCCACTCCCTGCCTCAGTCGTCCATCCCCGCGAGGACCAGCGGCAGTCGGTCCGTGCCGCCCTCGGTGAGGCGGACCGGCACGCCCCAGTCCTGCTGGTGGACGTGGCAGGCCGGGTACTCGTCGGCCGAGGCCGCGCCGGGGCCGCTGTCGGATGCCGTGTCGCAGGACGCGGCCATCGCGGAGACGTGCAGGACGCCCTCCGTGACGGCCGGGTTCAGCTCCAGGGCGCGGGAGAGATCGGTTCCCGCGCCCTCGCCCTTGAGGAGCAGCTCGGGCGGGGTGGAGGAGACCAGCAGCCGGCTGGCGGGGCCGTATCGCGTGTCCAGCTTCTGCCCGGCCGGGGCCTGGAAGATCACGTCCAACTTGAGGCCACCTGGGGCGACTTCGGTGGCGGCCCGCCGGGTGCGGTGGGCGACCGACTCGACCCGTACCGCCTCCTCGGGCAGGCGCAGCCGGGTCAGCCGGTGGCGGGCCGACTCGACGACCACGATGTCGTCGCCGACGAGCACCGCGTCACTGGGTTCGCGCAAGTCCGTGGCCAGCGTGGTCACTTCGTCCGTCGCCGGATCGTAGCGGCGCAGGGCGTGGTTGTACGTGTCGCTGATCGCGACCGAGCCGTCGGGCAGGGCGGTGACGCCCAGCGGGTGCTGGAGCAGGGCCTGTTCGGCGGCGCCGTCGCGGTGCCCGAAGTCGAAGAGCCCGGTGCCGACGGCGGTGTGCACGGCGCCCTCACGGTCCACCCAGCGCAGGGCACTCGTCTCGGAGTCGGCGAGCCAGAGCCGGTCATTCCGTCCCTTCGTCACCCGCTGACTCCTCCCCAGCACCGTCTCTCGTCGCCCAGACGATCCGGCAGCGCTCGTCGCCATCGAACCTCACGCCCACCCTGCCTCGCCGGATTTCCACTCGATCGATTGCGAGGCCAAGGCGTTCACGTCGTCCGGCCCCATCGTCGGCTTCCCAAGCTTCACGTAGCAGGCCCGCATCCAGGAGAGGAGAGATGTCCACGGAAGGGGTCGGCATCCGCAGTAGGTCCGCGCGCAGCCCCTCGATCCGGGTACGAAGTCGTCCTGCGAGACGGTTGTACCGGTCGATCGCGTCTGCGCCGGTGAACTCGCCACGGACGTACCTGGCCTCCTCCAGGTCCGCCAGACGGGCCCCCTCGTCCGCGATCTCCGCCTCGATCGCGTCCCGCTTCGCGAAGACCTCCGGGTCCTCCCTCTGCACCCAGCGATCGGCGATCACGGCGAGCAGCGGGTCCTGGGGCTCCAGGGACGGCAGGCGTGAGAGGAACGCCCGGGTCACGTAGTCGTCGATGCTCTCCACCCGAGCGGAGACACCGGAGCACCCTCGCCCCATCCGGTGGCTGGAGCACTGGTACGACGTGCCGGCCTTGCTCATCCGGGCCCCACAGAGCCCACAGCGCGCTATCCCGGTGAGCAGTGATTTCCCTTGCTTGTGGCCGTGCCGCTTCCCCGCCAGAGGGAACGTGCGCGCTTCGAGCTGGCGGAGGATGAGCTCCCTCTCCCCGACCGTGATGATGCCCTCGCCGATGCTCACGGTCTCAAGCGTCTGCGGGTCCCGATACGGGGAGACCCGGTTCATGTACTTGCGTGTCCCATCCGGCTGCTCCTCGTACTCGGTCTGCGGCATGAGACCGGCGAAGGCCGGTGAGCGAAGGAGTTGCATGATGCTGGACGAGTTCCACTCGCCTCCACGGGCGGACTCCACCCCGTGCTCGTTCAGCAGCCGGGCGATGTGGACGAGGGCCTTCCCCGACAGCGCTTCGTCGGCGATCAGGCGGGCGTAGACGGCGGTCTCGGGGTCGTGGACAAGCTTCTTCGCCTCCGGGTCCACCAGCAGCCCGTAAGGCGGCTGTCCGCCGATCCACTGGCCCCGCTGGCGTAGGTACCGCTTGGCGTTGCCGACGCGCATCCCAAGGTTGCCGGACTCGTTGCGCGCCAGTTCCGCCAGCATCGCGATGGTGACCCGGGCGCTGTCGTTCTTCGTGTCGAGTCCGTCCATGACGGAGACCAGCCGTCCGCCGACCCGGCCTATGTCGTCCAGCGCCTTGCCGACCTCGCCGATGCCCTTGCGGGACAGGCGGTCGAGCTTCCAGACGATCAGAACGCCCACGACGCCGGCCGTGGCTGCTGTGATCGCCGCATCGAACCCCTTGCGGCTGACGTTCTTTTAACCGGAACGTCCACGGTCGATGTGGACCTTGCGGACGGTCAGTCCGTTGCGCTCCGCCCATGCGCGGCAGTCTGCTTCCTGGCGATCGATCGCGGTCTTGCCCTCCCGGTCCAGGGACAGGCGCAAGTACAGGTCAGCAGTGGTGTGTTGGTGCACGTGCCCAACGCTAGCGAGAAGTGCTCACATTGGTTCAGGAAATCCAGAAATCCAGGACGATGATGCGTCCTCGCAGGTCGGCGAGGGTCAGCTCCTTGCCTCCGGTGTTCAGCCAGCCGCCCTTGCCGATCAGCTCGGGGGCGCGGACACGGGCGCGACGGGGTGTGGAGGCCGCGGCGGAGTCGTTCATGGATCAAGAGTGCCACCACGCACTGACACTCAGGCCAACGCGTGCCCCGTGGTGGCGTCCACGTGCTCCGGGACCTCGTCG
Source organism: Streptomyces sp. NPDC058246 (assembly GCF_042881985.1). Lineage (NCBI taxonomy): Bacteria > Bacillati > Actinomycetota > Actinomycetes > Kitasatosporales > Streptomycetaceae > Streptomyces > Streptomyces sp. NPDC058246. Next base: position 61,512 of record NZ_JBHVWZ010000027.1, on the reverse strand, counting down.
TGGCGGTCGCCGACGGTGAGGGTGCCGGTGGGTTCGAAGAGGAGGATGGCGGCGCCGGCCGGGGCGTACGGCTTGTGCTCGGTGCCGCGCGGGACGGTGAAGACGGAGCCCTTGGGGAGGACGACGGTCCGCTCGCCGTCCGCCTCCCGGAGCGCGATCGTCAGCTCGCCCTCCAGGACCAGGAAGAACTCGTCGGTGTGGTCGTGCACGTGCCAGAGGTGTTCGCCCTCGACCTTCGCCACGCGTACGTCGTAGTCGTTGACGGCGGTGACGATGCGGGGGCTCCAGAGGTCGGAGAAGGAGGCGAGGGCGTCGGAGAGGGAAACGGGGTCGCTGCTGGGAGAGGCCTTCGGAGAGGTCCTCGCAGTGGCCTTCGGAGAGGTCTTCGGAGAGGTCATGCCGCCATCCTCGGGGTGGCCCGGCACCCGTACGAGTGCTAGAAATCGCATATGCCGCAAGGATCCTCTCAAGCCTTCCCTGGAGCGGGGGTGCGTGGAGCGCGTCCCCCCTCCCCCGGAGCGGGGGCGTATGGAGTGCGTCCCTCTCCTGGAAAGCGCCCGCATCCCGCCGGAGGGCGCCCGCATCGCGTCGTCCTCGTCGTCGACGAGAACTCGAACCCGTTCGAGATGAGCTGCGCCATCGAGGTCTTCGGGCTGCGCAGGCCGGAGCTCGGGCGGGAGCTGTACGACTTCCGGCTGTGCGCCGCGGGGCCGCGGACCCGGATGCGGGACGGGTTCTTCACGCTCACGGATGTCGCCGGGCTCGACGCGGCCGAGGAGGCGGACACGCTGATCGTGCCGAACCGGCCCGACACCGAGGCCCCTCGCTCCCGCGAGGTGCTGGACGCCGTACGCCGGGCGCACGCGCGGGGCGCCCGGCTCATCGGCTTCTGCTCCGGCGCGTTCACGATCGCGCAAGCCGGGCTGCTGGACGGGCGCCGGGCGGCCTGCCACTGGATGTGGGCGGAGTCCTTCCGAGCCCGTTTCCCGCGGGTCCACCTCGAACCGGACGTCCTGTTCGTGGACGACGGGGAGATTCTCACCGCGTCCGGCAGCGCGTCGGCGCTCGACCTCGGGCTGCACGTCGTACGGCGCGACCACGGTGTGGAGATCGCCAACGCCGTCTCCCGCCGGCTCGTCTTCGCCGCGCACCGCGACGGAGGTCAGCGCCAGTTCGTGGAACGGCCCGTGCCCGACGTACCGGACGAGTCCCTGGCACCGCTGCTGGCCTGGGCGCAGGAGCGGCTCGGCGCACCGCTCACCGTCGCGGACCTGGCGGCGCGGGCTGCCGTGAGCCCCGCCACGCTGCACCGGCGTTTCCGGGCGCAGCTCGGCACCACCCCTCTCGCGTGGCTCACCGGGGAGCGGGTCGCGCTCGCCTGCCGGCTCATCGAGCGCGGGGAGGAACGGCTGGACGTGGTGGCGGACCGCAGCGGTCTCGGGACCGCCGCGAACCTGCGGGCGCGGCTGCGGCAGGCGACCGGACTCAGCCCGTCGGCCTACCGACGGCGTTTCGGACCGCCCGCCGGGGAACCGGTGAGGGCATGAGATATCTCGTACGCGACCGGCTGCTGGGCTTCGGCGAGGACTACTGGATCGAGGACGACCGTGGCAACAAGGTCTTCCTCGTCGACGGCAAGGCCATGCGGCTGCGGGACACCTTCGAGCTCAAGGACACCCGCGGGCAGGTGCTGATCGACATCCACCAGAAGATGTTCGCCCTGCGCGACACGATGATCATCGAGCGCGACGGCGACCCCTTGGCGACCATCAAGCGCAAACGCCTGTCCCTGCTCCGCAACCACTACCGCGTGTCCCTGGTCGACGGCACCGAACTCGACGTCAGCGGCAAGATCCTCGACCGCGAGTTCGCCATCGACTACGACAACGCACTCCTCGCCCAGATCTCCCGCCGCTGGCTCCACATCCGCGAGACCTACGGCGTCGACGTCGTCCGCGAGGACACGGACCCCGCCCTGCTGATCGCGGTGGCGGTCTGCGTCATCCACTTGGCGGAGAAGGAACGGGGAGAGGACTGATACCGCCCTGGCCGCGGGCAGTCGTGCCGCTGGAGGCGCCGGTCTGCCCGTCGCGGTTGCGGTTGTTGCGGTTGCGGTTGTTGCGGTTGCGTCTGCGTCTGCGCGTACCGCTGGAGGGGGAGACCCGGCCCGTCGCAGACGCGGCCAGTCGCGCCGCTGGGCTGCACCGGTCCCAAAGAGAGCGGCACCCGTGCGGCGCCGGGCCCGCGACCCACCCCGCCGGCAACCCCTGCCCCGGGTATCAACGACGAGGGACGTCCAGCCCCAGCAGCCGGTCCTTCAGCGCCGGGAACTGTTCCCGCGTCACACCGACCTTCGCCGGGTCGAACTCCACGGTGAGCACCTCCTCCCCGGCCCCCGCCTCGGCGAGAACCTCCCCCCAGGGGTCCACCACGATCGAGTGCCCCGCCTGGGGAACTCCCGCATGGGTACCAGCCGTTCCACAAGCGAGCACGAACGCCTGGTTCTCCACAGCCCGTGCCTGCGCGAGCAGCGTCCAGTGCGAGCGCCGCCGCTCGGGCCACCCGGCCGGAATCACCAAGGTCTCGGCGCCCGCGTCGACGAGCCCCCGGAAGAGCTCGGGGAAGCGAAGGTCGTAGCAGGTGGCGACACCGATCACGGTCTCCGGCAGCCGGACCGTGACCAGCTCGGACCCGGCGCCCATCAGCACGGCCTCGCCCTTGTCGAAGCCGAAGCGATGGATCTTCCGGTAGGCGGCGGCGAGTTCACCGGAGGGCGAGAAGATGAGCGAGGTGTTGTACAGGGAGCCTTCACCCGAGGCCGACCCACTGCCGGACGAGGACGCCGATGCGGCTGGGGCTGGGGCTGCCGATGCGCCTGGGGCTGCGGATGCGGGTGCGGATGCGCCTGCGGCCCGCTCGGGAATCGACCCCGCGTGCAGCCACACCCCCGCGTCACTCGCCGCCTTGGCCATCGCCTCGTACGTGGGCCCCTCCAGCGGCTCGGCCTCCGCCCCGAACTCCTCGTACGCGAACGCGCCGGTCGTCCACAGCTCGGGCAGCACCACGAGATCGACTCCGGCTTGTTCTCGTACAAGAGCCGCCACCCGCCGCCGACGCGAATCGACCGATTCGGTGTCGTTTACGTCGATCTGGAGGAGAGAGGCGCGCACACTACCACCGTCCTGGCATTCGAGCCGTTCATACGGGCCTACGATCGTCACACGAAAGCACTGCCGGGGTGCCTCACAGCAGCGTAACTTAGCGTCCCAAGACACCCGCTGCCTGTGCACTGCCCGCGTCCAACCGCCCGAGGGGTCCCGTTCCGTGAGTCTGCATCCGAGCCTTCAGTCCTACGCCGACGCCTGGACCCACTCGATCGACGCGATATCCGAGCTGGTGCAGCCGCTTGTGGAGGGCGAGTGGAACCGGCGGACCCCGTGCCCCGGCTGGTCCGTCCGCGACCTCGTCTCGCACGTGATCGGGCTGGACTGCGAGATGCTCGGCGACCCGCGCCCGATCCACACGCTCCCCCGTGACCTGTACCACGTGACGAACGAGCACCAGCGGTACATGGAGATGCAGGTCGACGTACGCCGTCACCACACCGCTCCGGAGATGACCTCCGAGCTGGAGTACACGATCATCCGCCGCAACCGCCAGCTGCGGAACGAGTCGCGGCAACCCGACGCCAAGGTGCGCGGCCCCCTCGGCACCGAGATCACCCTCGAACAGGCCATGCGGAACCGCGCGTTCGACGTCTGGGTGCATGAGCAGGACCTTCGCGCCGCCCTCGGCCGGCCGGGCAACCTCGACTCCCCGGGCGCGTTCATCGTCCGTGACGAACTCCTCGCCGCCCTCCCGAAGGTCGTCGCCAAGGACGCGGGCGCGCCGGCGAACTCGGCAGTGGTCTTCGACATCCACGGACCCGTGGAATTCCTCCGCACGGTCCGCGTCGACGCCGACGGCCACGGCTCCATAGACGGCGCCCCCTCCCTCGGCCCGGCCGCCACCCTCGTCCTCGACTGGGAAACCTTCGTCCGCCTCACCTGCGGCCGCGTCCACCCCGACGCCGTCTCCGACCGCATCAAGTCCGAGGGCGACCCGGACCTGGCCTCAGCCATCCTCAGGTCTCTCGCGGTCACTCCGTAGCGCCGAGCCCTTCCGGCGTCTCCCGTCCGGCGTCAGCGCTGAGCCCCGTCCGGCGTCAGCGCTGAGCCCGTCCGGCGTCTCCCGTCCGGTGTTCGAGGACGATGCCGTGCGGGCCGAAGGGGCCTGGGGCGCAGCCCCAGGTACGGAGGGCAGGGGCGGCGGGGGCGAAAAAAACTGTCGCCGCCACCCCCGCGAACCTACCCTCCCCCTATGACCGCCGCCCCCGCAGACACCCCACCCCGCCTCACCCGCCTCACCTTCCACGGCCCTCTCTCCGAGGCCCGCGCGACCCGTCTGGTGGAGCGGCTGGCGCAGACGAACCCCGCCACCGTGCTCGACATCGGCTGCGGCTGGGGCGAGCTGATGCTCCGTCTCCTCACCGCCGCGCCCGCCGCGAAGGGCGTAGGCATCGACCTGAACGCCGAAGACCTGGCCCGTGGCCGACAGAACGCCACGGACCGCGGCCTGTCGGCCAGGGTCGACTTCGTCGAGGAGTCCGCGCTCGGCACGGCTCGGGGCCCCGCCGACCTCGTCCTGTGCCTGGGCTCCGGTCACGCCCTCAGCGAGGCCGAGCCTCCGACGCACACCGCCGAGGTCCTCCGTGAACTGCGCCGGCTCGTGGCCGACGGCGGACGTGTGCTGCTCGGCGAGGGGTTCTGGCAGCGCACGCCCACACCCGGGGAGCTGTCCGGCATGTGGCCGGGCGCCTCGGCCGAGGAGCTCTACGACCTCGCGGGCCTGGTCGAGCTGGCCGTCGCGGCCGGTTTCCGGCCGGAGTGGATCGAGACGGCCGGCATGGCGGAGTGGGAGGAGTTCGAATCGGGATACCAGGCGGACGCGGAGGTATGGCTCGCCGGCCACGGTGACCACCCCCTCGCGGCCGAGACCCGGGAACGCCTCGACCGGCACCGCCGCGCCTGGATGAGTTACCGAGGCGTCCTGGGCCTGGCCTATCTCACCCTGGTCCCCACCACCTGACGTACCCCGGGGCCGCCGGATCCCTGGGTGGGCAGGCCCCTAGGCCGGCACATGCACCGTCTCCACCCGGCTCGCCACCAACCGCTCCCGCTCTCTCCTCGCCGCCTGCTTCCGCAGGCGGAAGATCTGGCTGAGCCCGACCGCCTGGAGGACGAACACGGCGGCGAAGGCGACCTGGTAGTTGTCGCCGGTCGCGTCCAGCAGCACGCCGATGGCCAGCAGCGTCGTCATGGAGGCGACGAAACCGCCCATGTTGGTGATGCCGGAGGCGGTGCCCTGACGCTCGGGCGGATTGGCGGGCCGGGCGAAGTCGAAGCCGATCATCGAGGCCGGCCCGCACGCCCCCAGCACCACGCACAGCACGATCAGCAGCCACATCGGATCGTGCTCGGCGGGGTACGCCAACGCCCCCGCCCAGACGACCGCCGTGGCGGTCACCGTGCCGAGCGCCAGCGGAAGCCGCGCCGCGTGATGCCGGGCGACGATCTGCCCGTACACCAGGCCGACGACCATGTTGGAGAGGACGACCAGCGTCAGCAGCTCACCGGCGGTCGCCCGGCTGAGCCCCTGCGCCTCGACCAGGAACGGCAGGCCCCACAGCAGCAGGAACACCATCGCCGGGAACTGTGTCGTGAAGTGCACCCACATCCCGAGCCGGGTGCCGGGCTCCCGCCAGGAGGCGGCGATCTGCCGGCGGACGTACGCGGCCCCCTGGTGCGGGAACGGCTCCGGCTGGTGCCCCTCGGGGTGGTCCTTCAGGAAGAGGAGCAGGAGGACGAGGACCACGACACCGGCGAGCGCGCTGCCCGCGAACGCCGCCGTCCAGCCGACCCCGTGCAGCAGCCGGGCGATGACGAGGGTGGACACCAGGTTGCCCGCCATCCCGACCAGCCCCGCCAACTGCGCGACCAGCGGGCCGCGCCGGGCCGGGAACCAGCGGGTGCCGAGCCGCAGCACGCTGATGAACGTCATCGCGTCCCCGCAGCCCAGCAGTCCGCGCGAGGCCAGCGCCATGCCGTACGAGGAGGAGAACGCGAAGCCCAACTGCCCGGCCGTGAACAGCAGGACACCGATGGTCAGCACCTTCTTGGTGCCGAGCCGGTCGACCAGCAGGCCGACGGGTATCTGCATGCCCGCGTAGACCAGGAGCTGGAGTATCGAGAAGGTGGAGAGGGCGGAGGCGCCCACGTGGAAGCGGTCGGCCGCGTCCAGGCCCGCCACGCCCAGCGACGTACGGAAGATGACGGCGACGAAGTAGACGGAGACGCCGATGCCCCAGACGGCGATCGCGCGCCGGCCGCCGGGCGGGTCCCCGGGCAGCGAGACGGCGGAGCCGGAGCTCATCGGACCTCGCCCCGCGCCAGGTTGGAGAACCAGCTGACGTGCCGGTGGATGATCCCGACGACCGCCTCCGCGTCACCCGAGCGCAGCGCTTCGAGGATCTGCTGGTGCTCGGCGAGCGTCTTGGTGATCCGGTCGGGGTGGGCGTGCATCACGGCGACTCCCATCCTCAACTGCCGGTCGCGGAGCTGGTCGTAGAGCCGGGAGAGGATCTCGTTGCCGCCGCTGCGGACGATCTCGGCGTGGAAGCAGCGGTCGGTGACGGCGGCGGCCGCGAGATCTCCGGCGGCGGCCTGCTCCTTCTGCTGGGCCAGCAGCTCCTCCAGGCGCGCGAGGAGCTGCGGCGACGCGGGTACGGCCTTGCGTGCGGCGTGCTCCTCGACGAGCTGGCGGGTTTCGACGACGTCCGCGATCTCCTGGGCGGAGACGGGCAGGACGAGCGCGCCCTTCTTCGGGTAGAGCTTGATCAGCCCCTCGACCTCCAGCCGGAGCAGCGCCTCGCGCACGGGGGTCCGCGAGACCCCGACCGCGTCGGCGAGCTCGCCCTCGGTGAGCAGCGTCCCGCCCTCGTAACGGCGTTCCAGGACAGCCTGCTTGACGTGCGCGTAGACGCGGTCCGCGGCGGGCGGCTGTTTCACGGGGTGCTTCACCGGGTGGTTCGCGGGCGCGGGTGGGGCTGAAGGCATGCGCACATCATAGATACAACACGTACGCATGGTCGCGACCGTTCCAGAATGCGGAACGGCGGGAACCTCCACGCGTGCAACCGGCGGAACCTCCCTGTGTAACTCACGTCACACAACGCCCTACCCGTTTCCCTACATCCCTTTGCGCGGTTCACGAGTCCGTACGTAAGACGGCACTGCCATGTGCCGTTCTCTCAGGGGCATTTCGCGCATTCGGAGCGTTCATTTTGATTACCGGCATTAAGGGCACGCGTTTCCGCAGGGCCGCCGCTGTGACCGTCACGACCGGCGCCGTACTGGCGGCCGGAGCCTTCGGCGCCGCGCCCGCGGGCGCCGTGGCCGCGCCCACGATCGCCGCCAAGGGCGGCTATGTGATGAACAACGGAACGGCCAAGACCCTCTACACCAAGGCCGCCGACACCAAGCGTTCCACCGGCTCCACCACCAAGATCATGACCGCCAAGGTGGTGCTGGCGCAGCCGAACCTGAACCTGGACGCCAAGGTCACCATCCAGAAGGCGTACAGCGACTACGTGGTCGCCAACAACGCCTCCCAGGCCCACCTGATCGTCGGCGACAAGGTCACCGTCCGCCAGCTCCTCTACGGGCTGATGCTGCCGTCCGGCTGCGACGCCGCGTACGCGCTTGCCGACAAGTTCGGCTCGGGCAGCACCCGCGCCGCCCGCGTGAAGTCGTTCATCGGAAAGATGAACGCCGCCGCGACGAGCCTCCACCTGACGAACACGCACTTCGACTCGTTCGACGGCATCGGCAACGGCTCCAACTACTCGACGCCGCGCGACCTGACGAAGATCGCCAGCAGCGCGATGAAGAACACCACGTTCAAGACGGTCGTCAAGACGAAGTCGTACACGGCCAAGACGATCACCAAGACCGGCAGCACCCGCACCATGGCCGCGTGGACCAACACCAACGGTCTGCTCAGCAGTTACACCGGCACCATCGGCGTGAAGACCGGCTCCGGTCCCGAGGCCGGCTACTGCCTGGTCTTCGCCGCCACCCGCAACGGCAAGACGGTCATCGGGACGGTCCTCTCCTCGACGTCCATCCCCGCCCGCGAGTCGGACGCGAAGAAGCTGATGGACTACGCCTTCGCCCAGTAGTCCCGGGCGCACGGGCGAACAGCCCGAGGTGTACGCCGAAGGGGCCTGCCGCGGATGACGCGGCAGGCCCCTTCGGCTTGTCGGAACGGGCTCACGCCCAGGTGATCAACCGCTTCGGCTGTTCCAGGATCGCCGCCACGTCGGCGAGGACCTTGGAGCCCAGCTCGCCGTCGACCAGACGGTGGTCGAAGGAGAGCGCCAGCGTGGTGACCTGACGGGGCTTGACCTTGCCCTTGTGGACCCAGGGCTGGAGCTTGATCGCGCCGACCGCGAGGATCGCGGACTCGCCCGGGTTGAGGATCGGCGTGCCCGTGTCGACGCCGAAGACGCCGACGTTCGTGATCGTGACCGTGCCGCCCTGCATCGCGGCGGGCGAGGTCTTGCCCTCGCGGGCCGTGGAGACCAGTTCGCCCAGTGCCTCGGCGAGCTGGGGGAGCGTCTTGGCCTGGGCGTCCTTGATGTTCGGGACGATCAGGCCGCGGGGCGTGGCGGCGGCGATGCCCAGGTTCACATAGTGCTTCTGGACGATCTCCTGGTTGGCCTCGTCCCAGGACGCGTTGACCTCGGGGTTGCGCTTGATCGCGACCAGCAGGGCCTTGGCGATGAGCAGCAGCGGGTTCACCCGCAGCCCCTGCATCTCCTTGTCCTGCTTGAGCTCCTCGACGAGCCTCATCGTGCGCGTCACGTCGACCGTCACGAACTCGGTGACATGCGGCGCGGTGAACGCCGAGCCGATCATCGCGGCGGCCGTGGCCTTACGGACCCCCTTGACCGGGATACGGGTCTCCCGCGCCGTGTCGAACGAGGCGACCGGCGCGGGTGCCTGCGTCCGGACGGGAACCGGGGTCTCCTCCACGACCGGCGCCGGGGCGGGCTGGGCCGGGCCGGCCTGGGCGGGGGCCACCGCCGCGTGCACGTCCTCGCGGGTGATGATGCCGTCCGGGCCCGACGGGGTGACCGTCGCCAGGTCGACCCCGAGGTCCTTGGCGAGCTTCCGGACCGGGGGCTTGGCCAGCGGGCGCTGCTCGGTGTGTCCGTGGCCGTTGAGCTCGCCCTGGATCGCGGTGGCCGCGTAGAGCGTCTCGGACTGCTGGGCCGGTACCTCGACGCCCTTGCGGGGGCGGCGCTTGGTGGAGGACTGGGCGACGCCGTACCCCACGAGGACCGGGGTGCGGCCCTCGGGCTTGGGTTCCTCGGCGGGGGCCGGCTCCTCGGTTACGGTCTCCTGGGCCGGGGTCTGGGCCGCGGGTGCCCCACCGGCCACGTCCACCGCGATGATCACCTGGCCGACGTCCACCGTGGTCCCCTCGGGGAAGCGGAGCTCGCGCACCACACCGTCGTACGGGATGGGCAGCTCCACGGCGGCCTTGGCCGTCTCGACCTCGCAGACGACCTGGCCGTCGGTGACGGAGTCACCGGGCTGGACGTACCACTTGAGGATCTCCGCCTCGGTGAGTCCCTCGCCCACGTCGGGCATCTTGAACTCGCGGAGCCCCGACGCGTTCTCAGTCATCGTCGTCACGACCCTCTCCTCAGTACGCCAGCGAGCGGTCGACGGCGTCGAGCACCCGGTCCAGGCCCGGAAGGTACTCCTCTTCCAGGCGCGCCGGCGGGTAGGGGGCGTGGTAGCCGCCGACCCGCAGGACGGGTGCCTCCAGGTGGTAGAAGCACCGCTCGGTGATGCGGGCGGCGATCTCCGCGCCCGTACCGAGGAACACCGGGGCCTCGTGCACCACGACCAGGCGGCGGGTCTTCTCGACCGAGGCCTGGACGGAGTCGAAGTCGATGGGGGACATCGAGCGCAGGTCCAGGACCTCGATCGACTTGCCCTCCTCCTGGGCCGCCGCGGCGGCCTCCAGACAGACCTTCACCATCGGGCCGTACGCGGCGAGGGTGAGGTCGCCGCCCTCGCGCACCACACGTGCCTTGTGCAGCGGTCCGGGAATCGCGTCCTTGTTGACCTCGGACTTGTCCCAGTAGCGGCGCTTCGGCTCGAAGAAGATCACCGGGTCGTCGCTCTGGATGGCCTGCTGCATCATCCAGTAGGCGTCGCCCGCGTTCGACGGGGAGACCACCTTCAGGCCCGCCACGTGCGCGAACAGCGCCTCGGGGGACTCCGAGTGGTGCTCGACCGCGCCGATGCCGCCGCCGTACGGGATGCGGATGACGACGGGGAGCTTGATCTTGCCGAGCGCCCGCGCGTGCATCTTCGCGAGCTGCGTGACGATCTGGTCGTACGCCGGGAAGACGAAACCGTCGAACTGGATCTCCACCACCGGGCGGTAGCCCCGCAGGGCGAGGCCGATCGCCGTGCCGACGATGCCGGACTCGGCGAGCGGGGTGTCGATCACCCGGTCCTCGCCGAAGTCCTTCTGGAGGCCGTCGGTGACCCGGAAGACACCGCCGAGCTTGCCGACGTCCTCGCCCATGATGAGGACCTTGGGGTCGGTGTCCAGGGCTGTGCGCAGCGACTCGTTGATCGCCTTGGCGAGCGCCATCTTTTCCGCGGCCATCGCTACTTGCCCTCCCCTTCGTCCGCGAACGACGCCTGGTAGGCGGCGAACTGGGCCCGCTCCTCGTCGACGAGCGCGTGCCCGTCCGCATACACGTTCTCGAAGATGGCGAAGTGGTCCGGGTCCGGCATGGCACGGACGACCTCGCGTACTCGTTTGCCCAACGCTTCGCTCTCGGCCTCGAGTTCCGCGAAGAATCCCTCGTCCGCGTGGTTCGAGGCCTCCAGGTACGTGCGCAGGCGCAGGATCGGATCCTTCACCTCCCACGCCTCGCGCTCCTCGTCGGCCCGGTACTTGGTCGGGTCGTCGGAGGTGGTGTGCGCGCCCATGCGGTAGGTGAACGCCTCGACGAGCGTGGGGCCCTCGCCGCGGCGGGCGCGCTCCAGCGCCCACTTGGTGACGGCCAGGCAGGCGAGGACGTCGTTGCCGTCGACGCGTACGCCCGGGAAGCCGTAGCCCTGCGCGCGCTGGTAGAGCGGGACGCGGGTCTGCTTCTCGGTGGGCTCGGAGATGGCCCACTGGTTGTTCTGGCAGAAGAACACGACGGGAGCGTTGTAGACCGCGGAGAAGGTGAACGATTCGGCGACGTCGCCCTGGCTGGAGGCGCCGTCCCCGAAGTACGCGATCACGGCCGAGTCGGCACCGTCCTTGGCGATGCCCATGGCGTAGCCGGTGGCGTGCAGCGTCTGCGAGCCGATGACGATCGTGTACAGGTGGAAGTTGTTGCTGTTCGGGTCCCAGCCGCCGTTGTTCACCCCGCGGAACATGCCGAGCAGGTTGGTGGGGTCGACCCCGCGGCACCAGGCGACGCCGTGTTCGCGGTAGGTCGGGAAGACGTAGTCGTCCTCGCGGGTGGCCCGTCCGGAGCCGATCTGGGCCGCCTCCTGGCCGAGCAGCGAGGCCCACAGACCCAGCTCGCCCTGGCGCTGGAGGGACGTGGCCTCGGCGTCGAAGCGGCGGGTCAGCACCATGTCCCGGTACAGACCGCGCAGCTCCTCGGGCGTGATGTCGGCGACGTACGGGTCGTACGTGGCGTCCTTGACCCGCTTGCCCTCCGGGGTCAGCAGCTGAACCAGTTCCGGGTCGGTGCCCGGTGACTTCTTGGCGGCCGCGCCGGTGCGCTTGGCACCGGCGCTCGCGGCGCTCTTCGTACCGGTCGTACTGGCGCTGCTCTTCGCGCCGGTTGTCCCGGCGCTGCGGCGCGGCTTGCGCGCGGCAGTGCTCTCCACGGTCACGTGTGCTCCTCCGTCGGTCCGGCCCCCGGGGTTGCCGGATGGCTGGGGGTCCCCCCTTGCTCGCTTTTTTGAGCTTGGGGGAGCGGCTCGCCTGTTCCAGTACCCGTGCACGGGGTGGGTGCCCTCGGCCGGGAACAGGCGTGACAGGTGCCCCGGCGAGCGCCCTGCAACAGTCACGTTACCCAGTGCTTCACAATTCTGTGAAACCCCTCCTGACCTGCGTTTTTGCTTGGATTTCCAAGTACTTATTAGTCGGATTTCCAAGTAATTCGCGTGGGCCGGGAACAGTCGCTGGTCACAGCACTGGTTACAGCCTTGCAGGGGGCCGGAACACGGGCACGTTATCCCGGCCACCCCTTGCTCGGGAAGAGTTCACTTCGGGCGGGGCAAAGGGGCGTGTGTGAGACTGACCTCGTGCGTGAAGACGGAAAAATCACCGTATTCCTCCTCGACGACCACGAGGTGGTGAGACGGGGAGTCCACGAGCTGCTCTCGGTGGAGGACGACATCGAGGTGGTCGGCGAGGCCGGTACGGCGGCCGACGCGCTGGTAAGGATTCCGGCCACCCGCCCGGACGTCGCCGTCCTGGACGTACGGCTGCCGGACGGCAGCGGCGTGGAGGTCTGCCGCGAGATCCGCTCCGGGGACGCGGACATCAAGTGCCTGATGCTGACCTCGTTCGCCGACGACGAGGCCCTCTTCGACGCGATCATGGCGGGCGCCTCGGGCTATGTCCTCAAGGCCATCCGCGGTAACGAACTGCTTTCGGCCGTACGAGACGTCGCCGCCGGAAAGTCCCTGCTCGACCCGGTGGCCACCGCCCGTGTCCTGGAGCGGCTGCGCGACGGCGGCAGCGCCAGGAGCGACGACAGGCTCGCGCACCTCACCGAGCAGGAGCGCAAGATTCTCGACCTGATCGGTGAGGGCCTCACCAATCGCGCGATCGGGGAACGGCTGCACCTGGCCGAGAAGACGATCAAGAATTACGTGTCGAGTCTGCTGTCCAAGCTGGGAATGGAACGGCGGTCCCAGGCGGCGGCGTATGTGGCGCGGATACAGGCAGAGCAGCAGAACCACTGATCGGGCGGCGCCGGCGCCGACGGATCGGCTCAGTGGCCCTGATTCGGTGCCCATGTCGATCTGCCCGGTTCCGGGGTCGTCGATCGGTTCGGTTCCGTTCGGTTCCGGGGGGCGAGCGGCCGGGTTCCGGGGTGTCGATCTGCCCGGTTCCGGGATTCGGGACTTATGGCCCCCCTGGCAGGGGGCGGGCGCCTCTTTTTCGTGGCGTTCCGTGTCCCGGAGATTGGTGGCATGCCCACCGACGAACGGTCTGCCGAACGGCGGCCCGCCGACGCACAGCTCGCCGACGAACAACTCGCCGTGGACCTGATCGGCCGCACCGACTACGGCCGGGCGGCCACCAGCATGCGCGCGCTGCCCTTCCTCGCGTTCGCCCGCCACATCGTGGTCGACGGCCGTGTGCTGCTGCGGATGCCGCGCAACTGCGGATACCACCACGCCTGCACCGGCAGCGTCGTCGCGTACGGCACCGACAACCTGAGCTCCGCGCGGCCGGGCGAGAGCCTGTGGTCCGTGCAGATCGTGGGCCGGTGCGAACCCGTCGAGCCGACCGCGGCCGAACTGGAGCTCTTCGGTCCCGCGCCGCGCCTCGTGGACGGGGAGCCCTACGAGCCGGTCTATCTGGGCATCGAGCCGCAGTTCTCCACTGTGCACTCCACGGACGGGGGCCTGGAGGGCGGTTCCAGGACGTCCTGTGACTCACGAGTGATCGAAGACGACTGTCTGTGACACGTGCGAGGTCAGGGGTCCGGCTGGTGCCCTAGCATCTGGCGCGTGCCGCGCTCATCTGTACCACCCCTTGCGTCTTTCGCGCCCCCTCTGGGCGCCCTCCTCCGCCAGTACGCCGCCGGGTCCGCGCTGACCTGCGAACCGGTAGACCAGGGGCTGCTCAACCGCGGCTACCGGCTCTGCACCACCCGCGGCCGGTACTTCCTCAAGCACCACTTCGACCCGGAGACCGCCGACCCGGTCGCCATCGCCCGCCAGCACCGCGCGACCCAGCGCCTGGCGGACCTCGGCGTCCCGGTCGCCCCGCCGCTGACCGGCACCGACGGGCGCACGGTCGCCGTCGTCGGGGGCCACGCGTACGCGCTGCACCCGTGGATCGACGGCCGGCACCGGCACGGCGGCCAGCTCAGCACCGAGCAGTGCACCCGCCTGGGAGCCCTCCTGGGCGTCGTACACGCGAGTCTGGAACGGGTGATGCCGGCGCAGGGGCGCGTGACGACGCAACGCGCCGACGGGGGCGGGTCGGCCGACGACAGGTCGAGCGACGCCGGGCCGGCCGACCGCGCCGAGGGCGCCGTGGAGGGCGCCGATCCCGCCCGGGGTGCCGACCCCGCCGACACCTTCGCGCTCATCGACCGCCTGCTCGCCGAGGTGCGCCGCCACCGCCCCTCGGACGCCTTCGACGAGCTGGCCCGGCACCGGCTCCTGGAACGGCGCGCCCTCCTGGAACGGCACGCCGACCGACGGCCTCCCCAGGGCGGCTCGGTCGGCTGGGTGCACGGCGACTTCCACCCGTTCAACCTGCTCTACCGCGACGGCGAGCCGGCCGCGATCGTCGACTGGGACCGGCTGGGCGTCCACCCTCGCGCGGAGGAGGCCGTACGCGCCGCGGTGATCTTCTTCGTACGCCCCCTCGGCACGCTCGACCTCACGAAAGTACGGGCCTACGCGCGCGCGTACCGCCGCGCCGCGGGCGCCACCCCGTCCGAGCTCACGGCCGCCGTGCACCGAGTGTGGTGGGAGCGCCTGAACGACTTCTGGATACTGCGCTGGCACTACGAGCGCGGGGACACCCGCGCCGATCCGCAGTTCCCGGCGGCCTCGGCGCTGGCGGTGTGGTGGACGCGGGAGTACGAGTCGGTGTGCGAGGCATTCGCGGGGTGACCCTCGGACTCGGACTCGGACTCGGAGCGGTCCGGACTCGGACTCGGACTCGGATTCGGACTCGGAGCGGTCCGGATTCGGTCAGAGGCCGCCCGGGCCGCCCTGCGGCGTCCCGGCGCTGCCGCCCGTTTCCGTCGGCTGTGCCGTGTCCGGCGCCGACGTGGTCGGGTCCGCAGTCGTCGGCTGGTCCGTCGGCGTCGTGTCGGTCGGCTGGTTGTCCGTCGGCTCCGTGGTCGGCTGGCCGGTGTCGCTCTGGGACGGCGTGTACGACGGTGTGTAGCCCCCGCCGGTGCCGGTGCTGGTCGAGTTGTCCGTGGAGTTGTCCGTGGACTGGTCCGTCGCCCCGTCGCTGGGCGTCTGGCTGGACTTGTCCTGAGTGCTGGAGTGGGTGGTGGTCGGCGACTTCGTCGTACCGGTCCCGCCGCCCGTGCCGCCCCCGCCGTTGTTGAGCGCCAGCGCGACACCCGCCGCGATCGCGATCACCGCGAGGACCGCGAGGATCCACAGCTTGCCGCGGCCACCGCCCCGGTTGCCGTGCCCCTCGAAGCCGCCGTCGTCCCCGCCGCCGTACCCGGCGGGCATGATCGGCTGCGGGATCTGCGTGGTGCCGGAGTCACCGGGGTGCGGCAGCGCGGACGTGCCCGCGAAGCCGCCCGCCGGGGTGTGCAGACCCTCGTGCGCGGTGACCGGCCCGGTGTTCCAGGTGCCGGTGTGCCCGCCCTGGTCGTACAGCATCTGCAGCCCGTACTGGACCAGCCCGCGCATCTCCTCGGCGGTCTGGAACCGGTCGTCCGGCTCCTTCGCGAGCGCGCGCATGACGAGCCCGTCGAGCTCCGGCGGCACCGCGTCCGAGACCTCGGACGGCGGCATGGGAATGTCCTGGACGTGCTGGTAGACCACCGACAGCGGCGTCTCGCCGGTGAACGGGGGCCGCAGCGCGAGGAGTTCGTAGAGCAGGCAGCCGGTCGCGTACAGGTCGGAACGGTGGTCGACGGCCTTGCCGAGCGCCTGCTCCGGGGAAAGGTACTGCGGCGTGCCCATGACCATGCCGGTCTGCGTCATGGTCGACTGCGCGCCGTGCAGGGCGCGCGCGATGCCGAAGTCCATCACCTTGACCGCGCCCGTGTGCGTGATGATCACGTTCGCCGGCTTGATGTCGCGGTGCACGATGCCGTGCTGGTGCGAGTAGGCGAGGGCTTCGAGGACGCCCGAGACGATGATCAGCGCCTGCTCGGGCCCGGGGGCCTCCGCGTTGAGCAGCAGATCGCGGATCGTGCGGCCCTCGACGATCTCCATCACGATGTACGGGACGACACCGTGGCCGACCACGTCCTCGCCGGAGTCGTACACGGCGACGACCGCGTGGTGGTTGAGCCCGGCGACCGACTGGGCCTCGCGCGTGAAACGGGCCTTGGACACCGGGTCCTCGGCCAGGTCGGAGCGGAGCAGCTTGACCGCGACGGTCCGCCCGAGGCGTACGTCCTCGGCCGCGAACACCTCGGCCATGCCGCCCCGGCCGAGTCTGCGGGTCAGCCGATATCGGCCGTCGCCGACCAGCCCGCCGTTACCCCACATCTCCGGCGCATCTGACATACCGCCGCCAGTCGCCTCGGGGTCGGACGGGCCCTGAGCGCGCTGCTGCTGTGCCATCAGTCCTCGCCGTCGTTTCTGCCCGCGGTCTGCGCGGTGGTTGTTACGGTCTCCGTCGGGCCACGCTACAGGCTCGGCGCAAGGCGCCGGTCCGAGATGGACGTGAGATGGACCGGCCATCAAACCCGCCGCAGGGGCCCGCGTGCAAATTCTGTGTACCGCCCGTACGGCACCTGTAACGCTTCCGCGACGCTTCTTTCGCAGACGGTCACGGAACGGGCACCGAGCTTGACGTGTCAGTGCCCTCGGGCAGACTTGGCCGGGAATAAGCCAATGGATCACCGAACACCGGCCGGTCGACGAGAAATCGGTCGTCGGTCACGGGACATTCGATCACGGACCGCGGGAGCAACCAGCCGCTGCCGCCGCGCCGATGGGGGACGCAGAACATGAGCCAGGACGGCGCACAGGGCCGGTACGCGGGGCGTGCGGTCGCCGGCGGCCGCTACCAGCTGCGCGATCTGCTCGGCGAGGGCGGCATGGCGTCGGTGCATCTCGCGTACGACTCGGTGCTCGACCGCCAGGTCGCCATCAAGACGCTGCACACCGAGCTCGGCCGCGAGCAGGCGTTCCGCGAGCGGTTCCGCCGCGAGGCCCAGTCGGTGGCCAAGCTCACGCACACGAACATCGTCTCGGTCTTCGACACCGGCGAGGACGACCTCGACGGCATGACGACCCCGTACATCGTCATGGAGTACGTCGAGGGCCGCCCGCTCGGCTCCGTGCTCGACCAGGACATCGCCCAGCACGGCGCCATGCCCGCCGACAAGGCCCTGAAGATCACCGCCGATGTGCTGGCGGCCCTGGAGATCAGCCACGAGATGGGCCTGGTCCACCGGGACATCAAGCCGGGCAACGTGATGATGACGAAGCGGGGCATCGTCAAGGTCATGGACTTCGGCATCGCCCGCGCCATGCAGTCCGGCGTCACCTCGATGACGCAGACAGGCATGGTCGTCGGCACCCCTCAGTACCTCTCCCCGGAGCAGGCGCTCGGCAGAGGCGTGGACGCCAGATCCGATCTGTACTCCGTCGGCATCATGCTCTTCCAACTGGTCACCGGGCGGCTGCCGTTCGAGGCGGACTCGCCGCTGGCCATCGCGTACGCGCACGTCCAGGAGGAGCCGGTCGCACCCTCCTCCATCAACCGCTCGCTGCCCCCGGCGGTGGACGCGCTGGTCGCCCGCGCGCTGAAGAAGAACCCGAACGAGCGTTTCCCGAGCGCCGAGTCCATGCGCGACGAGTGCCTGCGGGTGGCCCAGTCCTTCCAGGCCGCCGCGCCGAGCATCGTGCCGGGCGCCCAGACGTCGAGCGGCGCGGGTGTCAGCTCCGCCGTCTTCCCGCCCGTCGAGCAGGGCGCCCCGGCGCCGGGTCCGGTGCACACGCCGTACCAGCCCGGTCCGTACGGGACGCCGACCCCGGCGCCCCAGGCTCCGGCCCCGGCGTACGGCTATCCGCAGCAGGGCGGCTACCAGACTCCGCCGCAGACCGCCGCGTACTCCCCGCAGCAGGCGCCGTCCACTCCGCCGCCGTACAACCTCACGCCCCAGCCCACCACGCCCGTGTCGGGCGGTTCGGGGGGCCGCAAGAGCAACAAGGGGGTCGTCGTCGGGTCGATCGTGGTCGCGCTCCTCGCGATCGGCGGCCTGATCACGGCGCTCACGCTGAACGGCGGCAGCGGCGACGACAAGGGCGGCGGCAACGCCAGCAAGTCGCCGACGACCGCGGTGGCGGGGCACGTGGGTCCGGACACGTCCAAGACGATCGACACGGAGAAGTGCACGGATCCGCAGGAGTCCTACGACGACCCGAACAAGATCCAGGTCCCGGACTTCGCGTTCAAGAACCTCAAGTCGGTGAAGTCCTGCTTCCAGGCCGCCGGCTGGCAAATGAAGGTCACCCGCGTCGACGAGAACACCTACGGCGAGGACACGATCATGGACCAGTTCCCCTCCGCCGGAACGGACGTCGACCCGAAGAACATGCCCGAGATCGAGCTGAAGGTCTCGACGGGCGACCCGGCCTGAGTCGTCAGCCTTGAGCCTTTGGCCTTGAGTCCTTGGCCTTGAGCCCTTGGCCCTGAGCCTTTGGCCTTGATGCCTTGGCCCTGAGCCCTTGGCCTTGATTCCTTGGCTCCCATTCCTGACGCGGAGAGCGGGCCCGGCACCTTTGGTGCCGGGCCCGTTTCGTAAGGGGTCGGTGGCCTGGGTCAACGGGTCCGATGGGTAAAGGGGTCGGCGCCTTGGATGCCGGGCCCTACGCGTAAGGGTGTCGCCCCGGGGCTACAGGTACGGTCCGCCCGAGCGGCCGCCCGTGCGGGGGTCCTCGTCGCCGTCGGCGCCTCCGACACCCGGCGGGAGGGCGCGGCGCATCGACTCCAGCTGGGCCCTGGCCGCCATCTGCTGGGCGAACAGGGTCGTCTGGATCCCGTGGAAGAGCCCCTCCAGCCAGCCCACCAACTGGGCCTGCGCGATCCGCAGTTCGGCATCACTGGGAATACCGTCGTCCGTGAACGGCAGGGAGAGCCTCTCCAGCTCCTCCACGAGGTCAGGAGCGAGCCCGTCCTCCAGCTCCTTCACGGAGCTCGCGTGGATCTCCTTGAGCCGGACGCGGCTGGCCTCGTCCAGGGGTGCGGCGCGCACCTCCTCGAGGAGCTGCTTGATCATGCTGCCGATCCGCATCACCTTGGCGGGCTGTTCCACCATCTCAGTCACCGGGACCTCGCGGGAGTCCTCGTCTCCGGTGCCGCCGAGAGCCATCCCGTCCTGGCCAACGACCAGGATCTGAGGGTTCTCCGGCGACCTTTCGTTCCTCGGCATCTCCATGCCGCCATTCTCTCGCACTCGTACACCACATCACGGTGGTGCCCCCCGGACGGGCTGATCCACCGCATCCGAGGGTGCCGGCATGTGCGCCCTGGCGCGGGGACGGCGCGGGAGCGGCGGCCGCGCGACGGTCACGTTCTGTCGAGATGCCGGGCGCACGGCGTCATGTGAGGCTGTTCCCGTCGATCTCGGCAACCCGTCCACCCGTACCGGGAGGGGGTCACCGGCGTGACTCCACGGCTCCGCCTCACTCTGCGCGCGGCCGGTCCGCTGCTGGTCTTGGTGACCGGCGTGGCCGGCACGATCGGCGTGACCTGCGTCGGTCAGAGCACCTACTCGGTCGAGCCCGTCTCGTACGCGGTCGAGCCCGTCCCGCACGCCACCCGGTCGGCCCCCAGCGCCGCCGCCTCCCGTGCGGGGAGCCTCGCGGGGGAGGGACGGGCGCGGCCGGGGCGCGGGGAGCCGGACACCCCGGATGCCGAAGAGAGCGGGGACACGGAGGCCACCGAGGACACGGAGGACACGTCCACGGACCCCGAAGCCGATCCCGACGGCACCGTTCCGGACTCCTCGGAGGCGAGCGTCACCCCCGAGCCGTCGCAGGGGGACGCGATCTCCGTCCAGCAGGGCGTCGGGCGCCCCCGACCCGCCCCGGAGCCCGTGCTCGAAATCCTGCCCCTGGGCAGCGGCCTGATCCTCATCGGCCTGGGGCTGGGACTGGCGTTCCTGGGACTGCGGGTGCGGCGCCGCTGAGGCGCACCGCCGAAGCGGCGCGCCTCTTTGTGGGCCAGAGCGGTCCTCAGGGAGCGACGAGCAGCACCTTGCCGATGTGTCCGCTCTCCTCCAGGACCCGATGGGCCGCCGCCGCCTGGCTCATCGGCAGTTCGCGGTCGACGATCGGCCGTACGTGACCGGAGTCGATCAGCGGCCACACGTGTTCGCGTACGGCCGCGACGATCGCCGCCTTCTCACCGAGCGGGCGGGCGCGCAGCGAGGTCGCGCTGATGGCGGCGCGCTTGCTGAGGAGGGAGGCGATGTTCAGCTCGGCCTTGATGCCGCCCTGCATGCCGATGATCGCCAGCCGTCCGTTGACGGCGAGGGCGCGCACGTTCGGGTCCAGGTACTTGGCGCCCATGTTGTCGAGGATGACGTCGGCGCCGGCGCCGTCCGTGGCCCGCTCGATCTCCTCGACGAAGTCCTGCTCGCGGTAGTTGATCAGGATGTCCGCGCCCAGTTCGGCGCAGAAGTCGAGCTTCTCCTTGGTGCCCGCCGTGACCGCGACCTTCGCGCCGACGGCCTTCGCCAGTTGGATCGCCATGGTGCCGATGCCGCTGGAGCCGCCGTGCGCGAGCAGGGTCTCGCCGGGGCGCAGATGAGCCACCATGAAGACGTTCGACCAGACGGTGCTGGTCACCTCGGGCAGCGCGGCGGCCTGCTTGAGGTCGAGACCCGCGGGCACCGGGAGTAGTTGCCCGGCCGGGACGGCGACCTTCTGGGCGTATCCACCGCCCGCGAGCAGCGCGCACACCTCGTCACCGACCGCCCACCCGGACACCCCGGGACCGATCTCGACGATCCGCCCCGAGCATTCGAGGCCGGGGTAGGGGGACGCGCCGGGCGGCGGGTTGTAGAAGCCTTGCCGTTGCAGCAGATCGGCGCGGTTGACGGCGCTGGCCACCACCTCGACCAGCACTTCGCCTTCGCCGGGCACGGGGTCCGGGACCTCGTCCCACACCAGCGCCTCGGGCCCACCAGGTTCTGGAATCGTGATCGCGTACATGAGGGGGACGCTACTCCTCGCCCTGGCCGGGTCGCCGACTAGTCCTGGGGCAGGGGCCGGCTGTGTGGTGCCACCTGCGTGCCGGGGGTGGCCCGGATGATCGTGATGAGACGGTCCGTCAACTGAAGGGTCCCGACGGCCGGATCGTCGTAGCCGAGGACCCGGTGTCCTCGTACGACGCTCACGACCAGGTCGTCCGTCTCGCGTACGCCCTTGCCGACCTCGGCCTTTATGACGGGCCGTTCGACGATGTCGAGCCCGCTGCCCTGCTGGATGAGGTCCTCCATGACCATGCCGGCGGCGGGGCTGAGGACGGAGAGCCCGAGCAGCCGCCCGGCCGCGCTGGCGCTGGTGATGACGGCGTCCGCGCCGGACTGCTTGAGCAGCGGCGCGTTCTCCTCTTCCCGTACGGCGGCGACGATCTTCGCCCCGCGGTTGAGCTGCCGCGCGGTCAGCGTGACCAGCACCGCCGTGTCGTCCCGCTGTGTGGCGATGATGATCTGCCGTGCCTTGTGCACCTCGGCCCGCATCAGCACATCGGTGCGCGTCGCGTCCCCGACGACCCCCGCATATCCGTCGGCCGCTGCCGCGTCGACCACCTTGGAGCTCGGGTCGACGACCACGACCTGCTCCTTCTTCAGTCCGGTCGCGCAGACGGTCTCAATGGCCGACCGCCCCTTGGTCCCGAATCCGACAACGACGGTGTGATCCCTCAAGGCCGCCCTCCAGCGGTTCAGCCGCCACTCCTCCCGGGTGCGTTCCGTGAGGACCTCCAGCGTCGTGCCGACCAGAATGATCAGGAACAGCACACGCAGCGGCGTGATGACGAAGATGTTGGTGAGCCGGGCGGCATCGCTGACCGGGGTGATGTCGCCGTATCCGGTGGTGGAGAGGGTGACGGTCGCGTAGTAGAAGGCGTCGAGCAGGTCGACGGAGCCGTCCGAGTTGTCGTTGTAGCCGTCGCGGTCGGCCCAGACGATGAACGCGGTGGCGACGAGCACCAGCAGCGCCATCGCCAGCCGTTTGCCGACCTGAAGTATCGGGCGTTCCACGATCTTCCGTGGGAGTGTCACCCGATGGGTCACGAGATGTTCGTCCGCTTGGCGGGCGATCGCATCATGGCCCGGAAGTTTCACGTGAAACACACCCCGTTTGAATTCATCGCAGGCTGATCGCCGCAGACCGCTTGGCGCAGACTGCTTATCGCAGAGAGTTCATCGCACAGCGTTCATCGCAGAGCGTTCGAGCTCATGGGAAACACACGTCGATCCCCGCGGTGGCCCAAGGCAGGTCGAGGAGTTCGAGCTCCTGGCCCGCACGCGCTCCGTCCGGCGGTACGACCGCGAGGGCGTCGGACGCGGCGACGCCGCGCAGCATCGCCGGGCCGTTGAAGTGCAGCGGCACGGCCCGGTCGGCGCGCAGGACGACGGGGATGAGCCGGGTGTCGTACGGATGCCCGTGCACGGCCTCCTTCAGGGGCAGCGTGTACGGCTCCGGGGCCGCCCGCCCGGCGAGGACCCGCAGCAGGGGCTCGGCGAGCGTGAGCAGGCCGGAGACGGCGGCCAGGGGGTTGCCGGGGAGGCCCACGAGGTGCTGGTCCTCCCCGGTGCGGGCCAGGAGCATGGGGTGCCCGGGGCGCACCTTGACGCCGTCCACGAGGAGTTCCGCGCCGATGCGGCTCAGGGTGGGGTGGACGTGGTCGACGGGCCCCGCCGCGGTACCGCCCGTGGTGACGATCAGCTCGGCGGCGGAGCCGGTGATCGCCTTGTGCAGTGCCTTGGCGTCGTCGCCGAGCCGGCGCACCGCGACGACCTCGGCGCCGAGCGCCCGCAGCCACGGCGGCAGCATCGGGCCGAGCGCGTCCCGGATGAGCCCCTCGTGGGGCAGACCCTCGGTGAGCAACTCGTCGCCGAGGACGAGGACTTCGACGCGCGGGCGGGGCACGGCGGCGAGCGTGTCGTACCCGGCGGCCGCCGCGAGACCCAGTACGGCGGGGGTGATCATCGCACCGGCCGGCAGCAGCTGATCGCCACTGCGGCACTCCTGGCCGCGCGGGCGGATGTCCTGACCGTGCACGACCGTGGGGGTCCCCCCTGGTCGAGTGGCGCCGAGACCCTTGGGGAGGGTCGGGTGCAGCCGCCCCTTGTCGTCCAGCCGCCCGTGCTCGCTGCGCAGCACCGCGGTGACGTCCTGCGGGATTCTCGCCCCGGTGGCGATCCGCACCGCCTCGCCGTCGCTGAGCGCCTCCGGCGCCGCGTGCCCGGCGAGCACCCCTGTCTCCCGTACGTCCCAGGGACCGGGTCCCGCGACCGCCCAGCCGTCCATCGCGGAGGTGTCGAAGGAAGGGAGGTCCGTGAGCGCGCTGAGAGGCGCGGCGAGAACGAGACCGAGGGAGGCGTCGAGGGGGACCGAGACGGGCGTCCGACGGGGCACGGCGCGGGCGGCTCGCTCGGCCGTGGCGCGGGCCTCGGGCCAGGGCGTGGCCTTGTGGTGGGCGTGCGCGGCCTGTCGTCCGTGCCGCTCTCCCTCCGGGGAGGGCGCGGGGACCGGACGGGGCTCGCGGGCGGCCGGGGTGGCCGCTCCGTTCTCCTTCACCAAGGCGAGAGCCTCCTCGACGTCGAAATCCTCGGCGTCCTGGCTGTCCCGGGTCGAGCGGGCGGCGGTCATCAGGCGTCCGGCTTGGCGTCGGTGGTGTCCGGCTCGGCGCTCGGGGCGTCCGGCTGGGGGTCGGGGGTGTCCTCGTCGGCCCAGCGCAGCGCCAGGGCCGCCGCCTTGCGGGCGGCCTCGGCCACGGCCTCCGGGCCTCCGCCGGCTCGCGCGGCCGCGTAGCCCACGAGGAACGTGGTCAGCGGCGCGGCGGGCCGGGCGACACCGTGCGCGGCGTCGCGGGCCAGGTCGAGCAGGACGCCGGTGTCGACGTCCAGGTCGATGCCCAGCTCGTCCTTGGCTGCGGAAATCCATTCATCCAACACGTTCCCATGCTCCCTGATACGTGCCCGGGCGGCGGCGATGTCGTCCCAGGTGTCGCAGTCGAAGGACGCGACGGGGTCGGAGATGCGGGTGAGATCGAGCACGGCGGTGAGCCGCCGCAGCGGCAGCCCCGTGAGTCCGCCGTGCCCGGCAGCGAGCACGGCCAGCTCCCGGCGCAGGGCCGCCGCGCGGTACGCGGCCACGAGGGGTTGATCGCGGCCGTCGGGATCGGTGAGCAGCACGCCGTCGGGTTTCGCCGCGCTGCCCGGGGTGCCGCCCTCCTGAAGGGCGGTCAGCAGGCGCCGTACCGTCTCCTCGTCCAGGAACGGCAGGTCGGCCGAGAGCACGACGACGTACTCCGCGGTGGTCTGCCGCAGTCCGGCGTCGAGTGCGGCCAGCGGTCCCCCGCCGGGCGGGTCCTCGCGGGCCCACCGCACGGGGCGTGCGGTGGCCCTTGGCTCGGCCACGACCACCGTGGTGACCGCGTCGGCGCACGCGGCCAGCACCCGGTCGAGCAGCGCCCGGCCGCCCACCCGCACGCCGGGCTTGTCCGCGCCGCCCAGCCGCCGCGCGGCACCACCCGCGAGCACGACGGCGTCGTACGGGGCATCGGCGCCGGGAGTGCCCGGCGGCGCGGGGCGGCCCGACGGATCGGGGCCGCCCGGTGGCTCGTACGCGGTCATCCCCCGAGTATGAGCGTCTGAAGGATCATTGCCACCCCCGTGCACAGCATGTGGACGGGGACGGCCCTGCCTGGGCTACAGCGTCCGCAGGAGCACCGCCGGATGTTCCACGCAGTCCGCCACATAGCGCAGGAAGCCGCCCGCCGTGCCGCCGTCGCACACCCGGTGGTCGAAGGTCAGCGCGAGCTGGACGACCTGCCGCACCGCCAGCTCGCCCTCGTGCACCCAGGGCTTGGGGACGATCCTGCCGACGCCCAGCATGGCCGCCTCGGGGTGGTTGATGATCGGTGTGGAACCGTCGACGCCGAACACCCCGTAGTTGTTCAACGTGAAGGTGCCGCCGGTGAGTTCCGCGGGCGTCAGCGTCCCGGTCCGCGCCGCCTCGGTCAGCCGGGCGAACTCCGCGCTCAGCGCCTGGGCGTCACGCGCGTGGGCGTCCCGTACGACCGGTACGACGAGTCCCCGCTCGGTCTGGGCCGCGAAACCGAGGTGCACCTGGTCGAGCTGGACGACCTCGCGGGCGTCCATGTCGACGGTCGAGTTGAGCTCGGGGAACCGCGCCAGCGCGGCGGTGCAGATCCGTGCCAGCAGCGCGATCAGGGAGATCTTCGGGCCGCCGACGGAATTCATCGCCGCGCGCGCCCGCATGAGCTCCGTGGCGTCGGCGTCCACCCAGCAGGTCGCGTCGGGGATCTCGCGACGGCTGCGGGAGAGCTTGTCGGCGACGGCACCGCGGATGCCCCGGAGGGGGACGCGGGTTTCGTGCGGGGTGGCACCCCGACCGGCCGTGACCCCGCCGGACACGGGCGAAAGCGGGACCGGGGGGAAGGGGGAGGGCGAGATCCCGGAGGCGGGCGTACCCGGCCCGTGCTGAACCGCCGGGGTCCGGCCGGGCTCCTCGGCAGAGCGCGTCCGCACCGGACTGCCCGCCGCCCCCCGCATCGCGTCCTCCACATCCGCCCGCAGGATCAGCCCGTCGGGACCCGAGCCCTCAAGCTCGCGCAGATCCACGCCGTTCTCCCGGGCGAGCCGCCGCACCAGCGGCGAAATGACCGGCACGGGACCGGCACCGCGCACGGCGGTACCCCCCCGCCCCTCGGCGCCCGACAGCTCGCGGCCGTCGGCGACCGGTCGGCCGCCCTCCCCTGACGGCGCGTCGGTGCGCTGCCCGGACTCCCCGGCCTCGTACCCCGCGGGGGCGGTCACCGACGGGCGGCCGCTGTCCGCGGACGGCCCCCCGGAGGCCCCCGGAGGCCGCTGTACCGAAGCCGTCCCGGCGGACGGCCGTACCCTTCTGCGCCGCGCCGGAGGAGCTCCCGTGCCATACCCCACCAGGACGTTTCCGGAGCCCTCGGCGTCCGCGTCGCCCTCGACGGAGGAGGCCGGCGCGCCCACGGCGACCGTCAACAGGGGGGCACCCACGGGCAGTTCCGTGCCCTCCTCGCCGAAGCGGGCGGTGACCACTCCCCCGTAGGGGCAGGGGACCTCGACCATCGCCTTGGCGGTCTCCACCTCTACGACTGGCTGATCGATGGCGACGACGTCACCGACCTCCACCAGCCAGCGGACGATCTCCGCCTCGGTGAGCCCCTCCCCGAGGTCGGGGAGCTTGAACTCGAGCACCTGGGCCATCAGCTGTCCGCCTCCCACTGCAGACGCCCCACGGCGTCCAGGATCCGGTCGACACCGGGCAGATGGTGGCGCTCCAGCATCGGCGGCGGATACGGGATGTCGAACCCGGCGACGCGCAGCACCGGCGCCTCCAGGTGGTGGAAGCAGCGCTCGGTGACGCGGGCCGCGATCTCGCCGCCCGGGCCGCCGAAGCCGCCCGACTCGTGCACGACGACCGCGCGCCCGGTCCGCCGTACCGACGCGCTCACCGTGTCGTCGTCGAACGGCACCAGGGAGCGCAGGTCGACGACTTCGAGGTCCCAGCCCTCGGCCCGCGCCGCCTCGGCGGCTTCGAGGCAGACGGGCAGGGACGGCCCGTACGTGATGAGAGTGGCGCTCCGGCCCGAGCGCCGCACCACCGCGCGGCCTATCGGTTCAACGGCCGGCGGTTCGTCCGGGTTCCAGGAATCCTTCGACCAGTACAGGCGCTTGGGCTCCAGGAAGACGACCGGGTCGTCGGAGGCGATGGCGGCGCGCAGCATCCCGTAGGCGTCGGCGACCGTCGCGGGCGTGACGACATGGAGCCCCGGAGTCGCCATGTAGTACGCCTCGGAGGAGTCGCTGTGGTGCTCGACGCCGCCGATGCCGCCGCCGTAGGGCACGCGGATGGTGATCGGCAGCGGCATGGCGCCGCGCGTGCGGTTGCGCATCCGCGCGACATGGCTGATCAGCTGCTCGAACGCCGGGTAGGCAAAGGCGTCGAACTGCATCTCCACGACCGGGCGCAGCCCGTACATGGCCATGCCGACGGCTGTCCCGAGGATGCCCGCCTCGGCCAGCGGCGTGTCCGTACAACGGTCCTCGCCGAACTCCTTGGCCAGGCCGTCGGTGACCCGGAAGACGCCGCCGAGGGTGCCGACGTCCTCGCCCATGACGTGGACGCTCGGGTCGGCGGCCATGGCGTCGCGCAACGCGCGCCCGAGGGCCTGCGCCATGGTGGCCGGTTTGAGGGCAACGGTGGTCATCGCCCGGCTCCTTCCGGCCCCGCGTGCGGTCCGTCCGCCTCCGCGTCGAGCTCGGCTCGCAACTGAGCCTCCTGCTCACGCAGTTGCGGTGTGGGCTCGGCATACACGTGGGCGAACAGATCCATGGGGTCGAGCACCGGGTTCTGGTTCATGCGCTCGCGCAGATCCGCGGCCATCGCCTCGGCGTCCTCGCGCGCGGCCCGGATGCCTTCGTCGTCGAGCAGGCCGCGTTCGGTCAACTCGCGCTCCAGGAGGGCGATCGGGTCGTGGGCACGCCAGGTCTCGACCTCGGAGTCGCCGCGGTAGCGGGTGGCGTCGTCGGCGTTCGTGTGGGCGTCGATGCGGTACGTCACGGCCTCGACGAGCGTCGGACCGCGCCCCGCGCGCGCGTGGGCGATGGCCTCGCCGAGCACCTGGTGCACCGCCGCCGCGTCGTTGCCGTCGACCAGACGGCCCGGCATCCCGTAGCCGACGGCCTTGTGGGCCAGCGACGGGGCGGCGGTCTGCTTGGCCAGCGGGACGGAGATGGCGAAGCCGTTGTTCTGGACGAGGAAGACGACCGGGGCCTGCCAGACGGCGGCGAAGTTCAGTGCCTCGTGGAAGTCGCCCTCGCTGGTGCCGCCGTCGCCGACCAGGGCGAGCGCGACCACGTCGTCGCCCTTGAGGCGGGCGGCGTGCGCGAGGCCCACGGCGTGCGGGAGCTGGGTGGCGAGGGGGGTGCACAGGGGTGCGATGCGGTGCTCGTGCGGGTCGTACCCGGTGTGCCAGTCGCCGCGCAGCAGGGTGAGCGCCTGGACGGGGTCGAGACCGCGGGCGACGGCCGCGAGGGTGTCGCGGTAGCTGGGGAAGAGCCAGTCGCGCTCCTGGAGGACCAGCGCGGCGGCGACCTCACAGGCCTCCTGGCCGGTGCTGGAGGGGTACACGGCCAGGCGGCCCTGCTTGGTGAGGGCGGTGGCCTGCGTGTTGTAGCGGCGGCCTCGGACCAGTTCCGCGTACAGACGGCGCAGCAGGTCCGGGTCGACCTGTGCGGCCGCCTCGGTGCCGAGGACGCGGTGGGGCAGCGCGTCGGGCAGCAGCGGCGCGGGGTCGGTGCGGGGCTGCCAGGCGGGCGGCGGCGTGGGCCGGTAAGCGCCTCGCTGCTCCATGACCGTCATGACGGCACCTCCTCGTGGGAGCGGCTTCAGGCGCGTCACGGGTGTGACGCGCCCCACCTACCGATTGTTCGGTCGTCGGCACATTTTGGCTACAGGCGCCGCCAGGCTGTGGACAAACGGTTCTGCACAGCCTGAGATGGACGCAGTACGTCCATGGTAGGGAGGCGGGGGGACATGGCACCTGAACAAATGGCCGAGCCACCGGAGGCCGGCCCCGCCCTGCCGCCCGCCCGCCCGCTCGACGCCATCGATCAGGACATCCTGCAGATGCTCCAGGCGGACGGCCGCGCGTCGATACGTTCCGTGGCCGAACGGGTCCATGTCTCGCGGGCCAACGCCTACGCGCGGATCAACCGCCTCATCGAGGACGGTGTGATCCGCGGCTTCGGGGCGCGCGTCGACCACGAACGCGCCGGGCAGGGCACCTCCGCCTACATCACCCTCAAGATCGTGCAGAACTCCTGGCGCACCGTGCGCGAGCAGCTGAGGGTGCTCCCCGGGGCCTCCCACATCGCGCTGGTGGGCGGCGACTTCGACGTGCTGCTCCTGGTGCACACGCCGGACAACAGAGCGCTGCGCGAGCTGGTGCTCACCCGCCTCCAGGCCATCCCGGAGGTGCTCAGCACGCGCACCCTGCTGGTCTTCGAGGAGGAGGACCTGGAGCCGCAGGGCTGACCTCCGAGGAGCGCGGATCCGGAACCGCAGGGCTGACCTGCGAGGAGTGCGGGTCCGAAGCCGCAGGGCTGATCTCCGAGGAGTGCGGGTCCGAAGCCACGGGCGGCCCTGCCCAGAGCCCTCTGTAGAGCCGTCTGAAGTGCCCTCCGAAGGACTACGACTCCTTGCGGAGCCCTCCGAAGACCAACAGCACCACCGCGTCGGCCACTTCCCGCTCGCCCACGCCGCGCCCGTCGGGCCGGTACCACTCCACGATCGAGTTGATCATCCCGAAGACCAGCCGGGTGGCGAGCCGGACCTCCACATCGCCGCGTACGTCACCGTCGGCGGCCGCGGCCTTCAGGAGCTCGGCCACCTGGTGGTCGAAGTCGCGGCGCCGCTCCAGGGCCCAGCGCTCGGTGTCCGTGTTGCCGCGCACGCGCAGCAGCAGGGTCACGTAGGGCAGTTCGGAGGTGAGCACCTCGACCATGCGCCGTACGACGTACTCCAGGCGCTCCGCGGCACGCCCCACGCGCGCGTGGTCCTCGTCGAGGATCCCGAAGAGGCCGTCGAGCGCGCGCCGGACGGCGCGGCTCAGCAGCTCCTCCTTGCCGGCGACATGGTGGTAGATCGATGACTTGGAGATGCCGGCCGCCTTGGAGAGGTGCTCCATGGAGGTGCCGTCGTAGCCGCGCTCGTTGAAGACCTGGACGGCGACGGTGAGCAGGGTCTCCGGGGTGTACGTGTCGCGCTTGGCGGTGGTCATGAGGTGCCCTCCCGCTTCTCGGATGCGTACGCGTGGCGGTAGAGCGCGAGGGACGGCGCGTAGCGCCCGGAGGGGTCGCGCTGGTGCAGGTCGTCCAGGAGGGAGCACGCCCAGCTCCGGCCGAGCCGTCGGCTCCACTCGAAGGGGCCCAGGGGGTAGTTGACGCCGAGCCGCATCGCGGTGTCGATGTCCTCCTCGGTGGCCACTCCCTTGGCGACGGCGTCGTGCGCCAGGTCGACGATCCGGGCCACGGTCCGGGCGACGACCATGCCGGGGACGTCTCCGATGACGCTGACGTCCTTGCCGAGCGCCTGGAAGAGGCCGACGGCCTCGGAGAGCGTCTGGGGAGCGGTGTCCTGGGAGGCAGACAGGGCGATCCGGGTCGCCTTGCGGTAGTCGAGTGCCAGGTCGAAGTAGACGACGTCGCGGAACTCGACCGAGGTCTGGCCGTCGGCGAGGACCAGCTGACCGCCGCTGGGCAGCACCAGGCGGGTGCCGTGGTCCTCCTCGTCCTCGCGGACCTGGATGCCCGCCTCGCGGATCAGGGCGAGCAGTTCGGAGGCCGGCCCCAGATCGCCCTCGACGACGACGTACGCGGGCGCCTGGGCCTTCTCCGCGGTGTGCGGCTCGGAACGCTCGGCGTCCGCCGCGTAGTCGTACCAGCCGTGCCCCGTCTTGCGGCCGAGCCTGCCGGACTCGACGAGCCGGCGCTGGGCGAGCGAGGGCGTGAAGCGGACGTCCTGGAAGAAGGACTGCCACACGGAGTGCGTGACGGACTCGTTGACGTCCTGCCCGATCAGGTCGGTCAGCTCGAACGCGCCCATCCGGAAGCCGCCGGATTCGCGCAGGATCGCATCGATGGTGGCCGGGTCGGCGGCCTGGGCCTCGTACACCGCGAAGGCCTCGGCGTAGAAGGGCCGCGCGATGCGGTTGACGATGAAGCCCGGGGTGTCGGCGCAGGCAACCGGGGTCTTGCCCCAGGCGCGGGCCGTCTCGTACGCGCGCGTGGCCGACGTGACGTCGGTCGCGAACCCGGAGACGACCTCTACCAGGGGCAGCAGCGGCGCCGGGTTGAAGAAGTGCAGGCCGACCAGGCGGCCGGGGTTGCGCAGGGCGCCCCCGATGGCCGTGACGGAGAGCGAGGAGGTGTTGGTGGCGAGCAGGCAGTCGTCCTCGACGATGTCCTCGAGATCGCGGAACAGCCGCTGTTTCACGTCGAGTTCTTCGAGCACCGCCTCGACGACGAGCACGCAGTCCGCGAGGTCGGTGAGGTTCCCGGCCGGCTGGAGCCGGGCCCGCGCGGCGTCCCGTTCGGCGCCGGTGAGCCGGTCCTTCTCGACGAGCCGGTCGAGGCGGGCGCCGATCGCTTCGGCCGCCGCGTCGGCGCGCCCCGGTGCGGCGTCGTAGAGCCGCACGGGGTGGCCCGCGACCAGCGCGACCTGGGCGATGCCCTGGCCCATGGTGCCGGTGCCGACGACGGCCACGGGGCTGCTGAGGTCGAGTGCTGTCATGTGCGCGATCCTCCCGCACGGGGTTTTCCACAGATGCGGCGGACCCCCTTGTCCCGACCGATCGTTCGGTTACTCTAACTCTGACTGTCCGTTCCTGCCCAGCTCGCGAGCGCAATGAAGCGCTCCTGAGACGAGGAGTTGGTCCTTGATGGCCGCCGAACTCACCGCGCACCAGCTGATCGCCCAGCACCGGCCCACCCTCGACCAGGCGCTGGAAGCGATCCGCACGCGCGCGTACTGGTCCCCGCACCCCGAGCACCCCAAGGCGTACGGGGAGCACGGCAGCCTTGGCATGGCGGAAGGCAAGGCCGCCTTCGACGCCCTGCTGGGCAGCCGCCTCGACCTCGGCCAGCCCGGCACCGACGACTGGGTCGGCGGCGAGGTCTCGCCGTACGGCATCGACCTGGGCGTCACCTATCCGCACGCGGACATCGACGTGCTGCTGCCCGCCATGCGGGCCGGACAGCGCGCCTGGCGCGACGCCGGCGCGGAGATCCGCGCCGTGGTCTGTCTGGAGATCCTCAAGCGGATCAGCGACCGCACGCACGAGTTCGCGCACGCGGTCATGCACACCAGTGGCCAGGCCTTCATGATGGCGTTCCAGGCGGGCGGCCCGCACGCGCAGGACCGCGCCCTGGAGGCGGTGGCGTACGCGTACGTGGAGCAGGTCCGCACCCCCGACAACGCGGAGTGGACCAAGCCGCAGGGCAAGCGCGACCCGCTCGCGCTGACCAAGCAGTTCACGCCCGTCCCGCGCGGCATCGCCCTGATGATCGGCTGCAACACCTTCCCGACGTGGAACGGCTATCCGGGCCTGTTCGCCTCCCTCGCCACCGGCAACGCGGTCCTGGTGAAGCCCCACCCGCGCGCGGTGCTGCCGCTCGCGCTGACCGTCCAGGTCGCCCGCGAGGTGCTCGCCGAGGCGGGCTTCGACCCGAACCTGGTGGCGCTGGCCGCCGAGCGCCCCGGCGAGGGCATCGCCAAGACCCTGGCCGTCCGGCCCGAGATCCGGATCATCGACTACACCGGCTCCACGGCGTTCGGCGACTGGCTGGAGACCAACGCCCGCCAGGCGCAGGTCTACACGGAGAAGGCCGGCGTCAACACGGTGATCGTGGAGTCGACAGGCGAC
The DNA here is from genome assembly GCF_042881985.1 of Streptomyces sp. NPDC058246. Classification (NCBI taxonomy): domain Bacteria; kingdom Bacillati; phylum Actinomycetota; class Actinomycetes; order Kitasatosporales; family Streptomycetaceae; genus Streptomyces; species Streptomyces sp. NPDC058246. The sequence continues at coordinate 28,752 of NZ_JBHVWZ010000027.1, read as the reverse complement.
TACAAGGGAATGCTGTCGAACCTGGCGTTCTCCCTGTCCCTCTACAGCGGCCAGATGTGCACGACCCCGCAGAACCTGCTGATCCCCCGCGACGGCATCCGCACGGACGAGGGCCCCAAGGCGTACGACGAGGTGGTGGCCGACCTCGCGCGGTCGGTCGGCGGACTCCTCGGGGACGACGCCCGCGCCAACGCGCTCCTCGGCGCGATCGTGAACCCGGATGTGAAGGCCCGACTGGAGGCCGCCGCCGGACTGGGTGAAGTCGCCCTCCCCTCACGGGAGGTCAGCAACCCGGAGTTCCCGGACGCCATCGTCCGCACCCCCGTGATCGTGAAGCTGGACGGGGCCAAGCCGGACGACGAAGCGGCCTACATGAGCGAGTGCTTCGGGCCGGTCTCCTTCGCGGTCGCGGTCGACTCGGCCGCGGACGCCGTGGAGCTGCTGCGCCGGACCATCCGGGACAAGGGCGCGATGACCGTCGGCGCGTACACCACCGACGACGAGGTCGAGCAGGCCGTGCGGGAGGCCTGCCTGGAGGAGTGCGCCCAGCTCTCCCTGAACCTCACTGGCGGGGTGTACGTCAATCAGACGGCGGCCTTCTCGGACTTCCACGGCTCGGGCGGCAACCCAGCCGCCAACGCGGCGCTGTGTGACGGCGCGTTCGTCGCGAACCGCTTCCGCGTGGTGGAGGTGCGCCGGGAGGCGTAGGCGTTCACGGCCCTCCCGAAGCGGCATTGCACCGGCGCGTTGTCTTCTACGCCGGTGCGGTGTCCTCTACGCCGGTGCGCTCCCGGTCGCGCTCCAGTGGAACAGCGTCATGGCCACGCTGGTCGCGAGGTTGTAGCTGGAGACCTGGGGGCGCATCGGCAGGGACACCAGGTGGTCGGCGCGGGCGCGGAGTTCTGGGGACAGACCGCTGCGCTCGGAGCCGAAGGCGAGCACGGCGTCATCGGGAAGCTTCAGCCCACGGATGTCCTCGCCCTCCGGATCGAGGGCGAACACCGGGCCCGACGGCAGTTCGTCCACCGTCAGCCGCTCCACGGCGGTCGCGAAGTGCAGACCCGCCCCGCCGCGCACGACCGCGGGATGCCAGGGATCGAGCGTGCCCGTCGTGACCACACCGGTCGCGCCGAAGCCCGCCGCGAGCCGGATCACGGCACCGGCGTTGCCCAGGTTGCGGGGGTTGTCGAGGACGACGACGGGGGCGGTGCGCGGGGTGTGGGCGAGCGCCGCCAGGTTGGCGTCACGGGACGGGCGTACGGCCAGGGCGGCGACGGCCGTGGGGTGCGGGCGGGGGACGAGCGACCGGTACGTGGCCTGCGGGACCTCCCTCAGCAGGCCGTCCAGTACGTCCCGTACGTCCGGGGCCAGCTCCTCGGCGAGAGCGAGCGCCGCCTGCCGGTCGGCGGTGACCGCCACCGGGACCTCGGCCTCGAAACGCACCGCGTGCTTGAGGGCGTGGAAGCCGTCGAGCAGGACGCAGGTGCCGGTGAGCCGGTGCCAGTCGTCTACAGGGTCCTTCATGCGGTGAAGCCTACGTGCGGATCCTCGGCGTTCTCCGGGGTGCGCGGCTCCCGTACGCGCTGCCCCGGCAGCGTACGGTCGCCGCCGGTAAAGAGCCGTCCACGCGCGCGTGCCGCCCATCCGCCGAGGCGGCGCAGGAAGGACGTCGGCAGGAACACCGCGTCGGCGGCGATCATCGCGAGCGAGAAGAACGGCAGCCCGAGGACCACGGCGATCACGGCGTGCTCGGTCATCATGGCCCCCAGCAGGACGTTCTTGACCCGCCGGTTGAACAGGGTGAAGGGGAAGGCGACCTGCACGATCACCGTCCCGTACGTCACCAGCATCACGATCGTGCCGTGCGCCGACATCAGGTCGGACAGCGCCGGCCAGGGCGAGAAGTAGTCCAGGTGGAGCGGGTAGTAGACGGCGGTGCCGTCCTGCCAGCGCGAACCCTGGATCTTGTACCAGCCGGCGGTCGCGTAGATCAGACACGCCTCGGCCATGATCACGAGCAGCGCCGCGTTGTGCACGAGGTTGGCGACGACGTCCAGCAGGATCCGCGGCTCCGTGGTGCGCGCGCGGCGGCCGACGACCCACCACAGGGCCTGCACCGCCCACAGCCCCCAGAACACCACCAGCCAGCCGGTGGCGAGCCATCCCGCGCCCGTCGCCGCGGCCAGCGCCAGACCGAGCACACCCCACAGTGCGGGCCCGACCCGGTCGGGATCCGCCCACTCCGCACGCGCGCGTGCCTGCCGCGCCCGCCGCGCGTCCAGCGACCACACCTGGCCGCAGCGGGTGGACACCAGGTAGATCGCCATCAGGTGGATGACATTGTCACCGCCGTCCCCCATGAAGATGCTGCGGTTCTGCAGGGAGAGCACGCCGACCATGAAGAGCACGGACATCGTGCGGGTGCGCCAGCCCACGAGCAGCAGGGCGCTCGACAGGGCGGCGAGGGCGTAGACGATCTCGAACCACACCTGACTGTCGGACCACAACAGGACCGTGAAGGCGTGGTTGTTCGCGATGAGCCGCTGGGCGAGGTCCCAGCTCCACGGCCCGTCGGGCCCGTACATCTCCTGGCGGTGCGGGAACTCACGCAGCAGGAACAGCAGCCAGGTGGCGGCGAAGCCGATGCGGATCACGGCGGTCTGGTACGGGCCGAGGGCGGAGTCGGTGACGCGGGTGATGCCGCGCGAGACCGACAGGGCGAAGCGGTTCATCGCGCGCTCGCCTCCGTCAGTCCGTCGGTGCGGTCGTCCTCCGGCACGAACCACCAGGGCAGCTCGCGGACGAGGGGCTTGTCGGACACCTGCTCCTCGCTCCACTTGGGGGGCGGCACGTTGGTGGTGCGGGAACGGACCTGGACGCGTTCCAGGACGGCGCCCTCGCCGCCCGCGTGCTCGCGGTCGAGGCGCAGGACGGCGACCCGGCGCAGGTAGCGCTCGGAGAGGTCGCCGCGCAGGCCCGCGGGACGGTCCTGGGCGTCGTGCGTACTGGCGTAGAAGTCCCAGGCGCGGCGCAGTTCGTTCTGCTGGGTGTGGCTCGGCAGCAGGTTGCCGTCGATCTCCCGGCCGTCGAGCGCGGACAGGTCGAACCAGCCGGTCTCGCGGCTGGTGCCGTCCGCGCCGCGGACCAGGGCGCGGACCTGGACCGAGATGTTCTGCTGCAGCGGATTGGGCGCGAAGAGTTTCCAGTTCTGCTCGAACTCGGGGTAGATCCACTCGTCGATCGCCCGGCCGTGCTGCTTGGTGACCGTGTTCGATGGCGCGACATGCAGGAACACCATCCCGAGATGCACACAGGCGGCGACCGCGACGACCGCGAGGGCGAGCGCGGCGGCGACCTGGTAGCGGATGGAGAGGGCGGCTATGCCGGTGGGGGCGGGCGTGAGGGTCTCGGGGGTGAGGGTCTCGGGGGCCCGCTTCTCCTGGGTGCGCTTCTCGTGGGTGGGATCCTCGGGCGCGGCGGAGCCGTCAGTCTCAGACCCGCCAGTCTCGGGGCCGTCAGTCTCAGACCCGCCAGTCTCGGGGCCGTCAGTCTCTGGGCCGTCAGTCTCAGACCCGCCAGTCTCGGGGCCGTCAGTCTCAGAACCGTCGGTCTCGGATTCACCGGGACCGTGCGGCGTGGACCTGTCAGCGCCGCGAGACTCGGAACCGTCGAGCCGGCGAGGCGCGGAAGTATCCGACCCGTGGGGCCCGGAACCGTCCGACCCACGGGGCGCGGAGCCGTCCGGCGCGTGCGACCCGCGAGGCTCGGAACCGTCCGGTCCTGGCCCGGTTGTCGAGCCCTCGTCGTGCGCGTCCATTCCGCCCCGATTCACGATCCCGAATCCGATGTCGGCCGCCGGGCGCAGGCACCGCACCGCCACACCACGCCGCCGCCACACCACACCACGCCGCCGCCGCGCACCGCACCCCGCGGCACCGCGACGTTCGCACGGGCACGGTACTCAGCCCGGGCCGCCCGGCACAGCCCCAACGGACACAGCGGTCACACCTGTGCCCGCGAGGTTATCCACAGCGGTTGACACCTTACGGCGCTCGACCGACCATGGATTCGAGCGGACCGAACGATCGGTCGGTCGGGAGTGAGAGGTCGAGGGGGACCGCATGGCGACAGCAGCAGCGCACCACACGGCCCGCGCGGACGCGGACGGACCGGCGGACGAAGCGGCACGCACCGCGGCGTACGAGGCCGTTTTCGACGCGGCGGTGGCGGCCGACGAGCGCATCGAGCCCCGCGACTGGATGCCGGACGCCTACCGCTCCACCTTGGTCCGGCAGATCGCGCAGCACGCCCACTCCGAGATCATCGGCATGCAGCCGGAGGCGAACTGGATCACGCGTGCGCCCTCGCTGCGCCGCAAGGCGATCCTGATGGCGAAGGTCCAGGACGAGGCCGGGCACGGGCTGTATCTGTACAGCGCGGCAGAGACCCTCGGCACCGGCCGCGACGAGCTGCTCGACAAGCTGCACAGCGGCCGGCAGAAGTACTCGTCGATCTTCAACTACCCGACGCTGACCTGGGCGGACGTCGGCGCCATCGGCTGGCTGGTGGACGGCGCCGCGATCACCAACCAGGTCCCCCTGTGCCGCTGCTCGTACGGGCCGTACGCGCGCGCGATGGTCCGCGTCTGCAAGGAGGAGTCCTTCCACCAGCGCCAGGGGTACGAGCTGCTGCTGGCCCTCAGCCGTGGCACACCCGAGCAGCACGCGATGGCGCAGGACGCGGTGAACCGCTGGTGGTGGCCCTCCCTGATGATGTTCGGCCCGCCCGACGACGAGTCCTCGCACTCCGCGCAGTCGATGGCGTGGAAGATCAAGCGCCATTCGAACGACGAGCTGCGCCAGCGCTTCGTAGACATCTGCGTCCCCCAGGCCGAGTCGCTGGACCTGACCCTGCCGGACCCGGACCTGGTGTGGAACGAGGAGCGGGGGCACCACGACTTCGGCCCGATCGACTGGACGGAGTTCTGGGAGGTCCTCAAGGGCAACGGCCCGTGCAACGAAGAACGCATCACCCAGCGCAAGCGCGCCCACGACGAGGGCGCATGGGTCCGGGAGGCGGCCGCGGCGTACGCGGACAAGCACGCCGGCCGGGCGAACGGGGCCGCGGCGGAGATACACCAGCACACCGTCCGGACGGACGGAGCCCCCGCGGACACCGACAAGCACACCGGCGGGTCGAGCGGAGCCGCCGCGGACGAGCACAGCACCGGCACGGCGGACGAGAGCAGGAAGGCGCGCGCATGACGACCAACGACTGGCCCCTGTGGGAGGTCTTCGTGCGCTCACGCCGCGGCCTCTCCCACACCCACGCCGGCAGCCTGCACGCGCCGGACGCGGAGTTCGCCCTGCGCAACGCGCGCGATCTGTACACGCGCCGCGGCGAGGGCGTCTCGATCTGGGTCGTCCCGTCCGCCGCCGTCACGGCCTCCTCGCCCGACGAGAAGGACCCCTTCTTCGAGCCGGCCGCGGACAAGCCGTACCGACACCCGACGTTCTACGAGATCCCGGAAGGGGTGAAGCACCTGTGACGGTCTCCGTGAACACCGCGGCCGCCCTGGCCCTCGGCGACGACGCCCTGGTGCTCTCGCACCGCCTGGGAGAGTGGGCGGGCCACGCGCCCGTCCTCGAAGAGGAAGTCGCCCTGGCCAACATCGCGCTGGACCTGCTGGGCCAGGCCCGGGTGCTGCTGTCCCTGGCCGGTGACGAGGACGAGCTGGCCTATCTGCGTGAGGAGCGCTCCTTCCGCAACCTCCAGCTCGTCGAGCAGCCGAACGGCGACTTCGCGCACACCATCGCCCGCCAGCTCTACTTCTCCACCTACCAGCGGCTCCTGTACACGCAACTGGCCGCCGAGGACGGGGAGTTCGCCCCGCTCGCGGCGAAGGCCGTCAAGGAAGTGGTCTACCACCAGGACCACGCCGAGCAGTGGACGCTGCGGCTCGGCGACGGCACGGACGTCAGCCATGAACGGATGCGGCAGGCCTGCGAGGCCTTGTGGCGGTTCACGGGCGAGATGTTCCAGCCGGTCGAGGGCGTGCACGTCGACTGGGAGCGGATGCGGACCGACTGGCTGGAGTCCGTGGGAGACGTGCTGCGCCGGGCCACCCTGGAGGTCCCCGAGGGTCCGCAGTCGGGGGCCTGGGCCGCGGGCGCCGGGCGCCAGGGACTGCACACCGAATCCTTCGGACGGATGCTCGCCGAGATGCAGCATCTGCACCGCAGCCACCCGGGGGCGTCATGGTGACGACCACCGCCCTCGAAGAGGAACTGCGCAGGCTCGCCGGGTCCGTGCCGGACCCCGAGCTGCCCGTGCTGACGCTGGAGGAGCTCGGGGTACTGCGCGCCGTGCATGTCCGAGGCGCGGACACGGTCGAGGTCGAGCTGACCCCGACGTACACCGGCTGCCCGGCCATCGAGGCGATGTCCGTCGACATCGAGCGGGTGCTGCACGAGCACGGCATGCGGGAGGTGTCCGTCCGTACGGTGCTCAGCCCGGCCTGGTCGACGGACGACATCTCGGACGAAGGGCGGCGCAAGCTGCGGGAGTTCGGGATAGCGCCGCCGCGCGGCGGGCGTACGGCAGGTCCGGTGACGGTCACGCTGGGGCCCACCCGGACGGCCCCCGGACCCGGCGGATCCGTCGGACTCGTTGACGCCGTGGAGCCGGAGTGGGAGCCCGTGTGCTGCCCGCACTGCGGGTCGGCCGACACCGAGCTGCTCAGCCGTTTCTCCTCCACCGCCTGCAAGGCGCTGCGCCGCTGCCTGTCCTGCCGTGAACCGTTCGACCACTTCAAGGAGTTGTGATGGCCCGCTTCCACCCGCTCCCGGTGGCCGAGGTCGAGCGGCTCACCGACGACTCCGTCGCCCTGACCTTCGCGGTGCCGCCCGCCCTGCGCGAGGAGTACCGGCACGCGCCCGGCCAGCATCTGGCGCTGCGCCGCACGGCCGACGGCACGGAGATCCGCCGTACGTACTCGATCTGCTCACCGGCACCCGCACCCGGCGACGCGGGGCCGCGAACGCTCCGGGTCGGTGTGCGCCTGGTCGACGGCGGCGCGTTCTCGACGTACGCGCTCAAGGAGATCGCGGTCGGCGACGAGGTGGAGGTGATGACGCCGGCAGGACGGTTCACCCTCGAACCCGCCTCCGGGCTGTACGCCGCCGTGGTGGGCGGCAGCGGGATCACCCCGGTGCTGTCGATCGTCTCGACGCTGCTGGCGCGGGAGCCGGGGGCGAGGTTCTGCCTGATACGCAGCGACCGGACCGCGGCCTCGACGATGTTCCTGGAGGAGGTCGCCGACCTCAAGGACCGTTTTCCCGAGCGGTTCCAGCTGGTCACGGTGCTCTCCCGGGAGGAGCAGCAGGCCGGTCTGCCCACCGGGCGGCTCGACCAGGAGCGGCTCACCGCGCTGCTTCCCGCGCTGCTGCCCGTGGACCGGGTGGCGGGGTGGTTCCTGTGCGGGCCGTTCGGGCTGGTGCAGGGCGCCGAGCGGGCGCTGCGCGGGCTCGGTGTGGCACGGACCCGTATCCACGAGGAGATCTTCCACGTGGACGACGGGGCCGGGCACGCTCCCGCCGTGGCCACTCCCTCGCACAGCACGGTGACCGCCCGGCTCGACGGCCGCGGCGGGACCTGGCCCGTCCAGGACGGCGAGTCGCTCCTGGAGGCCGTGCTGCGCAACCGGCCGGACGCGCCGTACGCCTGCAAGGGCGGGGTGTGCGGGACCTGTCGCGCCTTCCTCGTCTCGGGCGAGGTGCGGATGGACCGCAACTTCGCGCTGGAACCTGAGGAGACGGAGGCGGGTTACGTGCTGGCCTGCCAGTCGCATCCGGCCACGGAGAAGGTGGAGTTGGACTTCGACCGCTAGCCCGTGGTGACGGCCGTTCCCTTCTCCTAGAACCTGTTCTATCTTGACGCTCCGTCAGATCAGGTCGGGAGTGCCGGGCCGTTGGCCGGTGTGCGCGTGGGAGGACAGCACCGTGGACTTCACCTTCACCGAGGAGCAGCAGGCGGCGGTCGAGGCGGCGAAGGCGGTGTTCGCCGCGGTCGCGCCGGACGGTGTGCCCAGCCCCGCACTCACCGCGGGCGCCGTCGCCGAGGACTTCGACCGGGCGCTGTGGGCGAGGCTCGCCGCCGCGGACCTGCTGAGCCTGCTGCTCGACACGGAGTACGGCGGGGCGGGACTGGACGCGGTCGCGCTGTGTCTGGTGCTGCGCGAGTCGGCCAAGGTGCTGGCGCGGGTGCCGTTGCTGGAGAACACGGCGGCTGCGGTGGCCGTGCAGAGGTACGGCGGTGCGGAGTTGAGGGCGGACCTGCCGGCGCGGGCGGGCCGGGGCGAGCTCGTGCTGACCGTCGCCGCCAACGGCCGCACCGGCCACGACCCGGCCGAACTCGCGGTGACCGCTCGGCAGGACGGTCAGGACAGTGACGTATGGGTGCTGGACGGGGTGCAGACCGCGGTCCCCTGGGCGCACAACGCCGACCTCATCGTCGTCCCCGCGCACACGGACGCCGGCCGGGCGGTCCTCGCTCTCGTCCCCCGCGTCCACGCAGGGGTGGTACTCGCCGAGCAGATCTCCACCACCGGTGAGCGGCTCGGCGAGATGCGTCTGGACTCCGCGCGGATCGCCGCCCGGGATGTCCTTGACGCGGAGGGGGCGTGGGAGTGGCTGCGCGAGCTGTTGGCCACTGGGACGTGCGCGCTGGCGCTCGGGCTCGGGGAGGGCGTGCTCGGGATGACGAGTGCGTACACGAGCAAGCGGGAGCAGTTCGGGTTCCCGGTCGCCACCTTCCAGGCGGTCGCCGTGCAGACCGCCGACCGCTATATCGACCTGCGCGCGATGGAGGCGACGCTGTGGCAGGCCGCGTGGCGGATCAGCACGGGCACGGGCGGTGCGCTTCCGGCGTCCGGGGATGTGGCCGTGGCCAAGATCTGGGCGTCGGAAGGGGTACGACGGGTCGTACAGACCGCGCAGCATCTGCACGGGGGGTTCGGGGCCGACACCGACTATCCGCTGCACCGCTATCACGCCTGGGCCAAGCAGCTGGAGCTGTCACTCGGCCCCGCGGCGGCCCACGAGGAGGCGCTGGGAGACCTGCTCGCGGCCCATCCACTGGGCTGACACCCGGCCCGCCCACCCAGGACTGACGTCGCTGCCCGCCCCCGCCCTGCCCAAGGTGCCACTGGGCTGACGCCCTCGCCGAGCAGCAGAGCGGGCACGGGCAGGGAGTGGTTCCGCACCGGTGCAGGCCCCCAGGCCCCAGTGATCCAGCACCCTGCGGTGGGCGTGCGCCTGGTTTCCGGCCCGGCGGGGCTCCCCCGGTGCAGCGAGGCGCCTGTCCAGCCGGGCTCCCGCGGACTGTCCAGCGAGGTTCCCGCGGCCAGGCGGGGATTCCCGCGCACTGTCCGGCGAGGTTCCCGCCAGGTGGGGATGCCCGACTGTTACACCACGGCGCCCGGCTGCCCGCTGCCGTCGATCACCGGGCGGCCGGCGGCTTCCCAGACCTGCATGCCGCCGTCCACGTTCACGGCGTCGATGCCTTGCTGGACCAGGTACATCGTGACCTGGGCGGAGCGGCCGCCGGAGCGGCAGATCACGTGGACGCGGCCGTCCTGTGGGGCCGCCTCGGTCAACTCGCCGTAGCGGGAGACGAATTCGCTCATGGGGATGTGCAGTGCCCCTTCGGCATGGCCTGCATCCCACTCCTCGTCCTCCCGGACGTCCAGCAGGAAGTCTCCGTCCGCGAGATCGCCGACCCCGACCGTGGGCACACCAGCTCCGAAACTCATGTCTCCGACGCTACCCGACCGCACCGACAGCCCCACCCAGGGAGCCCGGAGAATCCCAGCAGACCATGAGACTCCCAGCGGACCCAGCGGACCCAGAGGATCCCTGCGGGCTCCGAGATCTCAGGAAGCCTGGCCGGTCAGCTCCGCCAGCTCCGCCTCACGCTCGCTCACCTGGGCAAGCAGCTGTTCGGCGATCTCCTCCAGGAGGCGGTCCGGGTCGTCCGGGGCGAGCTTGAGCAGCGCGCCGATGGCGCTCTCCTCCAGTTCGTGGGCGATGAAGGTGAGCATTTCCTTGCGCTGGGCGAGCCACTCGAGACGGGCATAGAGCTCCTCGCTGCGGCTCGGCTTCCACTCCTCCGGGACCGGGCCCGCGGCCCACTCCTCGGAGAGCTCCCGGAGCAGCGCCTCGTCGCCCCGGCCGTACGCGGCGTTCACCCGCGCGATGAACTCGTCGCGCCGCTTGCGCTCGTCCTCGTCCTGCGCCAGATCGGGGTGAGCCTTGCGCACCAGCTCGCGGTAGAGCTTGCGGGCCTCCTCGCTGGGGCGCACACGCTGCGGGGGCCGTACGGGCTGGTCCGTCAGCATCGCGACGGCCTCGGGGAACAGGCCCTCCGAGTCCATCCACCCGTGGAACAGCTCCTCGACCCCCGGCATGGGCATGACCCGGGCCCGTGCCTCGTGCGCCTTGCGGATGTCCTCCGGGTCGCCGGTGCGCTCGGCCCGCGCCTCGGCGATCTGGGCCTCCAGCTCGTCGAGCCGGGAGTACATCGGCCCCAGCTTCTGGTGGTGCAACCGCGAGAAGTTGTCGACCTCGACCCGGAAGGTCTCCACGGCGATCTCGAACTCGATCAACGCCTGCTCGGCCGCCCGCACCGCCCGCTCGAGCCGGTCCTCGGGCCGGGGCGCGCCCTCGGCCTCAGCGGACCGGGGCTGCTCGTCCTCGGACGCGGCCGGGGAGGACGTCACGCCCTCGGACGCCGCCTGCGACGACTCCGCCGCGTGGGACCCGGCGGACTCGTCCGCCGCGCCCTCCAGGGCACCGGACTGCTCCCGTGCCCCCTCATCGGTGGGCTCGGACTGGCTCTGCTCGGCTTCCGGCGTCGTCACCCGACCAGCGTAGGCCACGGGCCCGTGCGGCTCGGCGCCTTCCCCACCGCCACGGCCACGGCCACCGGACCTGAGCCCACCTGAATCGACCAGGGGCCGCTGAACCCACCTGACCGACCAGGGGCCGCTGGACCCGAACCTCGCCGCGCCGATCAACGGCGAGCTCGTCCGTCACCCCCCGGGCTCCACCGCGTGTCACCCCGGGTTTCCGCCGCATGTCACCTCCCGGGCTCCGCCGCGCGTCACACCCCGGCCTCCGCCGCGATCCGCCCTGCCCGCACCGCCCCCACCAACTCCGCGTGATCCGCCTCCGTACGGTCCGCGTACGCCACGGCGAACGTCGCGACGGCCTCGTCCAGCTCCTCCTTCTTGCCGCAGTAGCCGGCGACCAGGCGCGGGTCGACGCTGTGGGCGTGGGCGCGGGCGAGGAGGGCGCCGGTCATGCGGCCGTAGTCGTCGATCTGGTCGGCGGCGAGGGCGGCGGGGTCGACGCTGCCCTTGCGGTTGCGGAACTGGCGCACCTGGAAGGGGCGGCCCTCCACCGTGGTCCAGCCCAGCAGGATGTCGCTGACGACCTGCATGCGCTTCTGGCCGAGGACCACGCGGCGGCCCTCGTGCGGCACTTCGGGTATCGCGTGGCCGGCGGTCGCCAGGTGGGGGAGGAGCGCCGAGGCACGGGCCTCCTTCACCTGGAGGACGAGGGGTTCGCCGCGGTGGTCAAGCAGGAGCACGACGTACGAGCGGGTGCCCACGCTGCCGGTGCCGACGACGCGGAAGGCGACGTCGTGCACCGCGTACCGGGCGATGAGAGGGAGGCGGTCTTCCGAGAGCGTCGTCAAGTAGTGCTCCAGGGACGCCGCGACCGCTGCCGCCTCCGCGTCGGGTATCCGGCGCAGCACCGGCGACGCGTCCACGAACCGGCGGCCGCCGCCCTCCACCGCCTCCGTCGACTTGGCGGCGAACCGCCCGCTGGTGTTGCCCCGCGCTTTCTCGGAGACCCGCTCCAAGGTGCCGAGCAGGTCGTGGGCGTCGGTGTGGGAGACGAGTTCCTCGTCCGCGATCGCGTTCCACGCGTCGAGCACCGGGAGCTTGGCCAGCAGGCGCATGGTCCGGCGGTACGAGCCCACCGTGTCGTGCGCGGCGGCCCGGCAGGTGTCCTCGTCCGCCCCGGCCTCCCGGCCGGCCAGCACGAGCGAGGTGGCGAGCCGCTTGAGGTCCCACTCCCAGGGGCCGTGCACCGTCTCGTCGAAGTCGTTCAGATCGATGACGAGGCCGCCGCGCGCGTCCCCGTACAGGCCGAAGTTCGCCGCGTGGGCGTCACCGCAGATCTGGGCGCTGATCCCGGTCCTGGGGGTGCGGGCGAGGTCGTACGCCATCAGGCCCGCCGAACCGCGCAGGAAGGCGAAGGGTGTGGCCGCCATCCTGCCGACCCTTATCGGGGTGAGCCCGGGGATCCTGCCTCGGTTGGACTCCTCGACCGCGGTCACGGCGTCCGGCCGGCCCGCGTCGACCGTCAGCTCGGCGTGCGCGCCGCGGGGCACTCGGCCGCGCAGGGCCTTCCCCTCCTCCTTGGGCGAACCCTGCACCGGCCAGGCGGCGAATCCCGGCACCGCGAATCCCCGGGCCCCAAAAGTCCCGGACTCCCGCTGCCCCGTCTGCTCTTCTTGCCCCGGCTGCCCCGGCTGCTCCTCTTGCCCCGGCTGCTCGCCCTGCCCCTCCTGCGCCTGCCGCACCAGACCCGCAGTACCCAGCTCGGCCACTCCGACCGCCTCCCCCGTGCACGAACATCAACTCGTGCCGACCGTACAGCCGGTCGCCGAAACGCGTCAGACCCTGTGGACAACTCCACGGCCGTATCTGTGGACAACTCCACGGCCACGCCGGTGGACAGCATCTGTGGACGACTCCACGGCCATGCCGGTGGGCAGCTCGAGGGTCGGCTATTTCCGAAGTCCCTGCGGGCACGGTCCGCTCTCCGGCAAATGCTGCTCCGCCCAGGCCCCCAGCTCCTTGAGCGCGGGTTCGAGCGCGGCACCCGCGTCCGTCAGGCGGTACGCGACCCGCAGCGGGGGCCCTTCGTCGACCTCGCGGACGACCAGTCCCGCCGCGCCGAGTTCGGTGAGTCGGTCCGAGAGCATCCGTTCGCTGATGCCGGGGATCGCCCTGCGCAGCTCGGCGAAATGGACGGGCCGTTGCATCAGGACGGCCACGACCAGGCCCGTCCAGCGTTTTCCGAGCAGCGTGAACACCCGGGTGATGTCGTCGTCCACCTGCTGGCACGCACTTACGTCGTGGCTTCCCCGTTCCGCCATGGGTCCAGAGTACTGCGCCTCCACAAGGGGATGAAAAAAAGTAAGCAGCTGTGTTATCTATAGTCAAGTACGAAACGGAAGCCCGACTGCCGGCCGGCCTCGCATGCGAGCCGGGATCGGACTCCGCGACCACCCCTTGCTCCCCCTTGCACACGCTCACTTGGAGACCCTCATGGCCACCCTGCTCCACATAGACTCGTCCGTATTTCCGGGCTCCGTCTCCGCCTCCCGCGCGGTCACGGACGCCTTCCGCAAGGCCTGGGAGGAGCAGCACCCGGAGGGCACGGTGATCTACCGCGATCTCGCCGCGAACCCCGTGCCGCACATCACCGCCGACTCCCACAGCGCCGGTTTCGCCGCCCCGGACACCCACACCCCCGAGCAGGCCGCCGCCTTCGCGGAGCGCGTGAAGCTCATCGAGGAGCTGGAGCGGGCGGACGCCATCCTGATCGGCGCGCCCATGTACAACTTCACGATTCCGTCCACCCTCAAGGCCTGGCTGGACAACGTGATCCTCGGCGGCCGCACCGCCATGACCGAGGACTCGAAGATCAAGGGCACCCCGGTCACCGTCGTCGCCAGCCGAGGCGGCTCCTACGCGCCGGGCACCCCGCGTGAGGGCTTCGAGTACGTGCAGAACTACCTGGAGGCGGTGCTGCGCGACGCCCTCGCCCTGGACCTCGAATTCATCGTCCCGGAGCTCACCATGGCGCCGCACAACCCGGCGATGTCCGAGCTGGTCCCGCTCTTCGAGGCCTCCCGCGCCAAGGCCCTCGACGAGGCCGCCGCCAAGGCCAAGGAGCTCGCGGAGCGCGTCGCCGCGTAACCCCTCCGGGACCGGCACGTCGACGGCGACCGCCCCACCCGCGCCGTGTGACCACCCTCACCCCGGGTGATCACACGGCGCACTCGCGCGCCCCGCGTGCCCTGCCCGCCCCGTGCGCCCCGCGTGCCCCGCCCGCCCCGCGCGGCAGAGCGGCAGAGCGGCACAGCGCAACGCCTCAGCGACAACGCCGCGCCCACGCCGCGAAAGCGCACCCACGACTGCCGCCCCGGACTGCCTGACCCTCGTGGCCCGCGCCTGACCCTCCTGCTCCTGGCCAGCGCCTGACCTTCCTGGCCCACGCCTGACTTTCCTGGCCCGCGCCGCCTGACCCTCCTGGCCCGCGCCGGTCGCGTGCCGGGGCACGCTTACCTTCCCTTCCCTTCGCTGCCTTCCGCTGCCTTTCGGTGCCTTTCGCTGCGCTTCACTTTGCCGTGAGCCGCACCGGAAGCCGCTCCAGCCCGCTGACCACGATCGACTCGACCGGCACCGCCGGACCTGTCTGCTCCACGCTCGCCACCGCGTCCAGCAGTTCGTCGAAGAAGACCCGCATCTCGGAACGTGCCAGCATTCCGCCGAGGCAGAAGTGCTCCCCGGCACCCAGGGCGAGGTGGCGGTTGGGACGGCGTGCGATGTCGAAGCGGTCAGGATTCTCGAAGACGCGCTCGTCGCGGTTGGCGGACGGGAGCCACACCGCGACACGCTCACCCTCGTGGATCTGCCGGCCATGGAGTACGACGGGCTCGGTGACCGTGCGCATGACGTGTGTGGCGCTCGATGTCCAGCGCAGCACTTCCTCGACCGCCGAGGGCAACAGCTCGCGGTTCGCGCGCAGTCGCTCCCAGGCGTCCGGATGGTCGAGGAAGGCCTGCATGCCGCTGGAAACCGCCAGGCGTACGTTCTCGGTGCCGCCGACGAGGAGGTTGTCGCAGTTGAGCAGGACGTCCTCCTCGGAGAGGAGCTCACCGTCCACCTCAGCCGTCACCAGCGCGCTGACCAGGTCGTCAGCGGGCTCGACCATGCGCCGGTACATGAGGTCGGTGAAGTACTGCATGATCTGCTGGTGAGCGGACCGACGGGTCTCCGGGTCCCCCGCGGCGAACGCCTTGCTCGCGAGTGAGAACAGCAGTTCCTGCTCACTCGCCGGCACCCCCATGAGGCGGCAGATGACGTACAGGGGGAGCCGCGCCGCGATGTCGGTGACGAAGTCGCACTCCCCGCTCTCCACCGCGCGCGCGACGACGGCGCGCACCGTCTCGCGCATGGCGCCCTCGAGCGCGCGGACCGAACGGGTGGTGAACCAGTCGGCCACGAGCGAGCGCAGCGCCTTGTGCCGGGGCGGGTCGGTGAGCGCCAGGGTGTGGCCGCCGCCCGGATCGGCGCCGTGCGTGACGGGGCGGAGCAGAATGCCCCGGGCCGAGCTGAAGACCCGGGCGTCCCGGGACACGGCGCGAACGTCGTCGTACCTGGTCAGCGACCAGAATCCCGGGTACTGCCCGGGCTCGTGCCAGTGCACCGGGTCGTGGTCGCGCATCCAGCGCCACACGTCGTGCGGACCACCGGTCGCGTGGAACCGGGGATCGAGGAGATGGGTCGTCTCGGATGTCGTCTCAGGAACCGTGAGGGTCACGACCTGGCTCCTTGCGGGAGTGTGCGGACAAGGTCGGCGAATCCCTTGAGGAGGTCACGCGCGAGCACGTGGGATACGGCGTCGGGACGGTAGTTGACCACCAGACGAAGCCTTCCGTCGGCCAGCGGCCAGATCTCCGTCTGGACCTCCAGCGGGATGTCGAGGTACGGCGGGCGCAGGAAGTCGGTCAGGAGACCGTCGAGCGCCAGCGTGGGAACTGCGTTGTCCTGCAGGACGAACAGCGTCTGGAAGAGCGGAGCCCTGTCGCCGCGGGGCGGGTTCACCAGACGTACGACCTCACCGAACGACACGTCCTGGGCGGCGAAGGCCCGGGTCACGGCGCGGTGGGCCGCGGCGACGGCGCCGGGTCCGTCGGCCAGGGCGTCGCCGCGCAGCCGGATGCAGGACATGTCGATGTGGCAGCCGACGGCGTCCTCCAGCCGACTGTCGTGCCGTTGGGCGACGGGGATGCCGACGGCGAAGTCGTCGCCGCCGGTGAGACGGGCCAGCACGCGGCCGTAGCAGGACAGCAGCACGACGAAGCGTGTCACCCCCGCCGCGGTGGCCGCCGTGTCCAGCCGGCCGGTGTCCTCGACGCCGAGGACGACCTCGATGCGGCCCGGCGGCACCCGCCGCGCACTCGCCGGTTCGCCGGGCCACCGTAGCTCCGGGACGTCCCGCAACTCTGCTGCCAGCCAGGCGCGTTGCCGGTCGGTGTCGGCGACCGCCAGTCGGGCCGTGCGCAGCGCGTGGGTCTCGGCGACGGTGGGCGCGGCGGCCCGCAGAGGGGCACGATCCGTGCCGCACAGCGCGTTGTACGCGTCGGCGAGGTCGGCCGCGAGGACCGCTTCCGACCAGCCGTCGAAGGCGATGTGGTGCACGACGCAGCCGAGGACCCAGCCGCGCCCGGACCGCAACGGCACCAGGACGGCCCGCCAGATGTCTCCTTCGGACACTTCCAGGGGTTCGGCGAGCACCTCGCGCAGCGTGGCGACCGCGGTCTCGACGTCCGGCTCCGCGGGCAGCACCTCGAGGACGGGGGCGGGTACGTCGACGGGTCGGGCGACGGGGTCGGGGTCGAGGAGATAGGCGCACCGCAGCACCTGATGACGCCGGTGGACGGTGCCGACCGCCGCTTCGAGGGCGTCCGGGTCCAGCTCACCCTCGATCGACCACAGCACCGGGCAGTGCGCGGACCGGTCGTCCGGGTCGAGAAGGTGGCGGGTGAGGTAGACGGTCTGCATGGGGGTGAGCGGCACATCGCTCCGCGGTGTCGCGGCGTGCGCGGTGGACGGCTGGGAGGCGCGCAGCCACTGGGCGAAGGAGCGCGCGGTCGGGTGCTCGTAGAACGCCGAGACCGGAACGGGACGGCCGAGTTCGCGGGCCAGCTGGGCGCAGACCCGCCCCATGTCCAGTGAGGTCCCGCCGAGCGCCCGGAAATCGTTGCCGAGGGGCACGGCCTCGGTGCGCAGCACCGCGCTGACGGCGCGGACGACCGCGCGGACGAGCGGGTCATCGGCGTCCTGCTCGGCCGGCGCCTGCGCCGCGGCGGAGGCGGGCGCGGGGCCGGGGAGCGGCATCTCCAGCAGTGCGCGCTCGTCCAGCTTGCCGTTGGCAGTCAGCGGGAAGGACGGGACGCTGAGCAAGGCGTCCGGGCACTGGTAACGCACCAGCAGGGGACGCAGTGCGTCCAGGGCGTCCCGCAGCGGGTCCCCGGGCACGGCGGGCACACAGAAGGCCACCAGTCCCCGGGCGGTGCCCGCCTCGTCACGACGGACGACCACCCGGCAGCGTCCGACCGCCGGCAGCAGATGCTCGATCTGGCGCTCGACCTCGGCCGGTTCGATCCGGTGGCCGTGCAGTTTCACCTGCCGGTCCATACGGCCGCGGTAGTGAAGCACCCCGTCGTCGTCCATGTGGCCCAGGTCGCCCGTGCGGTAGACGCGTACCGCCCGCTCCCCGAGCCGCACTTCGGGGAACTTCGCAGCGGTGAGCGCCGGATCCCCCAGGTAGCGCAGGGCGAGTCCGTCCCCCGCGACACAGATCTCCCCGTCGATGATGTGGATGTCGGTGCCGGGGACGGGCCGGCCGACGGGGATGCCGTCGGCGCTGTCGCAGTCGGCCTCGGTGATCCGGTGGGTCGTCACGAACACCGTGCTCTCCACCGGCCCGTAGCCGTTGATCAACGCGATGTCGGGGTGGCGGCGCACGAAGGCCCGTACATGGGGCACGGAGAGCCGTTCGCCGCCGGTCATGATCTGGCGCAGACCTCGGAAGGCGTCCGGGTCCTCGTCCACGATCATGTTGAACAGGCTGCTCGTGAGCCACACCGTGTCGACGCCGTACGCGGACACGCCGTCCCGCAGCACCTGTGCGGTCAGGTACGGCTCGTCCACGACGAGCGAGGTGCCGCCGTTGTAGAGCGCGCCCCACAGTTCGAGTGAGAAGGCGTCCCAGGGCACCGCGGCCGCCAGGGGCAGCACGGTGCCGGGGGAGAACCGGGCGAAGGTGCCGGGGCGCATGAGCCGCGTCGTCGCGACGTGCGGGACGACGACGCCTTTGGGACGGCCGGTGGTACCGGAGGTGAAGAAGACGCACGCCGGTGCCGTGGCGGCCACCTCGACCGGCTGGAAGCCGGTGGACCGCTCGGCCTGCTGGAAGCCAGTGGAACGCTCGGCCTGCTGGAAGCCAGTGGTCCGCTCGGCCGGTTGAAAGCCAGTGGACCGCTCGGCCTGCTGGAAGCCAGTGGTCCGCTCGGCCGGCTGGAAGCCAGTGGACCGCTCGGCCGGCGTCCAGGACCCGGGCTCGGGCACGGCCCAGACCGGTACCCCGATCTCCGGTGGCGCGGTTCCTCGGTCGGTGACGAGCGTGCTCGCCCCGAGTTCCTCGACGGCTTCCCGGAGACGGCGGTCGGGCCACGCCGGGTCCAGCAGGGCGTAGGCGGCACCGGTCTTGAGCACCGCGAGGACCGCGACGACGAGCCGCGCGCTGCGTGGCAGCAGCACGGGCACCAGCGAGCCGGGACCGATGCCCCGGCCCGCCAGTGACGCTGCCCAGGCATCGGCGGTGCGGTCCAGCTCGCGGTAGCCGAGCACATGCTCCCCGTGCACCACGGCGACCGCCGTGGGCCGCTCCTCGGCATGCCGGCGGACCGCCGCGTGCAGAGTCCGCGCACCGGCCGTCCCGGGTCCTGGCTGCCGGGACCGGCCGTCGGAGCGGGTCAAGACCGTGCCCCCGCGGTGACGGCCTCGCGCAGGGCCCTGCCGAAGGCGTCGATCTCCTCCAGGGTGTTGTAGTAGTGCACCGAGGCCCGCACGGCCGTGTCCACGCCGCGCTGCGCCATGTAGAGCGGCGTGTGGTTGCCGACGATCTTCCAGACGTTGATCCCCTGCTCGCCGAGCGCGCGGCGGATCCGGTCGGCCGGCAGACCGGGGTGCCGGAAGGAGACGATGCCCGACTGGACCTCGCCGGGGGCGATCAGTTCGACTCCGGGTGTCCCCGCCACCGTGGCGCGGAGCGCCTGGAAGAGTTCCTTGTGGTCGAACGGAGTTCCCGACTCGTGCAGGGTGAGGGCCGCGTTGAGTCCGGCCACCGCGGCGGTGGTCCGTTCGGCGAGTTCCAGGCCGCGTGCGCTGGTGTCGGTGACGCGGTAGCCGGTGGCCGAGTCGACGTGCGCGACATGCAGGTCGTGGAAGTCGGTCGCCAGCGCCTGACGCAGTTCGGGTGCCACATAGGCGAAACCGGTGCCGCGCGGGCCGCGCAGGAACTTACGGCCGGCGCCGGTGAGCAGCTGGCAGCCGATGCGGGCCACGTCCACGGGGACCTGGCCGATCGACTGGCAGGCGTCCACGGCGTAGAAGCACCGGTACGGGGCGAGGATGCGGCCGATCTCCTCGACGGGATTGACGATGCCGCAGCCGGAGGGGATGTGCGTCACCGATACGAACGCCACCTGGTCGGAGATGTTCGCGGCCATCCAGTCCAGATCGAGGTCGCCGCCGGGAAGGGTGGGGACGACCTCGATCCGGCAGCCGGTCCGGTCCCGGAGGGCGAACAGGGATATGAGGTTGCCCGCGTACTCGTAGGGGGTGACCCAGACCGTGTCCGAGGGGCCGAGCCCGAGCCGGGGCACCACCGCACACCAGGCCCGCGTCGCGCTGTCGAACAGGGCGACGTCCTCGGCCGGGGCGCCCACCACCCGGGCGAGACGCTGGTAGACCTCGCGCTGGAGGACGTCGTCGAAGAACTCCTCGGTCTCGTAACAGCCGGTCGCCGCCTCCCGCTCGATACATGCCGTCATCGCCGCCCGGACGGTCTGCGGCATCAGGCCGGCGCCGGCCGTGTTCAGATGAATCAGCCGGCGTCCCGTACCGTCCATGCCGTTCCGCCTCTCTTCGCTGTGCATCGTTGTTCCACCTGTCCGGTGCTGAGTGATCCGGTGAGTACTAGTAGTCGGCCCCGACGACCCGCTCGGTGCCGTCGGCGAGGTCCGCCAGGGCGGTGAGCACCATGGGCGGGTGCTCGGCCAGGCGGTGCAGCAGATGCAGCCACCAGTTCTCGCCGTAGGTGGCGTAGATCCGGCAGGTGTGGCCGGCGTCCTGGTAGCGGCGGAGCAGCTGGGGCTGGACGCCGTGCAGCATCTCGATCTCGGTGACCCGGGCCAGCAGCCCACTGCTCTCGGCCGCGGCCAGCACGGCCGGATCCTGGGTGGCGAGGCTGAGCCGCACCCCGCGTTCGACCAGCTCTCCGGCGAACCGCAGATAGCGCTCGTCGAGCGCGGGGCCACGGCCGACCGCGACGTCCGGGGGCTCCTGGAAGGCACCCTTGACGAGCCGTACCTTCCGGCCGGGCTGCGCCACCGCGGCCAGGTCGTGCTCGGTCCGGTGGAGGTGGGCCTGGAGGGTGATCCCGACGGTGTCGTACTCGGCCGCGAGTTCGCGGTACACGCCCAGCACCTCGTCGACGGTCGGGAAGCGTTCCATGCTGAGGATCACTTCACAGCCCCGGTCGGCGGCGGCCTCGACGATGCGTGCGGTGTTGCGCAGAGCGAGGTCCCGGGAGACCGCGAGGCCCACGTTGGACAGGTCGAAGCCGACCTGTTCCGGAGCGGGTTCGTAGGCGAGCAGCGACAGGTACTCCTGGACGACCCGCTCGATCTGCGCGCGGTCGGAGTTCTCCTCCCCGACGAACTCGACGGTGCTCCGGTAGCCCTTCGCGCGCAGCGCCGCGAGGCAGGCGAGGAACTCCTCGCGGTCCGCGGCGACGACGTACCGGCGTGCCGAAGGCGACAGCAGATGCTGGAGGAGGGATCCGGGAGCGGTGAAGGCCTTGCGGCACCGGTCGTCCGCGGCCAGGGCGCGCAGCCCCTGGGAGGCGGCGTCGTACAGCGCGCGCTGCGAGGTCTGGGGGTTCATGACGCCACCTTGGTCTTTCGGTCGGTGTCCAGGCCGGCGGGTGCGGACACCGGGGAAGCGGCCGCAAGGAGCATGAGCTGCGCGAACGTCCGGTCGGTCGCCGCGGGATCGCCGCCGCTCTTGCGCCACTCGCGGTACTTGGCCGCGTAGCTGATCACGGTCTCCTTGTCGCGCTTGGAGCGGGGCCGGGTGAAGGCGCCGGCCCACAGACCGTCCCAGGCGGCGTAACCGGGATCGCGCAGCAGGACCCGGTGGGCGCGCCCGAGATTCCAGTACGGAATCCCGGTGTTGAGGTGGTGGACGAGGTGATAGCGGTCGTTGTGACGGCTGATCAGGAAGCGCTCCAGGAAACGCCCGTGACGATTGCGGGTGAGCAGGACCTGCCCGCGCTCGCTCTCGGGCATCGGATAGTGCTCGGACAGTTCGGCGAGCCAGCCGATGGCCACGTTGGTGGTGAACAGCGGCACGAACCAGAAGAGCAGCAGTTCCGGCAGCACCCCGAACCATGCGCAGAGCCCGAAGACGAGGGCCCACTGCGTGAGGAAGACGGCACGCTCGACGCGCAGGGGCACCGTGACGGACACGGTGATCTGCGAGCTGTCGCAGAAGACCCGCTCACGGGCGATGTACCCGATGTAGGCGAAGGTGCGCAGGCCCAGGACGGAGAGGATGACTTCCTTCAGGAAGAAGTGACGGTCGCTGCGGGCGGTGTCGTACAGCCCGCACTCGATGTGAAATCGGTAGTCGGGGTCCGCGTCGGCGTCACCCAGGTTGCGGTGGTGCGATCCCACGTGGGAGCTGCGGTAGGGACCGTGCAGGTGCCATACCAGGTAGCCGGACAGAACCGATCCGCCTATCAGGTTCACGAACTTGTTGCGCGCCAGCACCTTGTGGCTCGACTCGTGCAGGAAGTGCGCGAGAAACCGTTGGACGGAACCGATGACGACCAGCGCCAGCGGATAGAACCAGTAGGAGCCGGCCACGCAGAGCGCCACCGATCCGGCGATCAGCGCGTACTCGAAGAGCACGCCGAGCAACCAGTGGTGGTTGTCGAGACGGCACAGCTCCCGGAGATCCTTTCTCACCGCTGGCTCGAGCCGGTCGAAGTTCAACTGTTCGATTGCGGACATACCAACCCTTCGGTCGTGGTGCGTGATGCGTTCTCGCGACGAGTCGGCAGCGAGAGCGGGCTCAGGGCGCGGGCGTGAAGCCCAGGACGCGCCCGTACAGCTCAAGTTCGGCGTGGAGTGAGGCGACGACGGTCGAGGAGCGCCGAAAGCCATGGCCTTCGCCCTCGAAGGTCAGGTAGCGGTGCTCGGGACCGGACGCGCCGAGCAGGGCGAGCATCCGCTCGGCCTGGGCCGGCGGGCAGACGGTGTCCGCGAGGCCCTGGAGCAGCACGAACGGCGCCCGGATCCGCGTCGCCGCCGCCACGGGCGACTGTTCCTCGTACCGGTCCTTGTCCCTGGGCCAGGGACCGATCAGACCGTCCAGGTAGCGCGACTCGAAGTCATGAGTGCCCCGGGTGCGCCAGCCGACGGCGTCGAGCACCGGGTAGTAGATGCCCGCGGCCCCGTACAGATCCGGCTCGGTGCCGAGGGAAGCCGCCGCTGTCCAGCCGCCCGCACTGCCGCCACGGATGGCGATGCGGTCCGCCGCGGCGAGACCGTCGGCGATCAGGCCGCGGACCGCTGTGGCGCAGTCGCGCACATCGGTGCGGCCCCAGCTCTCGCGCAGCCGCTCACGGTAGGCCCGGCCATAGCCGGTCGACCCGCCGTACTGCACGTCGAGCACTCCGATGCCGCGGCTGGTGAAGTAACTGATCTCCTGGTTGAGCAGCAGATGGCTGCGGCTGGTCGGGCCACCGTGCACGAAGACGATCCATGGGGGCATCTCGCCCTCAGGACCGGTGAGTTCCGGGTGATACGGCGGATACACATGCGCGTGCACCTCCTCGCCGTCCGGCCCTTGGCAGGTACGCCGGTACGGTCTGCTCGCCCAGGCGTCACGTGAGGTGTCGGCCGGTACCCGCAGTACGTCGAGGCTGTGGTCGGCCGGATCGGCCAGCACCACGGTGCGGCGCATGCGCGGCCCGGCGGCGACCGCGGCGATCCGGCGGCCGTCCGTCGCCGGGAAGAACCACTCGGTGGCCGCACCCGGAAGATCCGTCAGCCGGCCGTCCCGGGTGAGGATCCCGAGCCGGCGCTCACCGACCCCGTGCAGCACGGCGAGGGTTCCGTCGCGCAACGGCAGGCACCAGCGCAGGCCGATCCGCCACAGCGCCTCGCCGAACTCCTCGGCGCTCGGGTACACATTGCGGGTACCGCCCTCTGGCAGGATCTCGTGGACGTTCCACCAGCCGTCCGGATCGGTGACCGCGTACAGC
Organism: Streptomyces sp. NPDC058246; assembly: GCF_042881985.1. Lineage (NCBI taxonomy): Bacteria > Bacillati > Actinomycetota > Actinomycetes > Kitasatosporales > Streptomycetaceae > Streptomyces > Streptomyces sp. NPDC058246. Next base: position 5,269 of record NZ_JBHVWZ010000027.1, on the reverse strand, counting down.
GCCCCGGATCCGTCGGTGGCCCACTCGATCTGAGTGACGGCCTCCCGCCCGCCGCCCGCGACCACGGCCGGTTCGGTCAGCGTGCCGTCCGGGCGGATCCGGGCCATCATGACCTCGGTGGTGTCCCAGGGCATCGCGGGGTGGTCCCAGCCGAGCCACACCACCCGGTCCCCGCCGGGCTCGATCCGCGGCCCCGTCATGAAGTGATGTGTTGCCGCCAACTCCCGTACGAGCGAGGGGTCGTCGGCGGCGCTGCCGTCCAGGGGCACCGCCACCAGCCGGCGCACCGCGTCCGTCGCCTCCGGGTCGGTGACCCGCTCGCGCAGGCACCAGACCTCGTCTCCGCGCACCGAGAAGTCGGCGTAGCGCAGCTCGGCCGGCCACGCGCCCGCCGGGGTGAGCGGGACGGGTGTGCCGCCCGGCCGGTGGCGGTAGACGCGCTGGTCGGCGGCGTGGACGAAGACCACGCCGTCCTCGGCGCGCTCGGACAGGGCCTGCCAGGGCCGACCGCCGTATTCGATCACCCGGGTACGCACGTCCCAGTGGCCCGGCAGCGCCTCCTCGGGCCCCTTGGAGGTGTGCCGTACCAGCGCGCCGCGCCCGTTCTCCTCCGGGCGCGCCTCCGTCCACCACACCTCGTCGCCGACGAAGCCGACCCATTCGACGAGGGCCTCGCCACGCGCGACCTCGGCGGCCCCGATGGGCGAGGGCCAGCTGCCGTACGGGGCTGTGCGTCGTTCCCCCGTCATGACGGGGAGCCTTCCCGGTCGCCGGCCGGTTCGGGGTAGCGGATGCGGGGGATGCCCGGGGCTCCGCTCTCCAGCCGGTACCCGCCCACGACGGGGTCGTCGCTCACCCAGAAGTGCCCGTCCAGATCGGTCCAGTCGCACAGTCCCGCGAGCTGGGCGGCGTAGGCGATGGCACGCGGCGGTTCGAGGAAGCAGCCGAGCATCCGGACACCGCCCAGCTCGGCCGCCCGGCCGAAGGCGGCCAGGGCGGGCAGCAAGCCGCCGAAGCGCATCAGCTTGACGTTGACTCCGCCCGCCGTCCGGACCGCCTGCTCCGCGTCCCGCAGGGAGGCGATGCCTTCGTCGAGAACGATCCTGGTGCCGGGCAGGGCGACGCGGATCTCCGCGACCAGCTCCGGCTCCTGGGCCGGATCCTCCAGGACGGCCGGCGCGAGCGCCTCGACCAGGGGTCGCAGCCGCTCCCAACCCGCCCGGTCCCAACCGCGGTTGACGTCCAGGATCAGCGGCCCAGGGGCCCCGGCGAGAGAGCGCAGGACATCCGCGTCGTCCGACCCGCCGAGCTTGATCTTCAAGGGGCGCCCGTCGTCGGGGATCTCCTCACCGATCGGGACCGTGTGCAGCAACTCGATCCGGCCGGGGTCGGGCAGGCCGAGCAACTGCCACACCGGCAGACCGGCCAGCCGGGCGGCGCGGTCGAGGAACGCCATTTCCACGAGCATCCGGGCGGGCGCGCCGGCCCCCGCCTCGGCGGCCTCCGCCAGCCGCCGGGCGAGCCATGTCACCTCGTCCCGGCCGTCCGGGGGAGGGATGTCCGAGGCGAGTGCGCGTGCCAGCCGTTCCGCTTCCGCCGCGATGGCGGGGCCGTCCTGCCCGTAGCCGAGATCGGCGGCGATCTCGCCCTCACCGAGGACTTCCCCGTCGGCGTCCGCCAGCAGCAGACGGACGAGGTCGACCGACCGGATGGTCATGTGGGAGATCTGGAACGGGTGGGTGAGCGGGTGCGCGCGCACGGTGACGGACACCTCGGGGACCGTGTCGTACGAGGCCGGTCCCGGGACGGGTTCGGTGACGAAGCGCACCGAGTCGGCCAGTCGGCGCGCCAGGGAAGCCGCCTCCTCGGCGGTGTCGGCCCCGACCACCACGGCGCCCACCCGGTCCTCACCGCTGCGGTAGGGGGTGATGACGTCGCCAGGGGAAACCAGCAGCTCGGCGTGGAGCACCGCCGGATGTCGGCGCACTTCCTCCCAGCCGTCCACGGCGACCAGCCGGCCGGGCGGCGGCGCGAAGTAGCGGGAGGCCGCGGCGCGCCCCGGGCCGGCGGGCAGCTCGGGAGAACGGCCGAGAGCGTCGTCGTAGACCATCCCGTACAGTTCCAGGCCGGGCAGGGCGTGTGGCAGCATCCGGTGGATCCAGCCGCCGCCGATCCGTGCGTGGACCTCGCCGAGGACAACCCCGTCCCCGGTGAGCCACAGCTCGACGTGGAACAGTCCGCGGCGCAGTCCCAGCACCGTCAGCGCGGCACAGACCTGCTCCTCGATCTCCTTGCGGCTGTCGTCCGCCACGGGTGCGGGCAGGACGTGCCCGATCTCCACGAAGTACGGCGGCGACAGCTTCTGCTTCGCGGTGACGGCGAGCACGTGCGGACGGCCGTCGAGGAAGACGCCCTCCACGCTGAACTCGGCGCCCTCGACGAACTCCTCGACGATGAAGGGTGCCGCCGCGTCCGGCAGATTCGCGAGCGCCGACGGCAGTTCACCGGCTTGGTTCACCTTGCGCACGCCCGCGCTGTCCGCACCGTCGCGCGGCTTGACCACCCAAGGCCCCCTGCTGCGGGCCAGGAAGGCGCGCGCCTCCTTCTCGTCGGCGCAGACCGCGACGGACGGCTGCGGGAACCCGGCTGCGGTGAGCGCGGCACGGCAGGCGTCCTTGGTGCGGACCCGGCGCACGGCTTCCGGCGGATTGCCCGGCAGCCCGAGGGCGGCGGCCGTCTCGGCCACGGCCTGCTGGGCCATTTCCCGCACCCCGAACACGATGTCGAACGGCTGGTCCCGCGCGGCGCGCAGAGCCCAGTCCGCGGTGCCGGCGGCGTCCGTGAAGTCGACGGCGGACACCGCGTCGGCCCGTTCCCCGACCGCCGGGGTGGCGGCCAGGGTGGCTTCCTGATTGACGACGAGGGTGCGCAGACCGCGCCTGCGTGCCTGTTCGAGGGCCTCGACCGCGACGTCGACGCTGAGGGTCATGGCCCCGCCGCCACCGATCAGCAGCAGGTGGGGCTCCTGCCCCGCGAAGGCCCCCGCGGCCGGGCTGGACTCAGCGGCCATGACCGGCCTCCGAGGCGTCGCGCAGCCGGTACACGCGGTCCTTGAGCTGCTGGATACGGGCGTAGTCCCGTTCGAGCGAGGCGGCCGACTCGTGCGCCGTGTGCACGACCAGCGTGGCGGTGTACAGGTCGACGGTCGGGCGGATGCGGCTGCCGGGTGCCAGCTTGGGGGTCAGCACATGGACGGACTCCAGAGCCTCGATCTCCGCGACCACCTCCTGGTCCAGGCCGTCGACGACCCCGTCGAGGTCGGTGGCGGTGAAGACCAGGCTGGCCTCGCGCAGCTTCCGGTACGTGCCACCCGCGTAGTGGTCCAGGAACTCCTGGGGCCGGGCGTAGGCGAGGGCCGTCATGTCGGCCTGGTTGGTGCCCAGGCACAGATCGTGGAACTCGGGCACCACGCCTCCGGTGAGACGGGCGCCGATCTCGACGAGGGCCGGCCCCTGCGGTGTGACGATGACCTCGGCGTGCGTCGGGCCGAAGTCGATGCCGAGCGCGTCGAGCACCTCGTGCATGTACGCGATGATCTCGGGCGCCGGGCTCTGGTCGGGCGGAGTGATGGAGTCCCGGTCGTAGATGCGGTGCGTGCCCCGCAGTTGCTTGCGGTACTGCCAGATGCCGCAGGCGTACCGCTGCCCGGCGTAGGAGACGAAGTCGACCATGTACTCCTCCCCCTGGAGGAATGACTGGACCAGTACCTCGTCGTTGGTCTCGCCGAAGATGTTGCGGGTGCCCAGCACGGCCTCGGCCGCCTTGCGCACGTCCTCGGGGCCGTGGCAGATGGCGACACCGTCGGTCGCGGCGGACGACAGCGGCTTGACGACGACCGGGTACTCACCGCGGTCCTCGGCCCAGGCGACGACGGATTCGGCGCTGTCGCTCTTGAACTGCTCCGCGCAGCGCACCCCGGAGCGGCGGAGGGCTTCGATCATCTCGTACTTGTCCCGGCGGGCCCGGGACAGCGCCGTTCCGTTGGTGGGCAACCCCAGGCGCTCGGACAGTTCGTCGGCGAGCTCGACGCCGGGCTCCTGGCCGGCCACCACGCACAGCGGGTGGTACTCGGCCAGCCGTGCCGCGGTCTCCTCCGGCGTGCCATGGGGCACGACCGCGCGGTAGGCGGTGAGGTCGGGCAGCCGCATGGACGCCATCAGTTCGGGCGTGCTCTGCACATGGACTACGTCCACACCCAGTCGGGCAAAGGCGGGTGGCAAGTGATTGCCAGTCGTGTACGCATCCACGAGGACGGCAACAGGGCGGTTCTCCGGGTTACTCATGTTTCCACCTCGGGCTATGAGCGGTGGTCAGTGGCCGACACGGGCACACGGTTTCCAGCACGAGGCAGAACTTTGCCACGACTGGTTGAATCTTGGCAACACATTTCTGATCACGGGGAACAATCAGGCAACGTCCGGGAGGACGGCAGGGGAAGGGTCCGCCTGCCCACCGCGCCGCGGCGGCCGCTGGGCCGGGTTCCGGCAGCGTGGGCCCACCGGTCGGGCCTGGAGAGTCGAACGAGAAGGGGCGCGGGACGTGTCAGACGGGCCGAGGACCGGCGACGTCAGGGAGGGACACTCCGCGGGCAAGGGTCTTGGCAAGGAGGCCGGCGACGGTGGACAAGCGGACAAGCCCTTGCGGGGGCGCCGACGGACATGGGCCTTGCGCGGGCGGCGGTGGACTAGGCCCGGCCCTTGCGGGGGCGCCGGTGGACAAAGCCCTTGCGGGGGCGCCGGTGGACAAAGCCCTTGCGCGCAGGCGCTGATGGACAAGGCCGTTGCGCGGGCGACGGCGGACACGGCCGTTGCGGGGGCGCCAGCGGACAAGGCCCTTGCGGCGGGGGCGCCGGCTGACAAAGCCCTCGGGCAGGCGCCGGTGGACACGGCCCTCGCGCGGACATCAGCGGACACGGCCGTCGCGGGGGCGCCAGCGGACAAGGCCCTTGCGGCGGGGGCGCCGGCTGACAAAGCCCTCGCACAGGCGCCGGTGGACACGGCCCTCGCGCGCAGCCGACGGCGCACACGGCCCTCGCGCGGGCTACCGGACGCACGCCGAGCGACGACGGTCCGCGCGGCGATGAGGACGGCAAGGGTGGCCCACCACACCGGCGAGGAGCGGGGACCGGGTGGCAACGAGCCGGCCCGGACCGCGCGCAGGCAGGCGGCGGCCCGGCCGGCATGGCGATGCCCCAGGCGGTGCCTGGGGC
>NZ_JBHVWZ010000026.1:0-123591 GCF_042881985.1 Streptomyces sp. NPDC058246 | reverse complement strand
GGTCTCGGCCCCTCCTTCTGGAGGGGCCGAGAGCCGTTTTCGCTGCCTTCCGACGTCCCGGCGGACGAACACCACGGCCCCGCCCTCCCGGAGGAGAGCGGGGCCGTGTGCGCTGAAGGGTCAGTGCCAGCTGTGCGGGGCCCGGAAGCCGGGCTCGCGCTCCAGGCGGCGCCAGCCTGCCTTGTGGCGGCCTCGGTGGACCGGAGCATCAGTGGGGGCGGCGGCGGCGCGGGCCAGCAGGATCGCCGTGATGGCGGCGACTTCCTCGGGCTCGGCGTGGCCCTTCTCGACGCGAATGTCAGGCGTGTCCATAGGTTTCAGTCTCCGTGAGAGAGGTTTCCGCGGGGGTACCGCGGAGGATCCGCTGGGTTACTGCGGGGGGTTGCCGTGCTTGCGGGAGGGCAGGTCCGCGTGCTTGGTGTGCAGCATCGCGAGCGACTTGATCAGCACCTCGCGGGTTTCCGCGGGGTCGATGACGTCGTCGACCAGGCCACGCTCCGCCGCGTAGTACGGGTGCATGAGCTCGGCCTTGTACTCCTTGACCATGCGCACCCGCATCGCCTCGGGATCCGCTGCCTCGGCGATCTGACGGCGGAAGATGACGTTGGCCGCACCTTCCGCACCCATCACGGCGATCTCGTTCGTCGGCCACGCGTAGGTGAGGTCCGCCCCGATGGACTGGCTGTCCATGACGATGTAGGCACCTCCGTACGCCTTGCGCAGGATGAGCGAGATCCTCGGCACCGTCGCGTTGCAGTACGCGTACAGCAGCTTCGCGCCGTGCCGGATGATCCCGCCGTGCTCCTGGTCGACGCCCGGGAGGAATCCGGGGACATCCAGGAGGGTGACGATCGGAATGTTAAAAGCGTCACACATCTGGACAAAGCGCGCAGCTTTTTCGGAGGCCTCGATGTCCAGCACGCCCGCGAGGGTCTGCGGCTGGTTGGCGACGATGCCCACGACCTGGCCGTCGAGACGGGCCAGCGCGCAGATGATGTTGCGCGCCCAACGCTCGTGGACCTCCAGGTAGTCGCCGTCGTCGACGAGCTCCTCGATGACCTTCGCCATGTCGTACGGCCGGTTGCCGTCCGCGGGGACCAGGTCCAGCAGGACGTCCGAGCGGCGGTCGGCCGGGTCCTCGGATTCGACGTGCGGCGGGTTCTCGCGGTTGTTCTGCGGGAGCATCGACAGGAGGTAGCGCACCTCCGCGATGCAGGTCTCCTCGTCGTCGTACGCGAAGTGGCAGACGCCGGACGTCTCGGCGTGCACGTCGGCGCCGCCGAGGCCGTTCTGCGTGATCTCCTCGCCGGTGACGGCCTTGACCACGTCCGGACCGGTGATGAACATCTGCGAGGTGTCGCGGACCATGAACACGAAGTCCGTGAGGGCGGGGCTGTAGGCCGCGCCGCCCGCGCACGGGCCGAGCATCACGCTGATCTGCGGGATGACGCCGGACGCCTTGGTGTTGCGCTGGAAGATGCCGCCGTAGCCCGCGAGGGCGGAGACGCCCTCCTGGATACGGGCGCCCGCGCCGTCGTTCAGGGAGACCAGCGGCGCACCGGCCGCGATGGCCATGTCCATGATCTTGTGGATCTTGGTGGCGTGGGCCTCGCCCAGCGCGCCGCCGAAGATCCGGAAGTCGTGCGCGTACACGAAGACCGTACGGCCCTCCACCGTGCCCCAGCCGGTGACGACACCGTCGGTGTACGGCTTCTTCGCCTCCAGGCCGAACCCGGTCGCCCGGTGCCGGCGCAGCTGCTCGACCTCCTGGAACGAACCGGCGTCCAGCAGCAGCTCGATGCGCTCCCGGGCCGTCAGCTTGCCCTTGGCGTGCTGTGCCTCGGTCGCCTTCTCGCTGGGGCCCCGCAGCGCCTCCGCACGGATCGCGTGCAGCTCGGCCACGCGCCCGCGCGCGTCCGTGGGTTCGCCAGGGGTGCTCGCGGAGTCTGTCGGGCCGGCCTCGTCCAAAACGGTCATGTAGCGACCTTACGAAGCTCACCAAGGAAAGCGAGCCGTCGACTCCGTACAGTCTCCGGGCCGTTTTCCTGGTACCCCTGAACAGAACCTCAACCTTATGCAGGCGATCTGACTGCTCAGAGGCCCTTCGGCTTGTAGAGGTCGCACAAAGGAGTCACCTGAGAGTCACCTCACATTCATGAGTGGCGCATGCCATCCCTGGAGTGAAACGGACCCTCAATCGGCGGCCTGTGCCGAGCACCTCGACGGTCGGATCCGCGCGGACGACCTCGCGCACCGGCCGGTCCCAGACGATCTCCAGCGCCTCCCCGGTACGCGGCGGCTCGCTCACGCAGAGCGTAGCGGTACTCCCCCGGCGCCGTACGAGCACGCTCGCCCCCGCCGAGGCGCCCAGCGGCCCCGCCGTGCCGGCCCCCCAGAAGTTCGCGGCCGTCAGGCCGAGCGAGCGCACCTGGACGGCCTGGCGGCGGGCGTCGTTCGCGAGGACGCACAGCCAGTCGCGGTCGGCCGCCCGGGCCGCCACGGCGTCGCGCGAGGCCCCCGGCATCAGGAGATAGGCGTACGCCGCCCCGGCCGGGTCCGTGCCATGCTCCAGCCAGAGCGTCTGCCAGCGCCGGGTGCGTCGCTCGGTGGTGCTGGTGGTGTTGATGTCGGACCAGGCGCCGGTGCGGTCCTCGCGCAGGGCGCGCAGGGCCGACGTACCGCCCGGAAAGACCCATCCGCCGTGGCCCTCCAGATGAGCCCATCCGCGAGCGAGCGTGAACCGCTGCGTGCCGCCCTCCCCCAGGTTGCGGTTGTCGACCACCGTCTCGACGGGCACCCCGTCGGCGGCCGTGATCCCCGCGCCCAGGCAGATGAGGGAGTCGGCGACGCAGAACCACGACTTACGGGCTTCGAGGGTGGAGCCGAGCCCTTTGAGATGCTGCCCCACGGCCGCGTAGGTGCCGTCCGTGGTCCCGCCGACCCACCGCACGGCGGGCCTCGCCGCTCCCCATTCGCCGCCCTCCCTGTCGGCAAGTCGCTTGGTGGACACGGTCGTTCCGGGCAGCCGGTACCAGTCCACGGTGGGCCAGAACCAGTCCGTGTACTGGTCCGCGTGCCCGTCGGCCCAGCACAGCGTCATCCCGGCGCCGGTGTGCCAGCCGCGCGGGTTCTCGCCGTTGCCGCACTCGTAGAAGGCGATCCGCTCGGAGGCCAGGGAGAGGTTGGCGGTGAACCCCGGGCCGCGGTGCACGGCGCGGTCCATGGCCGCGAAGAGGTGGTGTCCTGCGGGTTCGGGGGCGGGCTCGGCGGTGGAATCGGCCACGGCGCGCAGCCGGGCGAGATCGGCGACCCCGAACTGGGCCGCCGTGAGGACCGGGGTCACCGTGTCCCGCTCGATCCACCCCTTGATCCGCCCGTGCCAGCGGTCCCGCTCGGCGGGAGTCGCCCCCTCGGCCAGCAGCGCGATCGCGGCGATCAGCCCCTGCCCGTGGAAGTGGTCGCTGCGCATGACGTGCCGGTCGTCGCTCTTCAGGTAACCCCGGCTGATGGCACGCCCGTTGACGCTGTCCATCGCCAACCCGTCGTGGATCAGGGGCGCGTAGGCGTGCTCGACGCTGTCGAGGACGATCTGCCGGTTCGGGTCGGTCACCTCCCAGGTGGACCCTGCCAGCAGCGCGAAGAGCCGGCCCAGACCGTCGAGCATGACCTGTCCGTACGTCCCCGAGTACGCGACCCAGGTGTGCTGCACGAACGAGCCGTCCGCGTAGAGCCCGTCCCCCGTCGTCACGTACGGGAAGACGGGCGAGAGCGCGTCCCGGGCGAGCGCGATCCGGTCGGGAGCCCGGCCGAGGATGCCGCGCAACGCGACGGACCGGCAGAGGTCGACGCGGTTGGCGCCGGTGGAGGTGCCGGCGTAGACGCGGAGCATGTCGTCCGGGATGAAGTGGTCGACGGCGGCGCAGGCGGCGGCTCTCCGCGCGTCGGTGAGGTGGTCGTACAGGGCCGCCACGATGTCCATCAGGAGGCGGGGGCTGCCGATCTGCCACTCCCACCAGTTGCCGTAACGGGTGGTGGAAGGGTTGTAGACGGTGGCGGAGAGGTGGTCGAGGCCCGCGATCACGTCCGCGAGGAGGGTGTCGTCGGCGGTCGACCCGGTGCCCTCCTGGAGGTACGCCTGCGTCATCGTCCACAGCCTGCCGTAGCTCTGGGTGATGCCGGAGGGCGGGTCGAAGGGATACCCCGGCCAGAGGGAGCCGGCCGTCGGCGCCATGGTCGCCGCGAAAGCGCGGGCGAGTTCGCCGGTCTCGCGCAGACGGGAGGCGTACGGCTCGGCCGCGGGGTCGTAGCCGGTCCCGAGGGCTATTTCCAGCCAGCGCGCACGGAGGCCGGCGTACTCGTCGGCGTCCGCGTGAGCGGGGGGTGCGCCACCGGCGGCCGCCGCGAGGGCGGCCGCCAGCAGAAACGTCCGACGGGTGGCCGCCACGCCTAGCAGCCGCCACAGTTGTAGTAGAGGACGTCCCAGTGGCTGCCCTCGTCGGCATAGATGTTGCCGGAACCGGACTGGTACTGCGGGGCACCGTCGCCGCGCAGGCCGATGTAGCCGAAGTTGTTCTTGATGTAGGCGGTGACGCAGGTGTTCTTGCCGTAGTCGAGCTTGTAGCCGTTCCAGTGCGAGTACGTGCCACTCGCGTGGCCGGTCTCGGTGCCGCCGGTGATGTTGAGCGCGCAGCCGCTGGCCCGCTTCAGGGTCTGGGCGCCCTGTGCGGTGGCGAGGTTGAGCTGCTCGAAGGACGTACAGGTGGAGTTGTTCCGGTCGGAGCAACCTCCGGACGAGGACCAGGTGATGCCGACCTCACGGAACATCGAGGTGGCCGTGGCGTGGCTGATCTTGGTGACGGCGAAGGCGTCGGTGGCGGTGCCGACGACCGCGACACCGGGGGCGACGACGAGGGCGAGGGCGGTCAGGGCGGAGCGAAACTTCATGGGGACCCTTCCTGCGGACGACCGTGCTTCCTGTGGAGCGGCTGTGCGGGCGGTGCAGGCGGTGCACGGAGATGGTGCCCGAGGTCTACGCGCGTCCGCCAGAGGGCGGACGGAATCAACTCAAAGTAACGTCGCCGACACGCTGCGATTGATGTTGAAAATTGAATGGAATAGGTCTACGGTCCTTCACGTTGACCTCGTTGAACATTCAACATCCTCTGTGCCGCGGCTTCCGGACGAATCCGCGACCTGTCCCCCCTAGGAGCACGTCATGGGCATCTTCAGCCGCAAGAGCGCCACCGACACCCCCGAGACCGCCACGGCCACGACCGCCGAGGCCGCCGCCGTGAACCCCGACCTGGCCGCGCTGACCGGCGACTACACCATCGACCCGGCGCACACCACGATCGGCTTCGTCGCCCGGCACGCGATGGTGACGAACGTCAAGGGCCACTTCAAGGACGCCGAGGGCACCCTGCACCTGGACGGCGCGGACCCCTCCAAGTCCACCGCCTCGATCGACGTCAGGATGGACAGCATCGACACCGGCTCCGCGGACCGCGACGGCCACCTCAAGAGCTCCGACTTCTTCAGGGTCGAGGAGTTCCCGACGATGACGTTCCGCTCCACCACGGCGGAGGCTCTGGGCGGCGACGACTACCGGATCACCGGTGACCTGTCGATCCTGGGCGTCACCAAGCCGCTCACGATCGACCTGGAGTTCAACGGCGTCGCCAAGGACCCGTTCGGCAACGAGCGCGCCGGCTTCGAGGGCAAGTCCGAGATCCTGCGCTCCGAGTGGGGCCTCACCTGGAACGCGGCGCTGGAGACCGGTGGCGTGCTCGTCTCCGACAAGATCAAGCTGGTCTTCGACATCTCGGCCATCAAGAACGCGGGCTGATCCCTTCCCCCGCCTTCACCGAGCCGCCGGTCTTCTGAGCTCCTGAGCGCGCCCGCCCTTCGACTCCCCCGCACGAGGAGGGCGGGCGCTCCGCATGTCCCGGGGCGGCGCACCCGTCTCCGGCTCCCCCCGGAACCCTGGGGAATCGCGGGGCTTCTCCTGTGAGTCCGCTGTGCACCGTTGAGTGTTCACAATGAAACCGACAGAATTGCTGACAATCTCTTCCGCGAGAAATTACGTTCGCGTACGGCCTCAAGAACGACACCACCGGTGTCACGAGCAAGCGTCTCGACGGCCCAGCGGCGCGGGACCGGCAGCGGCCACCAGGCCGAGGCGATGGCCCAGGGCGACCGCGAGTACGAGGACGTCGCTGTGTAGTCCGGCGGCGCCCTCCAGCCACAGGGCGGCGGCCCACTGCTCACGCTCACCACTCGGGGCTGCCGCGCGCTGGAGCGGGACATGGCCGAGCGTGACGCCTGGCCGGCCACGGCGCTCGGCACGCTGAGCGAGACCGGGCGGGAGGTGCTGCGGCTCGCGGCCGGGCTGATGGACGGCCTCGCCGACGTGGAGGTGGCGCGAGAAGGGGGGTGCCCTACCAGCCGGACGTACCTGTCGGACCTACCCCCAGGCCCACCTGTCTGAACTGACTGTCTGCCCCACCGGTCCGAACTACCAGTCCCAGTGCGGGACTTCGCGCAGTGGATGCAGCTCCTCGTCCGTCTTTGCCCGGGAGTTCTGCTGGGCCACGTGCGAGCCGAACTCGACGTGCGAGCGGACCGCCGCGCGGAACGGTTCGTCGTCCGGCAGGTCCGCCTCCTCGAGGGACTCCAGATAGACCTGTACGAAGCGTTCGCGCTGCTCGTCGGTGATCCGCAGGCCACGGTGCACCTTGATGATGTGCTCGAAGCCGAGTTCCCGGCTGAAGCGGTCGGGGCCGCCGAAGGACTCCGCGGTGAACCAGGTCAGATGGTCGACGTGGTGCGGTTCGCGGCGTGGGAAGACCTCGCGCAGGACCGGATCCGCGAGTGCCATCGCGTAGAAGATCTCCTCCAGGCGGTGCAGGGCCTCGTCGCCGCCCGCGTGTTCGTAGAGATTCGTCATGGCCCTCATGGTGGGGCGGTGGATCGGATTCCGCCAAGAGCCCCACTCCGCACGGCTCTATCCCACTCGGCCCGGCTCCGCTCCGCTCGGCTCTATCCCGCTCGGCCCGGCTCCGCTCGGCTCGGTAGGGCGCCCCCCGATGCTCAGAAGCCTCCTCCGAAGTCCCCTCCCCCGCCGAAGTCACCGCCTCCCCCGCCGTCCCCGAAGCCGCCGCTGAAGTCGCCGGGGTCGAAGTCGGCGCCCGAGACGTCGCCGCCGTCGTAACCGGCGCCGCCGAAGTCGCCGTATCCGGAGCCGTAGTCGGACGCGTACGAGGGGCTGGACATCACGCTGCCGAGCAGTGTGCCGACGAGGAGGCCGGGCAGCAGGCCGCCGCCGAAGTAGCCGCCGGCCCAGGGGCCGTACGCCGGGCCCGCGTCCCAGTACGGGCGGCGGCCGTACTCCGTCTCGACCTCCCGGACCGCCGGGTCGGCTCCGTCGGCGAGGCGGGCCCGGTCCGCCGCGCAGACCGGGACCTCGCGGGCCGCTCCGCCGGAGGGCGTCCAGGTCGCGTCGGCGACGGACGGGCCGTGGCGTGGGTCGAAGAAGCAGGGGGCCCGGCGCTCGGGGACCGGCCTGCCCTCGCGGCGCGCGGCGAGTACCGCGAGCGAGAAGCGGCCGTCCTCCAGGGACTGGGTGACCGCGCGTACGTCCTCGGGGCGCCGGGCCGCGGCCATGGACGACTTCGCCTGTTCGTACGCGTCCAGGCCTCGCTCGTAGTCCGCGCGCATCGCGTCGTCCGCGCCCGCCTCGGCGGGGTGGAAGTCGAGCCGGTCGAGTTCCTCGCCGAAGGCCGTGATGTCCTCGTCGACGACCACGCGGAGCTTGTCGAGCGCGGCGCGCTGCTCCTCCTCCTTGCGGCGACGGTTGCGGCGTACGAGCGTGTACGCGCCCGCGCCGCCGGCCACGACGACCGCGCCGACCCCGATCAGGGCGCCCGTGGAGACGCCGCCGCTGCCTGTGCCGCCGCCGCTCCAGCTCCCGGGGGCCGAGCCGCCGATGTTGGTGAGGGCGCGGTCCGTGAAGTCGTTCAGCTGGGTCGTCGCGTTCTTCTCGCCCTGAACGCTGGTGACGAGGTTCTGCACGGCGGTGCCGGACATCACCGAGGCGTCGGCGCGGGCGTCGAAGCGGTCGCCCAGCCGGATGGCGTACAGGCCGGTGATGCCGGTGGCGGTGCGCAGGTTCTGGAAGAGGTTCTGGGTGGGGAAGCCGGCGGGGAGGACCGCGACGAGGAGGGGCTTGTCCGCGGCCTTGATCTTCTTGGCGAGGGTGGTGGCGTCCGTGGCGGACAACTGGGTGGAGGCGGCGGGGTCCACGTAGACCGGCGTCTTGCGGAGGGCGGCGGCGATCGTGTCGATGGAGGTGGCCGCGTGGGCGCTGGGCGCGCTGGGCGCGCCGGGCGCGAGTACCGCCAGGGCGGCGACGACCAGCGCGAGCAGGAGTCCGGGGAGCCCTCGGGTGCGTGCGGCCTTCATGTCTTCGAAACTACCCGAAACCACTCCGGAGGGGTGGAAATGTGGTTTTTGGGACGGGTAGGGGCTTACGGGGGTTTTCGCCCCCTCCGCCCCTACCCGTCCCGTACCTGGGGGCCGCCGCCCCCAGACCCCGCGCTCTCGGCCTGAACGGCCTCGTCCTCAGACTTTCGGACGCCTCAGACTTTCGGACGCCTCAGACTTTCGGACGGGAGACGCCGGACGGGTCGGCGGTCACCCGGCCCGGTACGCCTCCGTCAGTTTCGCGACCGCGGCCGCGTAGTCGCCGGTCAGGAGGAGGTGGTCGGCGTCGGCGAAGGGCTTTGCCGTTGCCGCGGTGATGGCCGAGCCGATCTTCTGCTGGACCAGGAGGCGGGCCTTGGTGACGAGTGCGCGGCCCGCCTCGGCCGAGCCGGCCTTCTCCGCGATCCTGGCGGCGATCTCGAGACCCTTCAGCGTGGCCGAGCCGCCCTGCGGCACCTTCGTGAGAGTGGTCAGCCCCCAGCCGTACGGGAACTGCGGATCGTACGACGTGTCCCCGACGTTGATCGGGAGCTGGGACTCCGACTTCGGCCAGGTGACGGGGAGTTGGCCGGTGAAGGGGCGCTTGCCGTAGAGGACGTCGGCGACACCGTCGCCCTCTGTGCCCGGCAGCCAGGAGGCGACCAGGGAGTCGACGGCGGACAGCCGGTCGCCGATGAGCTGCGGGCGGCCCGAGACGATCAGGACCGCGCATTTCATGGCAGCGCACACCTTGTCCACGGCGGCCTTGTCGGCGGCGGTCAGGTCGAGGTCGTTGCCATTGCCCACGTCCCCGACACCCTCGGCGTACGGGGTCTCGCCGACGACGAGCACGCCCACGTCGTAGCCGCTGGTGGGCGCCGAGGCGTCCTTGGAGTACGTGATGACGTCACCGCTGGCCTTCCGCATCCCTTCCAGGATCGTCGTGCCGTCCGTGTGCTTTCCGGACGAGCCCTGCCAGGTGAGGGTCCAGCCGCCGGTCTGGTTGCCGAGGTCGTCGGCGTTCGATCCGGCGACGTACACCTTCTGGGACTTCTTGAGCGGGAGTACGCCGTTCGCGTTCTTCAGCAGGACCTGCGACTCGGCTGCCGCCTGGCGGGCGACGGCCCGGTGCGCGGTCGAGCCGATCTGCGCCGCGCCGCTCGTGTCGGCGTACGGCTTCTCGAAGAGGCCCAGTTTGAACTTCTGCGTGAGGATGCGCGAGACGGCGTCGTTCACCCGGCTCTCGCTGACGCGGCCCGCCTTCACCTCGTCGATCAGGGTGGTGCGGAAGTCCTTGTACGCGTACGGGACCATGATCATGTCGAGGCCCGCGTTGATCGACGTACGGACGTCGGAGGCGTAGTCGCCGGGGATCTGGTCGATGGCCGCCCAGTCGCTGATGACGAAGCCGTCGAAGCCCATACGGTCCTTGAGGACGCCGTTGATCATGTCGGCGCGCGCGTGCATCTTCACCGGGCCCTGACCGTCGCCGACGATGTCGAGGGACGAGTAGGAGGGCATGACCGAGCCGATGCCTCGGTCGACCGCCGTCTGGTACGGGGAGAGGTGGATCGCCTCCAGCTGCTGCCGGGTGACCTTCGTGACGCCCTGGTCGATCGTGTACGAGCCCGTCGTGGACGAGCCGTACACCGTGCCGCCGTCACCCACGAAGTGTTTGGCGGTGGCGAGCACCTTGTCGTCGTCCTTCAGGTCCTTGCCACTGGCGGCGCCCTGGAGGCCCTGGATGATCGTCTCCATGGACTTCACCAGCGCCGGGTCCTCGCCGAAGGACTCGTACGAGCGGCCCCAGCGTTCGTCGCGGGTGACGCAGAGGCAGGGGGCGAAGTCCCACGGGATGCCGGTGGCGCGGACCTCGGAGGCCGTCACCGAGCCTGTCTTCTGGGCCAGTTGGGGATCACGCGTCGCGCCGATGCCGATGTTGTGCGGCATGATCGTCGCGCCGACCAGGTTGTTGTGGCCGTGCACCGCGTCCACGCCGTAGATCAGCGGGATCTGGAACCTCGTCGCCTGGGCGCGGAGCTGGAAGGCGTCGATCATCTTCGCCCAGGCCTCGGGGGTGTTGGGCGTCGGCGTCGAGCCGCCGCCCGACAGCAGCGAGCCGAGGTCGTACGTCGCGATGTCGCCCTGCGTGGTGACCGCGCCGCGTTCGGCCTGGGTCATCTGCCCGGCCTTCTCCTCCAGGGACATCCGGGAGACGAGATCGGCGACCCGCTTCTGCACGGGCAGCTTCGGGTCCAGATACGGGAGTCCGTGGGCGTCGATGACGACCTGCGGGGTCTCGGTGGGGGCCTTCGCGCCGGCGACCGTGAGCTTGAGCGGAATCGTCTCGGCGGATTCGGCGGACTTGTCCTTCAGCGTGGGCACCTGGATCGTGCGCGAGGTGCCGGACGCCGTGCCCGCGGGGAAGGTGACCTCGCCCTTGACCGGGGTGTAGTCCGTGCCGGACTCGGCGGTGCCGCCCGCGCTCTCGTACGCGACGGTCACCGGCTCGTCGATCGGGGCGGCGCCGGTGGTGGCGACGGAGACCTTCACCGCGGCCGTGCCGCCCTTCTTCACCGGGTACACGGCGGAGTCGGTGGTCACGGAGGCCCGCAGGGACTGGTCGGCCTTGCCGTACAACTCGACGTCGTCCATGGCGAACTTGCCCTTGAGGCCGACCGGGAGCGTGACGGCGTACCCCCACATCTGGGTGAGGCCGAGGACCTGGTCGATACCGCCGACGGGCTGGTAGTCCGTGCGATAGGTGAAGTCGGTGAAGGGGATCTCGATCTGTTTCCAGCCGGTGAAGTCGTCGGTGAAGGACGTCGTCCACAGCTCGGAGGCCTCGCCGTTCGCGCCGCCGTCCTTGATCTCGAACGCGATCTTCTTGGCGTTGTTCTGGCCGTCCCACCAGAAACGGATGCCCTTGTGCGTGGACCAGTCGTGGGCGGGCAGGCCGGAGGCGAAGTCGTGGGTGAAGCCGCCGTAGCCACTGATGTCGTAGCTGCCGGTGAGCACCTTGGCGCCCTCGGGGGCGTCGGCGCGGGCGGTCAGGGCCAGTTGGGGCGGGTCGTCGGTGTCACTGCCCCAGGTGAAGATGCCGTCGGCGGGCGGATTCGCGAACGGGACCTCTCCCTCGAAGGCATCGACGGGGACCGGGGCCGGTTCGTCGGCCCCCGCGGCGGCCCCCGCTGAGGCCAGGGGCAGCAGCCCGGTGAGCAAGGCGGCGGAGGCGAGCAGGGCGGTTCTTCGCATGGACCTTCCCTCGACTCTCGTAAATCCTCTTCAGTGAGCTCCGTGATCTTCAGCGGGCTGCGGCGAACCACAGCGGGCCTCAGTAAGCCTCTTGAGTACTCTTACGACTTAGATCACGGCGTGAGTTAACTGGCGTCCCCGGAACCCGTCAAGACTTCACGTCAGAACCGGTACACAGCCAATCGGCAGCCGGAACAGGGCCGTTGTTCCTTCAGACTGTGAACGCGCACCCCCTTGACGCGCGTCCGCAGCCGTCATTTACTCACGCCTCGCACGCCCCACTCCCCCACTCCCAGAAGGGCGGCGCCCATGAGCCTCCTGAGTAGACCCACCCGGACGGCACGGCTGCTGCTGGCCGGGCTGCTGACGACCGCCGGGCTGACCACTGTCGGCTCGGTGCCCGCGCACGCCGCGGGCGAGCAGGTCACGGCCTGGCTGACCACGACGGACGACACCGGCGGCCGCCATGTCACCCGTGGATTGCAGGCGCAAACGCCATTCGCCTTCCAGTCCGGCAGCGGGGGCAGCGGCGAGAACATCAGCGTCGACGAGAACACCCGATACCAGACCTTCACCGGCGGCGGCGCGTCCTTCACGGACACCGCGGCATGGCTGATGAACAGCAGCGGCGCACTGTCGCAGACCACGCGCAACGCCACCATGACGAAGCTGTTCTCGCCGACCGACGGCATCGGTCTGTCCTTCCTGCGCAATCCGATGGGCGCGTCGGACCTGGCACGGTACGGCTACAGCTACGACGACGTGCCGGCCGGGCAGACCGACCCGAACCTGACCAAGTTCTCGATCGCACACGACCTTGCGGATGTGGTGCCGCTGACCAAGCAGGCGCTCCAGCTGAACCCCTCGCTGACCGTGATGGCCTCGCCGTGGACGGCGCCGGCCTGGATGAAGGACAGCGGGTCGCTCAACGGCGGCTGGCTGAAGTCGGAGGACTACGGGGCGTACGCCTCGTACTTCGTGAAGTACCTCCAGGCGTACCGGGACCAGGGCGTGCCGGTGTCGTACGTGACGGCGCAGAACGAGCCGACGTGCTGCTCCGGATACCCCTCGATGAGCTGGAACGCCTCGGGCCTCGCCTACTTCACGAAGAGCGAGCTGCTGCCGAAGCTCCAGGCGGCGGGGCTGTCCACGAAGGTCCTCGCGCACGACTGGAACTGGGACGTGTACGACTCGTACGCCGCCCAGACCGTCGACGACGCGGCGGTGCGCTCGCACCCGAACTTCGGCGGGATCGCCTGGCACGGCTACGGCGGCGACGTCACCAAGCAGACCACCGTCCACAACCAGTACCCCACGCTGGACGCCTTCGGGACCGAGCACTCGGGCGGCACCTGGATCGCCAACCAGCAGCGCGAGGACATGCTCAACATCGTCGACTACACCCGGAACTGGGCGAAGTCGGTGACGAAGTGGTCGCTGGCCGTGGACCAGAACATGGGTCCGCACAACGGGGGTTGCGGTACCTGCACCGGGCTCATCACGGTCCACAACGGTGACGGCCAGAGCGGGACGGTCGACTACACCATCGAGTACTACACGATGGGGCATCTGACGAAGTTCGTACGGCCGGGCGCGCAGCGCATCGCGTCGACCGCGAGCTCGTCGGTGCCGAACGTCGCGTGGCGCAACCCGGACGGGTCGAAGGCGCTGATCGCGTACAACGACGCGTCGACCGCGAAGACCGTGACCATCAACTGGGGCTCGCAGCACGCGACGTACTCGCTGCCGGGCAAGACGTCGGCGACGTTCACCTGGTCGGGGACGCAGGGCGGGGGCGGCAGCCAGTCGGGGGCCTTCGTCGGGCTGGCCGGCAAGTGCCTCGATGTGGCCGGGGGTTCGAGCACCAACGGCACGGCGGTGCAGCTCTACGACTGCAACGGCTCGACCGCGCAGCGGTGGACGGTGCAGGCCGACGGTTCCGTCCAGGCACTGGGCAAGTGCCTGGACGTGACCTCGGCGTCGACCGCCGACGGGGCACAGGTCCAGCTCTACGACTGCAACGGTTCGGGGGCTCAGCGGTGGTCGTACAACTCCACCACCGGGGATGTCGTCAATACCGCGGCCAACAAGTGCCTTGATGTGACAGGGAATTCGTCGGCGAACGGGACTCGGGCGCAGATCTGGACCTGCACGGGGGCGGCCAACCAGAAGTGGCATCTGCAGTAGGGGTGCGGGACGGGTGGGGTGGGGGTGGGGAGATTTTTTCGCCCCCTCCGCCCCTGCCCGTCCCTTCTTCCTGTCTTCTCTTCCTGCCTTCTCTTCCTGTCTTCCTGGGCTCCGCCCCAGACCCCGCTCCCCAGGCCCGCTCCTCAGACGCCGGAGGGGCTGGAACCACAGACCACCTACTCCGCCGGCTCGACCCCCGCCCGCAGCAGGCCGTACGTGTACGCGTCCTCCAGTGCCTGCCAGGAGGCGGCGATGACGTTCTCCGCCACGCCGACCGTGGACCACTCGCCCGTGCCGTCGGACGTGGAGATGAGGACTCGGGTCGTGGAGGACGTGCCGTGCTTGCCCTCCAGGATGCGGACCTTGTAGTCGACGAGCTCCAGCTTGGCGAGCTGGGGGTAGATCTTCTCCAGGGCGACCCGCAGGGCGCGGTCCAGGGCGTTGACCGGGCCGTTGCCCTCGGCGGTGGCGACGATGCGCTCGCCCTTGGCGTAGAGCTTGACCGTGGCCTCGTTGGCGTGGCTGCCGTCGGGGCGGTCCTCGACGATGGCCCGCCAGGACTCCACCTCGAAGTAGCTGCGGGCCTTGCCCTCGGCCTCCGCGCGGAGCAGCAGCTCGAAGGAGGCGTCGGCCGCCTCGTACGTGTAGCCCTTGAGCTCGCGCTCCTTGACCCGCTCGACGACCCGGCCGACCAGTTCGCGGTCGCCGCTGATGTCGACGCCGAGCTCCTTGCCCTTGAGCTCGATGGAGGCGCGGCCCGCCATGTCGGAGACCAGCATCCGCATGGTGTTGCCGACCTGCTCGGGGTCGATGTGCTGGTACAGGTCCGGGTCGACCTTGATCGCGGAGGCGTGCAGGCCCGCCTTGTGGGCGAAGGCCGAGACGCCTACGTACGGCTGGTGCGTGGACGGGGTGAGGTTGACCACCTCGGCGATCGCGTGGGAGATGCGGGTCATCTCGCGCAGGGCGCCCTCGGGGAGGACCTTCTTGCCGTACTTGAGCTCCAGGGCCGCGACGACCGGGAACAGGTTCGAGTTGCCGACCCGCTCGCCGTAGCCGTTCGCCGTGCACTGCACGTGGGTCGCGCCCGCGTCGACCGCGGCGAGGGTGTTGGCGACCGCGCAGCCGGTGTCGTCCTGGGCGTGCATGCCGAGCCGGGCGCCGGTGTCGGCGAGGACCGTGGCGACGACCGCCTGGACCTGGGCGGGAAGCATGCCGCCGTTGGTGTCGCAGAGCACGACCACGGCGGCGCCGGCCTCGGAGGCGGCGCGGACCACGGCCTTGGCGTACGCGGGGTTGGCGCGGTAGCCGTCGAAGAAGTGCTCGCAGTCGACGAAGACCCGGCGGCCCTGCGAGCACAGGTAGGAGACGGTGTCGCGGACCATCTCCAGGTTCTCGTCGAGGGTGGTGCGCAGAGCCAGCTCGACGTGCCGGTCGTGCGACTTGGCGACGAGGGTGATCACCTGGGCGCCGGAGTCCAGGAGCGCTTTGACCTGCGGGTCCTCGCTCGCCTTGCCGCCCGCCCGGCGGGTGGCGCCGAACGCGACGAGCTGGGCGTGCTTGAAGTCGATCTCCTGCTGGGCGCGGGCGAAGAACTCGGTGTCGCGCGGGTTGGCGCCGGGCCAGCCGCCCTCGATGAAGCCCACGCCGAAGTCGTCCAGGTGCCGTGCGATGGCCAGCTTGTCCGCCACAGTGAGGTTGATGCCCTCACGCTGCGCGCCGTCGCGCAGCGTCGTGTCGAAGACGTGGAACGAATCGTCGAGTTCGCTGGTGTCCGTCATGGTCTCTGGCTCCTGATGTCGGATCTCGGTCTGTACCGGAATGACCGGCTCCACCGTCCCCCAATGATCCCTCGCGCTGCGCTCCCGGCTGAAGGTGGGCCAGAAAAGCGAAAAACCCCTCGCGGGTGCGAGAGGTCTGCGCGCGGGTCGAGGACGACGGTGTCCGCCCGTACCTGGTCGTACGTGGCGGTCACTGCGGACCGGCGCGCCTGCTGCCAATAATCATGGCGAACGAGAGCACGGGGGCAGTCTGGCACAGTCCGCCCCCGTGCTCACCGGTGTCTCACCATGCGAGCCGCGGGTGATTCAGCTGATTCAGCGCAGTCGGCGCACAAAGCCGTCGGTCGCGCCGTTCGTGTCGCCGGCGACCAGTTGCGCGGAGCCGGAGCCGAGGCCGAGGAGCGTGCCTCCGCGACCGCCGAACGAGGTCACGTAGACGCCTTCGTCGGTGACGGGCCCGCCGCTGGCCGCCACGCTGGCCAGGCGGGAGGTGCCGGTGCGCAGATCCCGCACGTAGATGTTGTCCTGCCCCTGCGGCTCCCGGAACGGGTAGGCCACGTACCGGCCGTCGCGGCTGATCCGCGGCGCGGAGATGACCCCGGGGCCGCCCGGGCCGTCGTGGACGACGGCCCGGGTGGTGTGCGTTCGCAGGTCGCGTACGTAGGTGCCGGTGTTGACGGCGCCGTTGGGGACGAGGTCGTCGCCGCGGTAGGAGAAGGCGATGGAGCGGCCGTCCGCCGACAGGGAGGGGTCGAGGCCGTACACCTTGCCGGGGCTGCCGTCCGGTGTGACGTTGACCTGTTCCTCGGTGCCGGTGCGGCGGTCGTGCACCATCAGCGGGCCCGTCCCACCGCGCGGGTCGTTCTGCGTGTACGCCACGTAGCGGCCGTCGGCGCTCAGGTCCAGGTGGTAGGAGCCACGGGTCGGCTGGTCGCGGTTGCTGATCCGCTCGACGGTCCCGGTGCGGCGGTCGGTGACGTACACGGCCGGGTAGATGACGCTCGTGCCGGTCTCCATCTGGCTGGGCCGGGCGTTGAAGGCGACGTACCGGCCGTCGTCGGAGATCGCGGCGTCGCCGTGCGCGTAGGCGGACACCCCGCCCGGCGCCTTGCTGACCAGTTCGGTACGGCCCGTGCGCCGGTCGTGCACGTAGACGTCCTGCGCCCAGTCGGGCCCGGGCACGGGCCGGTCGACGAGGTTGGTGGCCGTCGAGACGAACACCACGTACCGCCCGTCGGCGCTGATGGCCACGGCCTGGGAACCGCGGTCGGCCTGGGCGCCGCCCGTGGCGACGCCGACCCGCTCCACGCGACCCGTGCGCAGGTCGCGGACGAAGGCGTCCGGTGCGTCGTTCGTGTCGCCCGGGACGAGGTTCGGCGCCTCCGAGCCGAACGCCGCGTAGCGGCCGCCGGCGCTGAGGTAGGGGCCGGTGGAACTCCCCGTGCCCTGCTCCCCCGTGGCCGACACGGTGACCCGCTCGGTGTGCGGGCCCCCGGGGGCGGCGCCTGCCGAGGGGCCGGTCAGCGCCACGGTGGCGGCGACGACGGCGGCCGCGAGCGCGGCGGTGCGTGTGCTGGCGTACAAGATCTGTTCCCCCTGAGATGGTGATCGGTCAGTGGATGTGGTCTGTGAACACGTCCACGGCCCCGTTGGTGTCCTCCCCCACCAGGTCGTCAGCCCCGGTGGTGAAGACGACGGCACGGCCGTGACGGGTGACCGCGCCCGGGAGGGCGGTCGCTCCCGCCGGGGCCACGTCGTGCCGAGCGCCGCCGCGCCGGTCGAGGAGCGGTGTCCGTGCTCACCCGCTGGGTGCCGCCGGTGCGGCGTGCGCCGGGAGGACGGTCAGGGTGAGCGCGGCGGCCAGGGCTGCGCTCCGCGGCACGGGTCTCACCGGTGAGCTCCCAGGTGCCGTACGAAGATGTCGGCGACGCCGTTGGTGTCGCCGGGGACGAGGTTGCCGGCCGTCGAGGAGAAGGCGGCCCGGCCGTCGCGACTCAGGGACACGGCGTCCGTGGGGCCGTCGGCCTGGCTGCCGTCGGCGGCGAGGCTGACGCGTTCGACGGCACCGGTCTTCAGGTCCTTGACGAAGACGTCGGGGACGCCGTTCGTGTCGCCGGGGACGAGGTTGCTCGCGCTGGAGACGAAGGCGACCCGGCGGCCGTCCGCGCTCAGGATCGCGCCCTGGCTGGGTCCGTCGGGCGAGGTGCCGTCGGCGGCGGTGCTCACACGCACGGTCGTGCGCCGGTCCCGGTCGAAGACGAACACGTCGGTGAAGAAGTCGGTGTCGCCGGGCACGAGGGAGTTCACGTTGGAGGAGAAGGCCACCAGGCGGCCGTTCGCGCTGATGGATCCGCCCCACGAACTCTTCTTGTAGACGTAGCGGGTGGGCAGGCTCACCTGCTCCGTCGTGCCTTTCGCCCGGTCGCGCACGTACACGTTCAGCGCGTGGGTGAAGTCGTGCGACGGATCCAGCTGGGCCGCCGTGTCGAAGGCGACGAAGCGGCCGTCCGCGCTGAACGAGGTCGCCCCGGAGTCGCTGTCGCCGAGTGCGCCGTCGGTGCGGTACTGGACCAGCTCGGTGCGGCCGGTCTTCCGGTCGAGGACGATCGCGTCGTCCCGGCCGTTGGTGTCGCCGGGCGCGGCGTCCGGGGTCGAGGTGGCGTACGTGACGAACCGGCCGTTCGCGCTGATCGTTGGCGAATAGTTGAGCTTGTAGCGGGGAGGCGCGTCCGCGTGACCGGTGCTGATGCGCTGGGTCCGGTGTGTCCTGCGGTCGTAGAGGTAGATGTCGTCGAGGCCGTTGTCGTCGGCCTTCACGAGCGCGGCTGTCGTGGCGAAGACGACGTACCGGCCGTCCGCGCTGAGCGCGGGTTCGTCGGCCGGGCCCTCGGCGATCCGCTGCGTGCGGCCGGTGCGCAGATCGCGGACGAAGACGTCGGCGACACCGTTCCTGTCCCCGCGCACGAGGTTGTCGGCGGCCGACGTGAACGCCACGTAGCGGCCGTCGGCGCTTATCGCGGGCGCGGCGGAGGCGCCGTCGCCCTGGTGTCCGCCGGTGGCGACGCTCACCCGCGCGGTGCGCGGCGCGGCGGAACCGGCGTGCGCGGAGCCGGACCGCGCGGAGCCGGACCGCGCGGAGCCGGACGGCGCGGAAGCGGCGTGTGTGGAACCGGCGTGCGCGGAATCGGCGTGCGCGGCGGGCAGGGCGGCGCCCGCGAGCACGGCCGCCACTAACGTCGCCAAGGACACACGTGCGGCACTGGACATGATTTCCCCCCGAAATCGTGTCGGCCCCCGGTCCCGCACCGGGGGCACACCTGGATGCAACCGCACCACACACCCCGGGTCAATGCGCTCGATTACGTACAACCCGGGCGCCTGATCGACCGTCCGCGCACGCCGGACGCGCAGCCGACGGTCCCGCAGTCGCCGGACGCACAGCCGCCGGACGCACAGCCGCCGGACCCGCAGTCGCCGGACGCACAGCCGCCGGTCCCGCAGTCGACCGGTCGTCAGCCGAGCGACTCGTCCAGGAACTCCCGTACGTGGGACAGGATCTGGCCGCGATCGGTGCCGCGCAGGCCGATCGCCACATGGATGGAGAAGCCGTCGAGGAGGGCACGCAGCCGGGCGGCGACACGGTCCGGGTCGACGGCACGGAACTCGCCGCGCGAGACGCCCTCGGCGAGCAGGGCCACCAGGTCCCGGTGCCAGGCGCCCTCGATGGCGACCTGGCGCTCGCGGGCGGCGTCGTCGGCGTTCTGCGAGCGGTTCCAGACCTCCAGCCAGAGCGTCCAGTGCGGGTCGCGGTGGCCGTCGGGGACATACAGGTCGACGTACGCGTCGAGGCGCTCGCGGGCGGTTCCCCGCGCGGCCAGCAGTCGGCTGCGCTCGGCGCCGAGGCGGCCCTCGCTCCACTCCAGGGTCTGCAGCAGCAGCTCGTCCTTGGAGCGGAAGTAGTAGAGGAGATGGCCGCTGCTCATGCCGACCTCGCGGCCGAGCGCCGCCATGGTGAGCTTCTCCAGACCGCGCTCGGCGATCATGTCCATGGCGGCGGCGAGCACGTCCTCCCGCGGAGGCGCGTTCTTTCGCGCACCGGCCATCCCTGACTCCTGTCGTTCCCCGGGCCTTCGGCCCTCAGACCTTCGGCTGCTGCTGGGTGATGCAGTGGATGCCTCCCCCGCCCGCAAAGATCGTACGGGCGTCCACCAGCGTCACCGTCCGCTCCGGGAACAGCCGGCGGAAGATCCCGGCCGCGATCTCGTCGCGCGGATCGTCGAAGCCGCAGAGCACGACGCCGCCGTTGCAGAGGTAGTGGTTGATGTAGGAGTAGTCGGCCCAGTGCCCGTCTGCCTCCAGGACGGTCGGGGCGGGCACCTCGACGACCTCCAGGCGACGCCCGCGGGCGTCGGTCTGCGCGCCCAGCAACCCGATGATCTCCTTGCTGATCTCGTGGTCGGGGTGCGCCGGGTCCTGCTGGGAGTGGGCGACGATCACACCGGGGCGGGCGAAGGCGGCGACGATGTCGACATGGCCGAGGGTGCCGAAGCCGTACGGCGGGTAGTCGCCGGTCAGTCCGCGCGGCAGCCAGATCGCCTTGCGGGTGCCGAGCTGGGCGTGGATCTCCGCCTCGACCTGCTCACGGGTCCAGTCGGGGTTGCGCTCGGGCCCGAGCTGCACGGTCTCGGTGAGCAGCACGGTGCCCTCGCCGTCGACATGGATCGCGCCGCCCTCGTTGACCAGCTGCGAGGCGTACGTCTTCGCGCCCGCGAGGTCCGAGACGTACGCGCCGATCTTGGCGTCGTGCTCCCAGCGGGCCCAGTCCTGTGCGCCCCAGCCGTTGAACGTCCAGTCCACGGCGGCGAGTTCGCCCTGCCCATTGGTGAGGAAGGTGGGGCCGATGTCACGCATCCAGGCGTCGTCGAGTTCGCGTTCGACGATGTCGATGCCGGGACCGAGGAGTGCGGCTGCCTCCTGGGACTGCCCCGGACCGCAGACGACCGTGACCGGCTCGAAGCGGCGGACCGCACGGGCCACGCCCGCCCACGCCCGGCGCGACTCGGCGAGGTCGTCGGGGTTGTCGAAGGTGGGGTTGGGGCCCGGCCACGCCATCCAGGTGCGCTCGTGCGGGGTCCACTCGGCGGGCATACGGAAGCCGTCGGCGGCAGCAGACATGGGTGATCCTTACAGGAAGTACAGACGGTTGAGGGACACGGAGTCGGCGGGTTCGGAGCGCAGCGGGTCCCCGTCGAGGGTGACCAGGCCGGTGCGCTGGTCGACATCGACCGCTCCGGTACGGGAGTTGAGCCGCAGGTCGGCGGGGCCGATGCCGCGGGTGCCGCGGACAGCGACCCGGCGCCTGCGCGTCGGCATCGTGTCGTGGCCCTGGTCGACGGCGGCCTGGGCGACGAAGGCGACCGAGATCTCGGCGGGGGTCGCCCCGTGCGCCCCGAACTGCGGCCCCAGGACGAGGGGTTCGCAGGTGTCGGTGGCCGCGTTCGGGTCGCCGACCACGCCGTACGCCGGGAAGCCGGACTTCAGGACCAGCTGCGGCTTGGCGCCGAAGTACTCGGGCCGCCACAGCACGATGTCGGCGAGCTTGCCGACCTCGAGGGAGCCGACCTCGTGGGCGAGGCCGTGCGCGATGGCGGGGTTGATGGTCAGCTTGGCCATGTAGCGCAGGACGCGCTCGTTGTCGTGGTCCTCGGGGGCGCCGAACTCGGCCTTCATCTTGCCGGCCATCGCGAAGGTCCGGCGGACGGTCTCGCCCGCGCGGCCCATGCCCTGGGCGTCCGACGAGGTGATGCCGATCGCGCCCAGGTCGTGCAGCACGTCCTCGGCGCCCATCGTGCCGGCCCTGATCCGGTCGCGGGCCATGGCGGCGTCGCCGGGCAGGTCGGTCTTCAGATCGTGGACGGAGACGATCATCCCGTAGTGCTCGGCGACCGCGTCCCGGCCGAAGGGCAGGGTCGGGTTGGTGGAGGAGCCGATGACGTTCGCCACTCCCGCCATCTTCAGCACGTTCGGTACGTGCCCGCCGCCGCAGCCCTCGATGTGGAAGGCGTGGATCGTCCGTCCGTCGAGGACCCGCAGCGTGTCCTCGACGGACAGGCATTCGTTCAACCCGTCGCTGTGCAGGGCGACTTGGACGTCGTGGTCCTCGGCGACGCGCAGCGCGGTGTCGAGCGCGCGGGTGTGGGCGCCCATGTCCTCGTGGACCTTGAAGCCGCTCGCGCCGCCCTCGGCGAGGGCCTCGACCAGGGGCGCGTCCGAGGACGAGGAACCCCGCCCGAGGAAGCCGATGTTGACCGGCCAGGCGTCGAAGGCGCCGAAGGCGTGGCGCAGCGCCCAGGGAGAGTTGACGCCGACGCCCCACACCGGGCCGAACTCCTGGCCGATGATGGTGGTCACGCCGGAGGCCAGCGAGGCCTCCATGATGCGCGGCGACAGCAGATGGACATGCGTGTCGACGGCTCCGGCGGTGGCGATGAGCCCCTCGCCGGACACGATGGACGTGCCGGTGCCGACCACGACGTCGACGCCGTCGAGGGTGTCGGGGTTCCCGGCCCGTCCGATCGAGCAGATCCGCCCCTCGCGGATGCCGATGGAGACCTTCCGGATCCCCTGTGCCGCGTCGATCACCACCACGTTGCTGATGACGACGTCGCAGGTCTCACGGACGGCGGCGGCCTTGAGGTGCAGTCCGTCGCGGGCGGTCTTGCCGAAGCCGGCGAGGAACTCGTCGCCGTAGCGCTGGGCGTCGGACTCGACGAGGATCGTCAGCCCCGAGTCGCCCAGGCGGACCCGGTCGCCGGCGCGCGGGCCGTGGGTGGCCGCGTACTCGTACGGATTCATCGCATCGCTCCCTCGAACTCGCCCCCGGGAGCCGCCGCTCCCAGATAACCGCAGGCGGCTGCCCTGCGCAGGGCCTCTTCCTTCGCTCCGGGCGCGTCCAGCGGCCCGTCGACCAGACCGGCGAACCCGATCGCGATCCGCTCGCCCCCGATGGGCAGCAGCCCGACCTCGACGCTTTCGCCCGGCCCGAAGCGGACGGACGATCCGGCGGGGACGGCGAGCCGCCGCCCGTAGGCGAGGGCCCGCTCGAAGTCGAGCCGCGGGTTGGCCTCGAAGAAGTGGAAGTGGGAGGTGACGGAGACCGGGACCGTGGCCGTGTTGGTGACCAGGATCCGTACGTCCGCCTCGGCCTCGGCGTGCGCGGGCCCCGGCAGCAGGGCACCCGGGGCCTGGTCCGCGAGTCCGCCGCCGATGGGGTCGCTGACGACCGCGAGCCGTGAACCGTCGTCGAAGACGGCCTCGACATGCACCTCGGTGACGACGTCCGCGACACCCGGCAGGACGTCGTCGGGGCCGAGCACCGACCGGGCCGCCTCGATGGCCTGCGCGAGCCGGCGCCCGTCGCGGGCGGCCTCGCAGACGGTGTCCGCGATGAGCGCGGTCGCCTCGGGCACGTTGAGCCTGAGGCCGCGCGCCTTGCGGGCCCGCGCCAGTTCGGCGGCCGAGAACAGCAGCAGCCGGTCACGCTCCGTGGGGGTCAGTCTCACGCCACGACACCTCCTTGCCTTCCTCGCTTTAGAACATCACTCTAAACGGCAGATTCATGAAACGGAAACATTGACGGGTGACCTTCTGAGAGGTCACATTGAACGTCGCTCAAACATTCTCCCATCGCCTGGGTGAGCTTTCTGGCGGCCGATCGAAGGAGACCAGCCATGCCGATAGAACAGCGCGGAGTCGACACGATCCCCGACGAGGAACGCACCAGTGGTCCACGTGACCTGATGTCGATCCTGCTGGGGTCCAACCTGTGTCTCGGCGTGATCATCTTCGGCTGGCTGCCGCCGTCCTTCGGGCTCGGCTGGTGGGCGTCGGTGAGCTCGATCGTGGTGGGCACGGTGGTCGGCACCGCGCTGACGGCACCGCTGGCCCTGGTGTCGCTGCGTACCGCGACGAACCTCTCCACCTCCTCCGGCGCCCAGTTCGGCGTACGCGGACGGCTGGTCGGCTCGGTCGTCGGCCTGCTCCTCGCGCTCGGCTACACCGCGCTGACCGTGTGGATCGGCGGCGACGTGATGGTCGGAGTCCTGCACCGCCTGTTCGGACTGCCGGCGTCGGGTGTGTCGTACGCGGTGGTGTACGGAGTGCTCGCCACGGCGACGGTGGCGGGCGCGGTGTACGGCTACCGGGTCCTGCTCGCCATGTCCCGGGTCCTCGCGATCGGCATGACAGCCCTGCTGATCGTGGGCGTGATCGCGTACGCCCCGCACTTCACCACCTCCCCGCTCCCGGAGACCGGCGGCTATCTGCTCGGCTCCTTCTGGCCGACCTGGCTGCTGGCGGCGGTGGCGGCGGGCCTGTCGGGCCCGATCGCCTTCATCACGCTCCTCGGCGACTACACGCGCTACATCTCCCCGACCCGCCACACCTCCCGCACCGTCCTGCACGCCACCTGGCTGGGCCTGTGCGCCGGTCTCCTCGTCCCCCAGCTCTTCGGCACCTTCACGGCGTACGCGGCGCGCGCGGCGCTCGACTACGCGGGCCCGCTGGTCTCCGCCTCCCCCACCTGGTACCTGGTCCCGCTCCTGCTCGCCGCCTCCGCGGGCTCGGTCGGCAACGCGGGCCTGATGCTCTACTCCATGGGCCTCGACCTGGACGCGATCCTGCCGCGCGCCTCCCGTGCCCGAGCCACCTACACGGTCGCGATCGTCGCCACGGTCTGCGTCTTCGTCGGCCACTACGCCTGGAACGCGCAGTCCGCGATGACGTCGTTCGTCCTCCTGCTGACCGCCATCGGCACCCCCTGGGCCGTCATCACCCTCATCGGCTTCGCCCGCTGCCGCGGCGTCTACGACCCCGACGCCCTCCAGGTCTTCAACCGCCGCTCCCGGGGCGGCGTCTACTGGTACCGCGGCGGCTGGAACGTCCAGGCCGCGGTGGCCTGGGCCCTCGGCGCCTTCACCGGCCTGCTCGCGGTGTCCCTCCCCTCCTACCAGGGCCCACTGCTGTCCCTGACGGGCGGCGTGGACTGCAGCTTCGTGCTGTCGGGGCTGGTGGGCGGGGCCGTCTACCTGGCGTTGACGGCGCGGACGGCGCGGACGGCCCAGGTGCCGGTGCCTGCGGACGCGGCGGAACACGAGGGGGCACCCGTGGCGTCCTGACGCGAGAACGCGCGAGCGCGCGAGAACGCGCGCGAACGCGCAGAGAACGCGGAAGAGCGCCCGGCCCGAGGGGGCGGAAACGAGGGGGCCCGCACCGGTGTACGCCGGTGCGGGCCCCGCCTCACGTCAGTTCTTCAGGCCCTCAGGCCGTCAGGCCGTCAGGCCGTCAGACCGTCAGGCCCCCAGACCGTCAGGCCTTCCGGCCCTCAGGCCCTCAGGCCCTCAGGCCCTCAGGCCCTCAGCCCAGCGGGTGCATCCACCCGTGCTTGTCCGCCGCGATCCCCCGCTGGATGTCCAGCAGCGCCTCGCGCAGCTTCAGGGTGACCTCGCCGGGCTCGCCGCCGGACTGCTTCCACTCGGCGCCCGTGCGCTTGACCGTGCCGACGGGGGTGATGACGGCGGCGGTGCCGCAGGCGAAGACCTCGGTCAGGGTGCCGTTCTCCGCGTCACGCTGCCACTGGTCGAGGGAGACACGGCCCTCCTCGGACCGGTAGCCGAGGTCGCGGGCGACCGTCAGCAGCGAGTCGCGGGTGACGCCCTCCAGGATGGAGCCGGTGAGCGACGGCGTGATGATCTTGTCGCCGTACACGAAGTACAGGTTCATCCCGCCGAGTTCCTCGATCCACTTGTGCTCGACCGCGTCGAGGTAGCAGACCTGGTCGCAGCCCTTGGCGGCGGCCTCGGCCTGGGCGAGCAGCGAGGCGGCGTAGTTGCCGCCCGTCTTGGCGTCGCCCATGCCGCCGGGGACGGCGCGGACGCGGTCCTCGGAGAGCCAGATGGAGACCGGCTTCACGCCGCCCGCGAAGTACGCGCCGGCGGGCGAGGCGATGACGAGGAAGAGGTATTCGTTGGCGGGCTTCACGCCCAGGCCGACCTCGGTCGCGATCATGAAGGGGCGGAGGTACAGGGACTCCTCGCCGCCGTGCGCGGGAACCCAGTCGCGGTCCTGCTGGACGAGCACGTCACAGGCCTCGATGAACGTCTCCACCGGCAGCTCCGGCATACCGAGCCGACGGGCGGAGGCCTGAAAGCGCCGGGCGTTCTTGTCGGGACGGAAGGTGGCGACGGAGCCGTCGGGCTGGCGGTAGGCCTTGAGGCCCTCGAAGATCTCCTGCGCGTAGTGCAGGGTCATGTTGGCGGGGTCGAGGGAGAGCGGGCCGTACGGAACGAGCTGGCCGTCGTGCCAGCCACGGCCCTCCGTCCACTTGATCGTCACCATGTGATCGGTGAAGTGGCGGCCGAACCCGGGGTTGGCCAGGATCGCCTCGCGCTCCGCGGCGGAGAGCGGAGTGGCGGAGGGCTTGAGCTCGATCGTGGGCTGCGTCATGAGTGGTTTGTCCTTCACCGGTTGTGTGTGACGGGCCGCGCTCACGCCCCGAACTGCCAGTGGCCAGTGTTAGGACGTCCGAGCATTCCCTCATTCCGCGGCTCCGCGTTCGATTATCGCCCGCGGGAGGCCGTGGACGGAAACGGCGTGAATGCGGCCCTCGGGCTTGCCCAGGGGTTGATGGTGGCACCCGGCGAGGGCATAGGAAAAGCCGCCGGGTGCGGATGCGACCCGGCGGCTTCTGCGAAACGTATGTGCAGCGGCGGGTCAGCCGGCTACTCGTACGGCGAGCGCATCGCCGATTTCCTCGGTGCTGCGGGCGGGCTTGCCCACGCGCTCGGCGAGGTCGGCGGAGACGGCGTCCTCGATGCGGGCGGCCTCGGCCTCGTAGCCGAGGTGGCGCAGCAGCAGGGCGACGGACAGGACGGTGGCGCTGGGGTCGGCCTTGCCCTGGCCCGCGATGTCGGGCGCCGAGCCGTGCACGGGCTCGAACATCGAGGGGAACTCGCCGCTCGGGTTGATGTTGCCCGAGGCGGCGACGCCGATGCCGCCGGAGACGGCCGCGGCGAGGTCGGTGATGATGTCGCCGAAGAGGTTGTCGGTGACGATCACGTCGAAGCGCGCCGGGTCGGTGACGAGGTAGATCGTCGCCGCGTCGACGTGGATGTAGTCGGTGGTGACCTCGGGGAACTCCTTGGCCACCTTGTTGAAGACGTTCGTCCACAGGTGGCCCGCGAAGGTCAGCACGTTGTTCTTGTGGACCAGCGTCAGCTTCTTGCGCGGGCGGGCCTGCGCACGGGCGAAGGCGTCACGGACGACCCGCTCGACACCGAAGGCCGTGTTCACCGAGACCTCGGTGGCGACCTCGTGCGGGGTGCCCTTGCGGATGGTGCCGCCGTTGCCGGTGTACGGGCCCTCGGTGCCCTCGCGGACCACGACGAAGTCGATCTCCGGCTGGCCGGCCAGCGGGGTGGCGACACCCGGCAGCAGCTTCGAGGGACGCAGGTTGACGTGGTGGTCGAAGGCGAAGCGGAGCTTGAGCAGGAAGCCGCGCTCCAGGACGCCGGACGGGACCGAGGGGTCGCCGATCGCGCCGAGCAGGATCGCGTCGTGCTGCTTCAGGGCGTCCAGGTCAGCGTCGGTGAGGGTCTCACCGGTGGCGTGGTATCGCCGCGCGCCGAAGTCGAATTCCTTGGTCTCCAGCTTCACATCCTGCGGAAGGACGGCGGAGAGGACCTTGAGCCCCTGGGCCACGACTTCCTGGCCGATGCCGTCACCGGGGATCACTGCGAGATTGATGCTGCGAGACATGACGGCACCGTACTCCTTGTCCCATGGGATGACACGAGGTGTCCGCCATACGGACATGGCGGAGTGTCGCGGCGGGGACTCGTAAGTCTGCGTTCACCCGTACGTATGGCGCACGTTGGGACTTGCTGGGAAGTTCTCGAACATGGACACCCCTGACGTCGGGATTCCCGAGCAGCTCGCACGCCGGATGAGCATGGCGGAGCAGCACGAGCACCTGCGGACCGAGCTCACCCGGCGCCGTGCGCTGATCACGGCCGGCGCGTTCGCGGGCGGCGGGCTGCTGGCCGGGTGCTCCTCGGGTACGCCGACGCGCCCGGCCGGCGCGACGCCGGGCACCGCCACCAGTCGCGTGCCCGGCTCCGTCGTCACCCCCTTCGGCCGCCACCTCGCCTTCGGCGCGGACCCCAGGACCCAGATGCGGATCTCCTGGCAGGTGCCGTTCGCGGTCAGGAAGCCGTATGTGCGCGTGGGGCTGACGCCCTGGGGGCTGAGCCGGAAGATCGAGGCCGAGGTCCGCGACCTGCACACACCGGGAGTGCCGGGGCAGCGGCTCGCCCTGGACCAGTACTACCTGCACGCGGCGCTGGACGGCCTGCGCCCCGGCACGACGTACTACTACGGCGTCGGCCACGAGGGATTCGACCCCGCGTCCAAGGAACGGCACGCCACGGTGGGCCAGTTCCGCACGGCACCCGCCACCCCCGAGAAGTTCGTGTTCACCGCCTTCGGCGACCAGGGCGTCACACCGGACGCGCTCGCCAACGACAAGGTGATCCTCGGCCGGCGGCCGGCCTTCCATCTGCACGCGGGCGACATCTGCTACGCGGACGTGGTCGGCCTCGGCAAGGATTCGGACGGCTACGACCCCGGCGACTGGGACCGGTTCCTCCGGCAGACCGAGTCGGTGGCGAAGTCGGTGCCGTGGATGGTGACGACCGGCAACCATGACATGGAGGCGTGGTACTCGCCGAACGGGTACGGGGGCCAGTCCGCGCGCTGGTCGCTCCCGGACAGCGGCTTCGACGCCCGGAAAGCGCCGGGCGTCTACTCGTTCACGTACGGCAACGTCGGGATCGTGGCGCTGGACGCGAACGACGTGTCGTACGAGATCCCCGCCAACCGGGGCTACACGGACGGCAAGCAGACGGCGTGGCTGGACAGGCGGCTGGGTGAGCTGCGGAAGTCCGCCGACTTCGTCGTCGTCTTCTTCCACCACTGCGCGTACTCGACGTCGACGCACGCCTCCGACGGGGGTGTACGGGACGCCTGGCTGCCGCTGTTCACCAAGCACCAGGTGGACCTGGTGATCAACGGGCACAACCACGTGTACGAGCGGACCGACGCCATCAAGGGCGGCGCCGTGGGCAGGCAGGTGCCGATCGGCGCGTCGACCGATCCGACACGGGACGGGATCGTGTACGTGACGGCGGGCGGCGCGGGCAAGAGCCTGTACCGGTTCCCCGACGGGGTGCGGGACAGCTACGAGGGGAAGGTCACCCGCCACGACTCCGTGGACACCTTCCACTGGACGTCGTCCCAGCAGCAGAACAAGGACACCGTGGAGTGGTCGCGCGTGCGGTACACCGGCTACTCCTTCCTCTCGGTGGAGGCGGAGACGGGCACGGCACCGAAGCTCAAGGTCTCCGCACTCGCGCAGAGCGGCGAGCGCATCGACTACTTCGAGGTGCGGCGCGGCGGGTGAGCACGTCGCGGCGCGGCGGCCGGGCACTGGGGCGTACGGCGCGGAGGCCGGGCACTGCGGGGTACGGCGCGGGGCGGGTGCCTCGCGCCGCACCCCGCGCGGGTGCGGCTCCCGGTATCGAGGTGCAGCGGGCGGGTCAGTGGCCCGTCTCGCCGCCGTTGTCCCTGCGGTCGAGGGCGCGCTGGAGCGCGGCGGCGGCGTTCTTGCGGTCGGACTCACTCGTACGGGAGATGTGGCGGACTCGGCGGACGGTCGTCTCGGCCATGGTGAATCGACTCCTTGCCTCCGGCGCGGCCCGGAGGGGCCACCGGAAATGCGGTGAGGGATACGAGACGCCGGAAGGGGCGGGGAGCGGTGCCGCAGGGGTTGCCTGCCAAAGGCTCCGGCTCACGACCGCCATTCGCTTGGTCGAGCGAGACGTTCGGCTCCTACAAAGCTAAGCGAGGAGCGGACATCTGTCTCCACAATTACTCGGACTTCCTACTATCTGAGACGGCGGATCGGGGCACCCCGCCCTGACCTGGGACGACAGTCCGCACGACATCACCCGCCGCGGGGTGTGCAGCCGCGGGGCGCCCACCATCGGATCAGGCAGAGCGCGCCGAGGGCCACGAACGCGACGGCGTCCGCCGAGCATGGCCTCCGAGGTCACCCTCCCCGCACACGCAGGCCCCGCAACTCCCTGATCAGCGCCCGGACCGCGACCGTCCTGGCGAGTTCCGGCGTCGTGACGTAGCCGACGGAGCGGGTCGGGCGCTCCGGACCGAGATCGGTGATCTCGGTGGTGAGCGGTGCACTCGTGAGGGACAGCGCGGGCATGATCGCCATTCCGAGACCACTGCTCACCATCGAGAGCACTGCTCCGTCGTCTTCGGCGCGAATCGTCGCGCAGGGGATCCAGTCCTGCGCGGCCCACCAAGTCCGGGTGTAGGACGAGCAGTTCTCGGTCCAGTCGACCAGCGGCAGCGAGCGCGGGTCCGGATGACCGGCCGGGTGCACCAGGGCGTAGGGCTCCTCCAGGAGTACGTCACCGACCAGTTCCGGCGGCACCGGGGTGCTCGTGCCGAGTATGGCGATCCCGACGTCCGCTCGCCCCTCGGACACCTCCCCCGCGGTGCCGGGCCCCACCTCCCGTACGACGCGCACGCTCGGCTCGATCCCGGGGTGCCGGACGGCCAGCCGTTCCAGCGCGGGCGGCAGCAGATGCAGTGCCGCGCTCCGGAAGGCGGCGATGCGCAGCGGCCCGGCGACGGTGTCCCCGCCGTCGGGACCCGCGCCCGCACCCCGCGCCTCCGCGACCAGCGTGTCCAGCATCCGCAGCACCCGCCGCGCGTGCGCCACCGCCCGCTCGCCCGCCGCGGTGGGACGCGCCCCGTGCCGTCCGCGCTCGAACAGCACGACACCCACCTTGCGTTCGATGCCGCGTACCGCGTGGGAGACCGCGGACTGGGTCGTGCCGAGCGTCAGGGCCGCCGCCGAGAACCCGCCCTCGCCGGCGACGGCCACCAGAGTCCGCAGCTCCCGCGGGGCGAGGTCGGCTGTGCTCATGAAGGTCCCCCCTTGGCGCCGTACGGCTCTGCCGACCGCCGCTGCCTGCTGCCCGCTGCCTGCTGCCTGCTGCCCACTGCCTGCTGCCTGCTGCCCGCTGCCTGCTGCCTGCTGCCTGCTGCTATGAACACGGCTCATGGAAGTGGCCGTCGTATGAGCGCAACCCTCTGCCCGGAGCCGGCATTCCTTCCTACGGTCCCTTCCCATGAACGACATCGCGCTCACCGTCCAGCAGACTGCCCGCCCGACCGGTTTCCCGGCCCCGGGCCACTTCCGCTTCGCGGAGTCGCCCGTGCCCGAGCCCGCACCCGGCACGGCACTCGTGGAGAACCTCTACTGGTCCGTCGATCCCTACCACCGCGAGATGATGGACGGCGACTTCGCGCTCGGCGCCCCGCTGGAGGGCCGGACCCTCGGCCGCGTGATCGAGTCCCGGGATCCGGCGCTCCCGGAGGGGGAGATCGTCTTCCACCGCGCGGGCTGGCGCACCCACTCCGTGGTACGCCCGGAGGAGACCAGACGCCTCCCGCACCACGACGGCGTACCGCTGTCCGCGTATCTGAGCGTGCTCGGCGGCACCGGCCTGACCGCGTACGTCGGTCTGACGCGGATCGCCCGACTGCGGGAAGGCGAGGACCTGTTCGTCTCGGCCGCCTCGGGCGGGGTCGGTACGGCGACCGGGCGGTTCGCACGGCTGCTGGGGGCCGGACGGCTGGTGGGCAGCGCGGGCAGCCCGGCGAAGGTGAGGTACCTGAGGGAACGGGTCGGCTACGACGAGGCCTTCGACCATCACGCGGGTGCCGCGGCCGAACTCCTCGGCAAGGCGGCCCCGGACGGCATCGACGTGTTCGTCGACAACGTCGGAGGCGCCCAACTCGGTGCGGCCGTCGGCGCGTTGCGCGAGCGCGGCCGGGTGGTGCGGGTCGGCACGGTCGGCCAGTACAACACCCCGGACGCCCCGCCGGTGCTCTTCAATCACGCCGACGTCGTGGAGAAGAGCCTGCGCGTCGAGGGTTTCCTGGTGCGTGACTACCAGGACGTGCAGGCGGAGTTGTACGAGTTCGCCGTACCGCATCTGCTCAGTGGCCGTCTCGTGCCGGACGAGACCGTCGTCGACGGCTTCGAGCGGATCGTGGAGGCGTTCCTGTCGATGCTACGAGGCGGCAACACGGGCAAGATGATCGTCCGGCACGCCTCCCGGTGACCGGCACGGCCGCCCCGGGGCGTGGCGTCAGAGCACGTCGCCGTCACGCCAGTCGAAGACCAGGTCGTAGGCCGGGTCGAGGGGGCCGGCCGAGGAGGGTCGCAGGTATGTGGTGCCCTCCTCCTCCGGGAGGCGCACGATGCCGTCCGGGCCGAGCGCGCAGATCCGGCCGGGCCAGAGCTGCCAGCCCCGGGCCGCGTACAGGGCGGCCCCCTCCTCGCTCGCGGAGAGCGCCCCGAGCGGGTACGCCCCCTCGACGATCCGCTCCACCTCGGCCATCACCCGGCCGCCGAGACCCGTGCGGCGCGCGTCGGCACGGACCCCGACCGCCTCCACGTACCCGACGCGCAGCGAGCGGCCGCGGTGCAGGACGCGCCGCTGGATCACCGAGCCGTGCGCCGCGAGGCCCCGCTCGTCGTGCACGAGGACATGGATGCCGCCGAGTCCGTGATCCCAGTCCTCGTCGCTGAATCCCCCGTCGAAGGCGTCGTCCAGGAGGGTGCGGGCGGCGCGGAGTTCGGCCGGGGTGAGGTCCGCCGTGTGGGCGGTACGCAGTCGGGTGGTCATCGGCCCAGTATCACGGGGCGCGGACGGCGGTCGTGGTCGCCCCCGGCCACCTGGGTTCCGGCCGCTCGACGGCACCGGCGTCCGGTGAATTCTCGAACGCCTGCACCCAACTGGCCGAGATCACAGGCGAGTTCGCGGAGCGGATCGGACTGAGGGAGTACACGTGCCGCATCCGGTCCAGGGCCGCGGCGCACGGCGTTTGGGACCCGAGCCTCGCCGGTCCGGTCGGGTACGAGCACGACGCGGCGGCGCCGGGCCGCCCCGGGCAGCCCGGCATCCAGCCCGGCCTGATCTCCGAGTACGGCGGACGAGGGCCGAGCAGCGGATCGGCCACACGACTGATCCTCCGCGCGGCATGCGACATCGGGCTCCGGCGAGGGGAACGGTGACGTCATGAGCGACACGGCCAAGGCACTTCTCGAGGGCGGCCCTGATGATCTGCCCGAACGGACCGTCCCGATCCCGCCCCCCGGAACGGATGTGAAGATCGAGTTCCGCGGCGGATACGAACACTTCAGGGCGACCCCACGGCACGCGGACACGCCGGAGGGCAGGCTGCCCGTGTACGAGTGGTGGGAGCGGACGGAATTCGCCGGGTGACGCAGCGCCCGCCACCAGCCCGGCTTCGTCCGCGAACGCGCTGCTGCCCGGGCGGACATGGAAACGGGCCGGGAAGCCTGCACATGGAAACGGGCCGGGAAGCCTGCTCGGGGGCGGGCTTCCCGGCCCGGGTGTGCGGGGCGTGTCAGCCCATGTGCGGGTACCCGTAGTCGGTCGGCGGGACCAGCGTCTCCTTGATGGCGCGGGTCAGGGTCCAGCGCATCAGGTTCTGCGGAGCGCCGGCCTTGTCGTTGGTGCCGGAGGCGCGGCCGCCGCCGAAGGGCTGCTGGCCGACGACGGCGCCGGTCGACTTGTCGTTGATGTAGAAGTTGCCCGCGGCGTAGCGGAGCTTCTCCATCGTGTACGCGGCCGCCGCACGGTCGTTGGACACGACCGAGCCGGTGAGCGCGTAGTCCGACGCCGACTCCATCTGGGTCAGCATCTCGTCGTAGTTCTCGTCCTCGTAGACGTGCACCGCGAGGAAGGGGCCGAAGTACTCGGTCTTGAAGACCTCGTTCTCCGGGTCCGAGCACTCGACGACGGTCGGGCGCACGAAGTAGCCGACCGAGTCGTCGTACGAGCCACCCGCGACGATCGCGCAGGTCGGGTCCGACTTGGCGCGGTCGATGGCCGCCTTGTTCTTGGCGAACGAACGCTCGTCGATGACCGCGCCGATGAAGTTCGACAGGTCGGTGACGTCACCCATGGTCAGGTAGTCGACCTCGGCCGCGAACTCCTCCTTGAAACCGGAGTTCCAGATGGAGGCCGGGATGTAGGCGCGGGAGGTGGCGGAGCACTTCTGGCCCTGGTACTCGAAGGCACCGCGGGTGAGCGCCGTCTTCAGCACGGCGCGGTCGGCGCTCGGGTGCGCGACCAGGAAGTCCTTGCCGCCGGTCTCGCCGACCAGGCGCGGGTAGGAGCGGTACTTCTCGATGTTGTTGCCGACCGTCTTCCACAGGTACTGGAAGGTCTTGGTCGAGCCCGTGAAGTGGATGCCCGCGAGGTCACGGTGGGCCAGGGCGACCTTGGAGACCTCGACGCCGTCGCCGGTGACGAGGTTGATGACGCCCTTGGGCAGGCCCGCCTCCTCCAGGAGCTGCATCAGCAGCACGGCGGCGTGCGTCTGCGTCGGGGACGGCTTCCAGACGACGACGTTGCCCATCAGCGCCGGCGCGGTCGGCAGGTTGCCCGCGATCGCCGTGAAGTTGAAGGGGGTGATCGCGTAGACGAAGCCTTCGAGCGGGCGGTGGTCCAGGCGGTTCCAGACACCCGGGGAGTTCGCCGGGGGCTGCTCGGCGAGCAGGTCACGGGCGTACTTGACGTTGAAGCGCCAGAAGTCGACGAGCTCGCAGGGACAGTCGATCTCGGCCTGCTGGGCGGTCTTCGACTGGCCGAGCATGGTGGAGGCGGCGAGGGTCTCGCGCCAGGGACCGGCCAGCAGCTCGGCGGCGCGCAGGATGATCGCGGCGCGGTCGTCGAAGGACATCGCGCGCCAGGCCGGAGCGGCGGCGAGGGCCGCGTCGATCGCGTCCTGGGCGTCCTGCTGCGTGGCGTGCGCGCCGGTGCCGATGACGGCCTTGTGGTTGTGCGGCTGCAC
Organism: Streptomyces sp. NPDC058246; assembly: GCF_042881985.1. Classification (NCBI taxonomy): domain Bacteria; kingdom Bacillati; phylum Actinomycetota; class Actinomycetes; order Kitasatosporales; family Streptomycetaceae; genus Streptomyces; species Streptomyces sp. NPDC058246. The sequence goes on along the minus strand of NZ_JBHVWZ010000026.1, from coordinate 88,876 downwards.
GACCTCGAAACGCTCACCGCCGCCGAGCCGCTTCTCGCCGCCGATGGTCATCGACAGCTCGATCGGGTTCTCGGCCAGCTCCTTGAGCTTGGCCTCCAGGCGGGCGCGCTCGGGCGAGCCGGGGGCGTAGCCGTGCACCGGCTCGTTGACGGGGGTGGGGACCTGGGTCACAGCGTCCATGGGTTCCGTAACTCCTTTATGAGCGGGTGGTTCGGTCTCAGCCCTTGGTGAGGATCGAGCGGGCGAAGAAGAGGAGGTTGGCCGGCTTCTCCGCGAGGCGGCGCATGAAATAGCCGTACCAGTCGGTGCCGTACGCGGTGTACACCCGCATGCGGTGGCCCTCGGCGGCGAGCCGAAGGTGCTCGTCGCTGCGGATGCCGTACAGCATCTGGAACTCGTACTCGTCCAGCTTGCGCCCGGCGCGCCGGGCCAGCTCCTGCGCGATGGAGATGAGACGCGGGTCGTGGGACCCGATCATCGGGTACCCGTCGCCCTCCATCAGGATGCGCAGGATGCGGACGTACGCCTTGTCTGTCTCGGCCTTCTGCTGGTAGGCGACCTCGGCGGGCTCCTTGTAGGCGCCCTTCACCAGGCGTACGCGGCTGCCGCTCGCGGCGAGGCGGCGGGCGTCGGCCTCGGTGCGGAACAGGTAGGCCTGGATGACGCAGCCGGTCCCCGGGAAGTCCTTCCGCAGCTCCTCGTGGATGGCGAACATCGAGTCGAGGGTGGTGTGGTCCTCCGCGTCCAGCGTGACCGTCGTACCGATCGCGGCGGCGGCCTCGACGACCGGGCGGACGTTCGCGAGCGCGAGCTCGTGGCCGCCCTCCAGGGACTGGCCGAACATCGAGAGCTTGACGGACATCTCGGCCTGGGTGCCGAGGTCCAGCTCCTTGAGGCGCCGGATGAGCTCCAGATACGCGTCACGGGCGGCCGTGGCCTGCTCGGGGGTCGTGATGTCCTCGCCGACGACGTCCATCGTGACCTCCAGGCCCCTGCCCGTGAGGTCCTGGATGATCGGCACGACCTGGTCGACGGTCTCGCCGGGGATGAAGCGGTCGACGACCGGCTTGGTCACCGGGGCCGACGAGATCAGACGGCGCAACTTGTCGCTGCGCGAGGCGGCGAGAATCACGGGACCCAGCACGGGGCACCTCCACAACAAAGCCAGCAGGAGGCCGAATCCCGACCATTCGGGTACGGCACGGAGAACCACCGTGAAACCTAGGGATCCCTCCGATCCTCGGCCATCGACAGCTGTCACGCATCCGTGCACTGGATCTCAGACAGATGTATGAAGGGCGCTCGGAAATGAGGCAGAATGCCCGGATGAGCGGTGAATACAGAGGCGACTACCAAGAGCTGGTGGATGAGATCTCGGCGCTCCTCGGTGTCCCCGCCACGCTGGAGAACCGGGACTTCGAGCTGATCGCCTTCGGCGCGTACGACAGCGAGGGCGAGCTCGACGCGTCGGCGCTCGACCCGGTGCGCACCCGCTCGATCCTCACGCGCCGGTCCACCACGGCGGTCCGCACCTGGTTCGAGGGGTTCGGCATCACCCGCGCCACCGGCCCGGTCCGTATCCCGCCGACCCCGGAGGCGGGGGTGTACCGGGGACGGATCTGTCTTCCCGTACGCCATCGGGGTGTCGTCCTCGGCTACGTCTGGCTGCTCGACGACGATCCCGGCCCCACCGACGCCCAGCTGGCCGCCGCCATGGACGTCGCCTCCCGCATCGGCGCCCTGCTCGCGGACGAGGCGCAGGCCGGCGCGGACCTCACCCGCGAGCTGCGTGCCGTCCTCACCGCCGAGCGGGGCTGGCAGCGCGACATGGCCGTCGCCGAACTCCGTACGGCCCTCGGTCCGCGCGGCGAGGGCCTGCACACCGTCGTCTGCGTGACCCCCTGGCCCTCGGCGGACCCGGACGACGCCCCTTCCGCCCGTACGGTGCCGGGCGCGACGGCCCTGTGCACGGTGCCGTGGGGGACGACCGGCCAGAGCCTGGCCCTGCTCGTACGGCTGCGCTCGCCGGACGTACTGACCCCGGCACTGACGGCGGCTTCCCGCTTCGTCCGCGAGGCGGAGGGGCAGCGCGGGGCGCGCGACTCGAGGGAGCAGGGCGGGCCCGGAACGGGCGGCAGGGGGAGCCGCACGGAAGACGGCACGGGCGCGAGGGCGAGGAGCGGCGGGGCCACGGCGGGGTCGGGAGCGGTGGCAGGCGGCGGGTCCGGGGGCGGCAGGACGGCGGCGGGCGGCCGTGCGGGCGGAGCCCGTGGCGCGGGCCGGGCCACGGCCGGAGTGGCCGCCGCCCGAGTCGGTCTCGCCGAGCTGGGCGCCGCCTGGCAGGAGGCGTCCGCCGCAGCGCGCGCCGCGCTGGCCGAGCCGCGCCTCGGCCCGGTCGCCGAGTGGGCGTCCATCGGCCCCTTCCGCCTCCTGACCTCGCTGCCTCCGGAGGCCGCCCAGGACCCCGCCGTACGGACGCTGTTGGCCCCCGCCCACCACGAACTCGCCCGCACCGCAGAGGTGTTCCTCGACTGCGCGGGCCAAGCAGGCCGCACGGCGGCGGAGTTGGGCATCCACCGGCAGACCCTCTACTACCGCCTGTCGCGCGTCGAGCAACTGACGGGGCTGGACCTGGACGACGGCGAGGACCGGCTGCTGCTGCACATGGCGTTGAAGGGGGCACGGCTCTGAGCGGTTCCAGCATCCGCGACTTCGTTGGCAATGAAGGTGGTTCGTCAGCAGTGGATCAGCAAATCCGCGATCCCGTTGACAAGGACTCCGTTCAGTAGCGGTCTTCCGTAGGTCTCTTTCGATCTTCACCGGGCGTGTGCTGCCCGTGCTTCGGTCCGTCTCCGTCATGGCAGTGAGGAGTCCGGGCGGCGCCCGTCGTCCACGCAAGATTCCTACGGCGCCGATCCGGTACAAGAATGCTCCGGCGCTCACGGTGTCGTCCGCGATCCTTTACCCCACTCCTTTCCAGTGGGCAGGCGCCGAAGGTGGGCGTCAGTTCCTGTCAGGTAGGAGGAAAGAGCGGCGCTCCTCGGTGCTGAGTTCCCGGAAGGTCCGCCGGCCGGCGCGGCGCAGCAGGCCGTCGATGTCGTGATCGGCCATCGTCCAGACGCGTACGGTGCGGTCGCGGGAGGCGGTCGCCAGCCGCGAGCCGTCCGGGTGCCAGGCGAGGCCGCTCACCCGGTCGGCGTGGACGCCGAGTACCGCGGTCTGGGTGGCGCTGTCCGGGTCCCAGAGCCGGACCGTGCGGTCCTGGGACACGGATGCGATGCAGGTGCCGTCGGGTGACCAGGCAACGTCCTGGACCCGCTGCTCGTGGCCGGCCATGACGGCGAGTTCGGTGCCTTCGAAGGGGTCCCACAGGCGGATCGTGCGGTCGCGGGAGCCGGTGACGAGGCGGCGGCCGTCGGGTGACCAGTGGACCTTCCAGACGTAGTCCAGGTGACCGCGCAGGGTGGTGACGGCGGTGCCGTCGGTGGTGTCCCAGACGATGGCGGTGCGGTCCGTGCTGGACGTGGCGAGATAGCGGCTCTCCGGTGACCACGCCGTACCGCCGATCCAGTCCTCGTGGCCCCGCAGGATGTGGACGGTCGCACCGGTGGCGGCGTCCCAGACGCGGGCTGTGCCGTCGCGGGATCCGGTGGCGATGCGGGTGCCGTCAGGGGACCAGGAGACGTGGGACAGTGCCTCGGTGTGTCCGGCCAGGTTGATGTCATCGTCGCTGCCGTCCTCCCGCCACACGACGGCCGCACCATCGCGCAGGGCGATGACCAGACGGGTGCCGTCGGGGGACCAGGCCGCATCGGACACCTCACCGCCGTGCCAGCCGCCGGTCGTACGGCCGGAGGCGAAGTCCCGGATGCTCAGGGAGCCGTCCTGGTAGACGGAGGCGATGGACGTCCCGTCGGGCGACCAGGCGACGCGGAGGACCGCGCCATCGCGGCCGCTGAAGACGTTGGTGGTTTCGGTGACGTTCCACACGGCCGCGGTCCGGTCGCGGGAGGCGGTCGCCAGCCGCTTCCCGTCGGGAGACCAGGCGATGCCGTAGATGGTGTCGGCGTGCCCGGTGAGCCGGTCCTCGCCTTCGGTCCCATCGAGGCTCCAGACCCAGGCCGTACGGTCCGCGTCACCACCAGCGAGGCGCGTGCCGTCCGGTGACCAGGCCAGGGAGTTGATGACCTCCGGGCTCTCCAGCGTCCGCCGCACCTGCCAGCTGCCGGTGTCCCAGATCCGTATGGTCCGGTCACCGGAGGCCGAAGCGAGCCGGCGGCCGTCCGGCGACCACCGGATCGACTCGACGTTGTTCTGGTGGTCGGTGAGCACGGTGACGACGGCTGCGGTGGCCGCGGCCCAGACCCGTATCGTGCCGTCTTCTCCGCCACTGGCCACGTGTTTCCCGTCAGGTGACCACGTCACGCTCCAGACCATGCGCTGGTGCCCGCGCAGCACTGCGGATTCGGCGTAGGAGTCGGCATCCCAGATCCGCACGGCGCAGTCGCTGCCGACCGACGCGAGGCGGCTGCCGTCAGGCGACCAGGCGACACCGCCGACCCCCTCCTCCCGGTCGCCGGTCGCCGCCGTGTGGCGCAGGACGGCCAGTTCGGCCCAGGTGTCGCAGGACCAGACGCGCACGGTGGTGTCCCTGCAGCCGGCCGCAAGCCTGCGTCCGTCGGGGGACCAGGCCACCCCCTGTACCCTGCCGCCTTCCCCCGCAAGCACCACCGGTTGGTCGTCGCGGTCCGGACGCCACACCCGTACGGTGCCGTCCTCGCTGGACACGGCCAGCCGCAGCCCGTCCGGCGACCAGGCCACCCCGGACGCGCCGCGATCGAAGCCGCGCAGCACGGCTCGCAGCCGTGAGGCGCCCAGGGCCGTGTGCAGCGCCTGGACCGCGCCGGGTGTGGCCGCGCACTCCTCGACTGCCGCAAGGGCGGCGAGCACGGCGGTCTCCGGCTCCTTGTCGAGGCTTTCGAGGGCCCGGACGGCCACCGCGTCCGCGGCACGTTCCATCGTGGCCCGGTCCGCCCGTAGCGACCGGTTCACAAACTCCTCGACCAGTGGCGTCGCGCCGACCGTCCGCGAGGACTGCGCCAGCCACCGCCGGGCGACAGACAGCCGCTCCCCGGTGAGGAGGTAGGCGTCCTGGCGCTCCGCGTGGTCCCAGTCCTGCGCCCAGCGTTCCAGCTCGGTGCGGCGGCGTAGGTCCTCGCTACGGGCGACGACCGCTTGGCGCAGCGGCGCCCACTGGCGGAACAGCGCCTCGTGAGCCACGTCCAGGACGCCCCCGTCGCCGGTAAGCAGGCGTCCGGCGACAAAGGCGTCGGCGACCTCCTGTTCCCGCGGGGTGAGGTCCGCACGGCGGACCCGGCGGCGGGTGGCTTCATTGCGGTCTATGGTGACGAACCGCAGCAGGGTGGGCATCACGGGTGCGTCCACCAGCTCGCCGGTGATCTGGTCGGCCCGCTCGGACAGGGCTCCGGCGACGCCGCCGAGGGCGCGGTACGCCTCCTGGGTCACCGTCCCGCCGGACCCTCCGGCGCGCAGGTACAGCTCTTGGAGGGTGTAGGCGAGCAACGGCAGCGCGTCGCCTCCGCCACATTCATCGACCATGCGGGCCACGACGCCAGGTGCGAAGGTCAGCCCGGCCTGCTCGGCGGGCTTTTCGATGACCTCATACAGCGCGTCCCGGGCGAGTGCGCCAACGACGGCCGGGTTACGCACCAGCTCGGCGAAACCTGACTCCAGGAACCCGGTGAGGAAGTCCGAGCGCAGGGTGGCCACCAGCCACAGCCGCGAGTCACGCCGCAGCGCGTCGCGTACGGCGGTGAGGAACGCGTCCCGCTCCTCGCGACCGGACAGGGTGAGCAACTCCTCCAGCTGGTCGACCACCAGCAACGCTGGCCGCTCATCGGGCAGTTGGGCCAGCCGCCGTCGCAGGGTGCCGACCGGGTCCTCACCGGGCGAGAACGGTACCGCGACCGCCCAGCGCCCCCGTCGCCGGGCCAGCGCCGGCAGCAGCCCGGCCCGCACCAACGACGACTTTCCGCTCCCCGACGGCCCGACCACGGTCACAAACCGCTGCGCCCGCCCCGGCACCGCCGGATGCAGCCGCCCGACCAGCTCGGCGATCTCCCGGTCCCGCCCGAAGAAGACGGCCGCGTCGTCCTCCGCAAAAGCTTCAAGCCCCGGGTACGGCGGCTGGGCCTTGTTCCACACCCGGCGCACCGGCGCCGGCCGATCGAGGAGATGCAGCGCGATCTGGCCCCCGACCAGCAGCACCAGAGCGACGCCGATCAGCGGCACCGACCAGTCCCGCAACAGCCGCAGCGCCGGCGGCACATGGTCCGACTGGCCGGTCGCGTAGTTCGTCGCGATACCCAACAGGGTCCCGACCAGCATGAGCAGGACATCGACCACGAGCTTGATGGGGCGTCGATCCATAGATCGACAACTTAGCCGTCAGCAAAACCGAGATGGGCAGATCCCCATAACAACCCGGGGCCGCTGCATGTCCACTTCGCCGAAGAAGCACAGGTCGGCAGGCTCCAGACCTTCACCGCCCCGCAGCCGCGTCGCAGGGTGGTTCAGGCGAGCAGGCCGCCGACCCCAGGTTGGCGAAACCGGCGATCAACCAGACCATAGAACGAAACCGCGGACCCTACAGCGGTTTCCTGCAACGGCGCCAACGGCCGCGGGCACCGGGGCTCAGGCCCGGACGAGAACCGCGCGCACCACGGCGGCACGGCGGGCGCTCATTCCTTGGTCGCTCCGGCGAGCATCCCGGAGACCAGTGTGCGCTGCGAGAAGAGGAAGAGCACCAGCACGGGCAGGATGGCGACGATGATCGCCAGGGCCAGTTCCGGGATGGTGATGTTCAGACCGGCGCCGGCCACCGGGTTGAAGGACGGGGTGGAGGTGAGCAGTTGGTTCAGGCCCACCTGGACAGGGAACTGCTCGCTGTTCGGCAGGACGAGGTAGGGCAGGAAGAAGTTGTTCCAGTTGCCCACGAAGCTGAAGAACGCGACAAGGCCGACCACCGGCTTCGCCAGCGGCAGCGCGATGCGCGAGAAGAGCTGCCATTCCGTGCAGCCGTCGATCCGCGCGGCCGACAGCAGGTCCCTGGGCAGGCTGCTCCCGAAGTAGATGTACACGAGGTACACGCCGAACGGGTAGAAGGAGAAGGGCAGGATCACCGACCAGACGGTGCCGATCAGGTGGAAGCGGTTGAGCTCAAGGAAGACCGGCAGTACGAGGGTGGCCTGCGGCATGATCATCGTGACCAGGGTGATCATGAGGAGCGTCTTGCGTCCCCGGAAACTGGTCAGGGCGAGCGCGTAGCCGGCCGGCACGCTGACGGCCAGCGTCAGGACGAGCGAACCGCCGGAGTAGATCGCCGAGTTGCGCAGCCAGGTGACCATGGCGCCGTCCTGGAAGGTGAACAGGTGTCGCCAGGCCGCGCCGATCTGCTGGAACGACCCGAAGGAGAACGGGTTGTCCCGCACCACTTCGCCCGCGGTCTTGGACGGTGCGAGCAGCAGCCAGACCACCGGCAGCACGAAGAACACCAGCAGCGCGGCCAGCAGGACGCCGACCACCAGGAAGGAGAGGGCCCGGGACGGCCGGACGCGCCGGCCCGCCGCTGCCGAGGAGTGCGCCGAGGAGAGAGTGGATTGCGTCATTTCTCATCCAACTTGAACAGGTTCGATCGGGCGACCAGCAGTCCGGCGGCCAGCAGTCCCACGGCCAGCAGGAATACGGCGATGGCGGCGGCGCCGTTGAAGTCCCCCTGCTGGAAGGCGTAGACGTAGGCCAGCTGGTTGGGCGACCAGGTGGGGCTCACCCGGCCCAGGCTGGCGGTCTGGAGCAGTTGGGGCTCGACGAACAGCTGGGTGCCGGTCGCGAACGCCATGATCGTCATGTAGACGATCCACTGCCGGATCATCGGGATCTGGATGTGCCAGGCGGTACGCCAGGGCCCCGCGCCGTCCATCCGGGCGGCTTCCAGCACCTCGTCGGGGATGTTGTTCAGCGCCCCGTACATCACGACCATCCAGCCGCCGGCGCCGGTCCAGAAGGCGATCAGCATGAGGATCAGCGGCAGGTTGCCGGGGGCGAGCACGGCCGCGAAGGTCCCCAGCCCCATGCTCTTGAGCACCCAGGACACCGGGCTGACGTCCGGGTCCAGCATGAACAGCCAGACCAGCACGCTCGCCACTCCGGCGAGAGCGCCGGGGATGTAGTACAGGAAGCGGAAGAGCGCCGACGTACCCGGACGCACCCGGCCGCGCAGCACCACCGCGACCAGGACGACCAGGACCACCAGGGCGACCAGCCACAGCAGCAGGTAGATCAGCATGTGGGTGAAGGCCGGCACGAACCGGTAGTCCTGGGCGACCTTCACGAACTGGTTGAAGCCGGTGAACTGCCCCCGGTCGTTGGTGAGCGCCAGGTAGAACGAGTAACCGGTGGGGAAGACGCCGAAGGCGAGCAGCAGCACCGCGTATCCGGCGACGAAGAAGTAGCCCGCGAGACCGGGGCCCCTCCGCCGCGGCGTGCTGCCGCGGCGGAGGGGGGAGACGGCGACGCGCTCGGTCTCCAGCAAGGTCATTGATTGACCACCTTGTATCCCTGCGCCTTCGCCTCGTTGCTGATCTCCTGCTGCCAGGCGGGCAGTGTCGAGGTCAGGCTCTTGCCCGCGGTCAGGGCCGGCAGGACGACGCTGGACCAGGCGGTGGCGTCCGGGAACTTGGTGTTCGACCAGCCGGTCCACACCTCGTTCGCGGCCTCCTGGAACGGCTTGCTGACGTCGTTGGCGAAGTAGTCGCTGTTGGCCGGGTTGGCGAGCCAGGCCTGCGCGGCCTTGGTGTAGGCCGGGTAGGTGGGCGCGGCGGCCTGGTTCTCGTCGGAGGTGGTCAGCCACGTGGCGAGGTCCGTGGACGCCTTGAGGTTGGCGCTGTGCGAGGACACCATCCACACGCCGCCGCCGACGTTGCCGGTGGCCGCCGTGGTCTCACCCTTCCAGGTCAGCGGGGACGCCGCGGCGATCTGCTTGGCCGGGGCCTTGAAGGCGGCCTTGAACAGGTACTGGCCGTACCAGGACGGGCCGTACGCCATCAGGACCTTGCTGCCGCTGTCCTTGGCGAAGCCCTGGCTGAAGAAGCCCTTGGTGGTGACGGCCTTGGCGTCGATCAGGCTGTCCAGGAGCTTCGCCGTCCGGGTGCACTTCGGGTCCTGGAGGTCGCTGCGCAGGGTGTCCGGCTTCGTCAGGCTGAACGCCGGGCACTGGCCGGACCAGAAGTACGACTCGTGGGAGTTGGTGTCGCCGACCGAGCCGACGAGGTAGCCGGGGTGGTCCTTGGCGACCTTCTTGCCGAGGGCCTCGTAGTCCTCCCAGGTGGTGGGGACCTGGTATCCCCACTTGTCCATGAGGGACTTGTTGTACCAGAGGACGACCTGCGCGATGTCGTTGCGCAGGCAGTAGGTGTGGCCGTTGAACTCGCAGGGCGTCAGGGAGCCCTTGGCGAAGCCGTCCAGCGTGCTCTGCGGGACCAGCTTGTCGTCCAGGGGCGCGGCGAACGGCTGCGCTCCGGGCTTGGTGGCCTCCGACGCCCATGTCACGTCGGTGGGTGAGCCGAACACCACGTCCGGCCAGCCGCTGCCGGTCCGGTCGAACAGCTGCACCTTCGACTGGAGATACGTCGAGCCGTCGGCCCCGCCGTCGTACGTGACGATCTTCATCTTCACGTCCGGGTGCGCCTTCTGGTACGCCTGCACCGACGGCAGCCGGGTCGAGTCGGCCCACACCGTTATCTGCGAACCGGCCTTCTGCGTGACCGGCTTGAACGTCGGCTGGGCGGAGGAGGAGGACTGGGCGGTGGTGTCGGCGCTGGCGCAGCCGGCCAGCACAGCCGCGGTGACCAGGGAGAGCGCGGCCGCCGCTGTGCGCACCGCGGTGCGGCGTCGGCCGGCTCTCGGAGATCCGGAAGACCTCATTGTCTTGCCTTTCTGTTCTTGCGTGGGACAGGGGGCGCGCCGGATGGGGGGCGCCGGCTGCGGTGGCCGTCCGGGCGGACGGCCACCGCCCGGTCAGCGCGGCTGTTCGACGAACGGCAGGAGTTCCTCGCCGTAGCCGAAGTCGAGGGGAAGGGCTATGCCGGGCCCCGTGGGGGCGTGCACCAGGCCCTGGTCGTCCACATGGCGTTCGCGGACGACGTTCGTCGCGGTCACCAGGGACTCGTAGTAGGTGGTGTTGGAGATGGCCATGCACAGGTGGTGGTTCGGGATGTCCGAACCGTGCACCTCGGCCCGCAGCCGGTAGGCGTCGGCGAGGTGGGCGGTGCGCATGGCGCCGGTGATGCCGCCCCGGAGGGTGGTGCCGGCGCGTACGCCGAAGGTGGCGGCGCCGGCCCGGATGAAGTCCGCCGAGTTCATGTGCGCCCCGTCGGAGGTCTCGGCGACCAGCAGCGGGATGTCCACGGCCTCGGCCAGCTTCTGGTACGCGGAGATGCTGAACTCGCGCATCGGCTCCTCGTACCAGAGGTAGTCCGCCTCCGAGAGCGCCCGGCCGAGGCGGATCGCGTCGGGCAGGTCGAATCCGGCCGACCCGTCGTACATGAGGGGGACGGAGGGGCCGACGTGATCACGCAGCGCCAGACAGAGCTCCGCGTCCCGGCGGGCGTCGCCCCAGGCGTGCAGCTTGATGCCCACATAGCCCAGTGCCAGGCACTGGTCCGCCACGTCGAGGAACTCCGCGATGCTGGAGAACGTCGAGGTGGAGGCGTAGGCGGGGATCGATTCCCGGAAACCGCCGAGCAGGCGCCAGACCGGCTCGCCGTGGTACCGGCCCGCCAGGTCCCACAGGGCGGTGTCGATGAGGCCCAGGGTGGGGAGCGGGAGTTCGTGGATGCGGTCCAGCTCCCACACCCGGTGCCACAGCCATTCCCGCTGGAAGGGGTCGGCTCCGACCAGTTCCTCACGGAAGACCTGCTCCACCAGGTACTGGAGGGTGTTGAAGGCCCCGGGCCGGGCGAACAGGGCCACCCCTTCGGCACCCTCGTCGGTACCGATCCGCAGGACCGCGCCGTCGCCCACCGGAGCGCTTCCGCTCAGCCCGTCCCGCCAGCGGAAGGGCGGGCTGGCCGCCGGAACATCGATCCGGTGTACTTCGACTTGGGTGATCTTCATCCTGGCTTTCGTTTCTGTGTGGGAGCGCCGACCCGCCCCGGGGGCTGACGGGCTGACGGCTCAGAAGTCGCCGTACGCCTGGAGCTCGTAGACGCTGCCGCCGTTCCAGCTCGAACCGGTGACGGTCAGCCGCAGGTAGCGGGCGGTGACGGGCTGGTCGGCGAAGGAGTAGTTGGCCGCCGAGACGGTGTTCTGGGAGGTGTGGTCCTCGAAGGTGGACCAGGTGACGCCGTCGGCGGAGTACTCGAGCAGGTACTGGTAGCCGCTGGACTTCTCGAAGGTGGTCACCACGCTGGAGACACTGGTGTCCTTGCCGAGGTCCACCTGGATCCAGGACGGGTCGGGCAGCCCCAGGCCCTGCGCCCAGCGCGTGGACAGGTCGCCGTCCACCGCCTTCTGCGGCGTGTTGTCCTCCGAGTACGAGGAGGCGGTGACCGTCTTCTTCAGCGCGAGGTCGTTGTCGGCGGGGGTGGTGACGACGGCTGCCTCACTGGGATCGGAGGCGTTCAGCGCGGCATCGCGGGCCACCACGGTGAAGGAGTACTCCTTCTCCGGGGTCAGGTCGGAGACCCGCAGCGTCGTGGCGCCGGTGACGCCGATCCGCTTGCCGTCTTGGTAGACGACATAGCTGGTCACGCCGGTGTCATCGGTCGCGGCCGGCCAGCTCACGTCCACCAGGCTCGGCAGCAGCGGCTTGACGGTGGGCTTCCCGGGCGCCGCGGGGGCCGTGTGGTCCGAGCTGGGTGCGCTGGGGGTGCCGTAGACCTGGAAGTCGAAGATGCTGCCGCCGTTGCCGCTGGAGCCGGTGACCGTCAGCCGTACGTAGCGGCCGGTGACCGGGTCGGCGGTGTGGGCGTAGTCGGTCATCGCCGTGGTGTTCGCGGAGGTGTGGTCCGCGAGCGTCTTCCAGTGGACCTCGTCCGGTGACACCTCGACGCGGTACTTGTAGCCGCTGCTCTTCTCGAAGGTGGTGATCGCGCCGTTCACGTCGTACGAGGCACCGAGGTCCACCTGGATCCAGGACGGGTCGGGCAGGCCGAGACCCTGGGCCCAGCGGGTGGAGAGGTCACCGTCCACGGCCTTCCCGGGGACGTTGCCCTCCGAATCCGAGGAGGCGGTGACCGGCTTCTTCAGCGCCAGGTCGGAGCCGGAGGGCATGGTGACCTTCAACGCCCCGCTCGGCTTCGACTCGTTGCCTGCCGCGTCCCGGGCGGTGACCTCGAAGCCGTACGTCTTCCCGCCCGTCAGCCCGGACAGCCGCACCGAGGTCTTGCCGGTGGCGCTGATGAGCTTGCCGTCACGGTAGACGGAGTAGCCCGTGACACCCGTGTCGTCGCTCGCCGCGGGCCAGCTCAGGTCCGCCACGGTCGGGAAGTCGGTGACCGCGGTCGGGGTGCCGGGCGCGGTGGGCGCCTTGGTGTCGGTGACGGCCGGGCCCGGGTCGAGGTGACGGTAACTCGGCTGGAGTCCGGCGTTGTTGACGATCGAGGCCGGGAGCTGGTCGCAGGACCCGACGGTGATGTTGCCGCTCACGTCATCGCCCGTGCTGTTGGCCTGGGTGGTGAACGCGGGCTGGGTGGTGAAGTTGCCGGTGGCGGTGATGTCCATGCCGTGGTTCATCAGCAGCCACTGGTACGCCACGTCGCACAGGGCGTTGCCGGTGTTCTGCCAGTAACGGCTGCCCTCGTCGTGGTAGATGGCGCCGTAGGCCGGCGCCGGAACGCCGTGGAGGTAGTTGCCGGAGACCACACCGCCGGGGTTGGTGCTGAGGGTGTAGACGGCGCCGCCGTCGGCCTGTGACTTCATGATGTCGAAGACATCGTTGTCCGTCACCTTGTTGTCCCGGCTGGTGGTGTCGGTGTCCCAGACCGGAACGCCGGAGTTGCCCGGGTAGTTGGTGTCTCCGCCCTTGTCGGTCAAACCCCAGCCCCAGCCGACGGAGATGCCGGAGTAGGGCAGGTCGTAGACCTTGTTGTGGGTGATCACCGTGTGGTCGGTGTAGCCGGCCAGGATGCCGAGCGAGCCGTTGTACTGGTCGGCGACCTTGGTGACCACGTTGTTGTCGACCGTGGTGTCCTTGGTGATGTCCCGCGGGTCGTCGGGGTGGGCGTCGATCACCTCGACGCCGCCGATCTGGATGCCGGTGGCGGCGATCTGGCGGAAGACGTTGCCCGTGATGTCGGTGCCCTGAGTGCCGGTGTTCAGGTTGAGACCGACCGCGCCGAGATGGGTGAAGGTGTTGCCCTGGAAGCCGACGTCGTGGCCGTGGCTCACGTTGACCGCGCCGGGCGTCTTCTGCCACTTCAACCGGGTGGCGTCGAAGTCGGGGTCGTTGCCGACCATCCGGAAGCCGGCCTGGCCCTCGATGAGGCCTTCGGACGAACTGGGGGCGAGCCAGGTGGAGTAGGAGAAGGTGATGCCCTCGAAGGACACGTCGCTCACCGGGTCGGCCTTGGTGCCGTTCAGGTCGACCAGGTCCTGCACGCGCGGCACCGTGACGGTCGCGGTGGACAGGTCCTGACCGGACTTGGGCATGTAGTAGATCTCGCCCTGGCCCTTGTCCAGGTACCACTCGCCGGGGGTGTCCAGCAGCTCGCGGGCGTTCTCCAGCCAGGTCGGGTTGGTGATCTCCTGGCCCTGCTGGAGGTTGGCGTTGTGCCAGCAGGGCTGCTGCATCGTCATCGTGGTGCCGGAGATCGACTCCACCGGGCAGCGCATGAGTTTCCAGCCCCAGCTGCTGACGACCTCCAGGTCCGAGGGACGCTTGTAGCCGCTGAGACTGCTGTCGGTGAAGGTGTAGCCGGTGGACGTCTTGCTGAACCCGGACGGGTTCTTGCCGCCGCGCGCCCGGGTCTCCAACTCGCCGTTCACATAGAGCTGGCGGGTGTCGATGTCACCCACCTTGGCCTTGTAGACCTTCCCCGCCGAGTCGGCCGGGGTCCAGCCGGTGACCTGCTTGCCCCCGCTGATCACCGGGTGCGCGCCGGGGGCGGCCTCGTAGACCACCTTGTGCCCGTCGCTTCCGGAGTCCTGGGCGGTCAGTGTGAAGGTGCGGCTGAGCTGGTACGTACCGGACAGCAGCCGTACGTGGACCTCGCCGCCGACCTTCTTCTTGGCGTCGCGCACATAGTCCCGTGCGTGTTCCAGCGTCTTGAAGGGATGTGCGGCGGTGCCGGTGCCGGAGTCCCGGCCGGCCGGTGAGACGTAGACGTCGAGGTCCGACGCTTTCGCCGCGGCCTGGGCCGGTACGGCGACGGCCAGCGGTGCCGCCACCGTGGCCAGGGACACGGCGGCTATGAGGCTTCTTCGCAGGGGCGCGAACATGCCCCCGCGAGCAGACGGTAGAGACACGGAAATCCAATCGCCTGAGGGGAGTGATGTCTGGGAACCCGGTCGTCCTCCGGGTCCCAGGGCGTTGGGGGCTCGGTGCCGGAGCGGCTCGGTGCAGAAGCGGCTCGGTGCGGGAGCCGTGGCACGGGCGCGGTGCTCGGTGCCCGCGCCGTGGCGCGTGGGTGAAGCTCGGTGCTCGTGCCACGTCGGGTGCTCTGTGCTGGTGCCGTGGCGCGTGCAGGTGTGCGTGGTGCCGGTTTACGAAGCGGATGTCTCCGGGGACAGGGGTGGGTCCCCGGCGCCGGTGTTCCTCGAAGTCCGCGGGGGCGGCCCGGAGGCGCCGCGGTCGTCGAGGTTGAACAGCCGGTCGCGAATCTTTCGCTCGAACTGGCTCTGCGTGGTGGCGATGTGCTCCACCATCAGCTCACTGGCGAGGTCGGCCTCCCCCGCGGCGACCGCCTCGGCTATGGCGAGATGCTGACGTGCGGCGACTTCCAGCGAGCCGGGCGCGTCGCCATGGAAGAGCAGGACATCGGACTGGGACGCGAGGCGCCGTACGCCGGCGACGCTCGATCTCAGGAACACGTTGTGCGAGGCGGCCCCGACCGCGTCGTGGAACGCGGCGTCGGCCTTGGCGAAGGCGTACCCGTCGTCCTCCCCGGCCGCCACCAGCGAGGTCTCGGCACCCTCCCGGATGGTCCGGACCTCGATCGGCGTGGCCAGGGACGCGGCACGGCGGGCCGTCTCCGACTCGATCACCGTCCGGTAGTCCAGGAGCATCAGAACGTCTTCCATGCTCGTCGGCCGGAAGTGCGAGAGCTGGTCGTCCACCAGGCCGCCGGCCGAGTCCGCGACGAAGATCCCGGCGCCGCGCCGCACACTCAGCCGGCCGATGGCGGCCAGGACCTTCACCGCCTCGCGGGTGACGTTGCGGGAGGCGCCCAGGATCTGGGCGAGGCCCTGTTCGGTGGGGAGCCGGTCGCCGGACCGCAGGTTCTGTTCGGCGATGTAGTTCAGCAGCTGCTCGGCGACCAGTTCGTACCCCGGCCGGTAAGGACGTGACGCCTCGTCATCTCCTTCGCCAGGGACCTGTGCTGGATCGGCCACTGCGTACCCCCCTCTTGCCCGTTCGGATTAATCAGGTTCATCGACGGTGGCCACTATGACATCCGTGTTACACGTTGAGAAGAGTGCGAACAGAACTTAATTTATGGGCCTGTTGAACCGCCCCTTAAGGTAACTAAAGGTGCATAGCATCGAAACTCTTGCACAGGAAGGATCCCATCCTTAAGGTCCTGCCTGTCAGATGAAGCAGATCCTTGCCGGATGAATCAGATCCTTCGCGCAGCAGGGAGCGGCAACGCCCGGGACGGGCCCGCCGCACGACTCCCGCACCCCGGTGACGTGATCGACACCGGTACGCCCTCGGGCGTCGCCCTGGGCCGAGCCGGTGAGCCCTACCTACGAGCGGGAGACATCGTGGACGTGGAGATCGACGGCCTCGGCCGCCTGCGGCAGACCTTCGAGCAGGCCTGACATGGGCGCTTTCGACGGACTCGGGGCCCTGGTCACCGGCGGTGCCTCGGGCATCGGTCTGGCCACCGCCCGGCTGCTCACCGCCGAGGGGGCGCGGGTGGCCGTGCTCGATCGGACCGATGCGGCGCCCGGGGCCTTCGCGGCTCACATCCGCGCGGACATCGGTGACGACGCGTCGGTCGTGGCCGGTGTGCGGGAAGCCGTCTCGGTCCTAGGCGGGCTGGACGTCCTGGTCAACAACGCCGGGATCGGGGCGCAGGGCGGCATCGAGGACAACACCGACGAGGAGTGGCACCGGGTGCTGGACGTCAACGTCCTCGGCCTGGTGCGGGTCACCCGGGCGGCGCTGCCCGCGCTGCGCGTCTCCGCCCACGCGGCGGTCGTCAACATCAGCTCGATCGCGGCGACGGCCGGCCTGCCGCAGCGTGCGCTGTACTCGGCCAGCAAGGGCGCGGTGCTTTCGCTGACCCGGGCCATGGCCGCCGACCTGCTGCCGGAGGGCATCCGGGTCAACGCCGTGAACCCCGGCACCGCCGACACACCGTGGGTCGGCCGGCTGCTCGACCGGGCGGACGATCCAGCGGCGGAACACGCGGCGCTGGCGGCCCGGCAGCCGCACGGCCGCCTGGTCAGCGCCGACGAAGTCGCCGCCGCCGTCGTCTATCTGGCCTCCCCGGCCGCCGCCTCCACCTCCGGCACCTCCCTGGCCGTGGACGGCGGCATGGACGGACTGCGGCTGCGGCCGCGGAAGGAGAGCTGACCACCATGCGACGCTTCGCCGCCGTGATCCGACTGCGCCCCGAGAAGGAGTCGGAGTACCGCGCACTCCACGCCGCCGCCTGGCCGGACGTACTCGCCGCCCTCAAGCGGGCCAACATCGGCAACTACTCCATCTTCCTCCGCGACGGACTGCTGTTCAGCTACCTCGAATACACGGGGACCGACTACGCCGCCGACACCGCGGCGATCGCGGCCGATCCCGTCTCCCGCGACTGGTGGGCGCTGACCGACCCGTGCCAGCAGCCGCTGGACACCGTGACCGAGGGACAGTGGTGGGCCCCGGCCGAGGAGATCTTCCACCTCGACTGAAGGCACGTACAGCGAGGCCCCGCACCTCAAAGCCCCGCACCTCAAGGGGCCGTACCTCAAGGGCCCATAGCTCAAGGACCCGTACCTCAAAGCCCCCTACACCTCCGGCCGCCCTCCCCCGTCCACCGAGCCCCGCACCTCCAGAATCCGCCCCCTCAGAATCCGCCCCTCATCCCCAAGGATCAAACGGTGCGCATCGACGCTCATCACCATCTCTGGGACCTCGAAGTCCGGGACCAGCCCTGGACGCGGGACCTACCCGCCCTCCGCCGGACCTTCACCGCCGCCGAACTGCGTCCCACGCTCGACCGGAACACGATCGACGCCACCGTCGTCGTACAGACCATCGCCGTACCGGAGGAGACACCTGAACTGCTCGCCCTCGCGGCCGGGGATCCGCACATCCGGGCGGTGGTGGGCTGGACCAGTCTGACGGACCCCGGCATCGCCGACCGGCTCGCGGAACTGCGCGAGGGGCCCGGGGGCTCCGCGCTCGTCGGCATCCGGCACGGTATCCAGGACGAGGCGGATCCGGACTGGACGGCACGTCCCGACGTCCGGCGCGGCATCGAGGCGGTCGCCGCCGCGGGCCTCGTCTACGACCTGCTCGTCCGGCCGGACCAACTCCCCGCCGCCGTCCGGGCGGTACGCGAACTCCCCGACGTCCACTTCGTCCTGGACCACGCCGGCAATCCGGTTGTGGGCGGCGACGGTCTCGCCTCGTGGACCTCGCCGCTGACCGAGCTGGCCGACTGCCCCAACGTCGCCGTGAAACTGTCGGGCCTGGTCACCCGGACCGCCAAGACGCCGGCCCATGCCGCGCTGCGCCCCTACGCGGACGTACTGCTAGCGACACTGGGCCCGGACCGCCTCATGTTCGGCTCGGACTGGCCGGTCTGCCTGCTCGCGGCCGAGTACGACGAGGTCCTGGCCGTCGCCGAGACCCTCACCGAAGACCTGGACGCCGAGGAGCGCGAGGCGGTCTTCGGCACGACGGCCGCCCGCTGGTACGGAATCCCCGCGTGAGAGCCCGCCGGCTCGGCCGTACGGGCGTCCACGTCAGCTCCCTGGGATTCGGCGCCGCCCCCCTCGGCAACCTCTACACCCCGCTCGACGACCACCAGGCACGGGGCGCGATCGACGCCGCCTGGGACGTCGGCGTCCGCTACTACGACACCGCCCCGCACTACGGCCTCGGACTGTCCGAACGGCGCCTCGGCGCGGCCCTCGCCCACCGCCCCCGGGCGGAGTTCACCGTCTCCACCAAGGTGGGCCGCCTGCTGGAACCCCACCCCGCACCCACCGGATCCGACCTGGCCGCGGGCGGATTCGCCGTACCGGACACACTGATCCGCCGCCCCGACTACTCGCGCGACGGCGTGCTGCGGAGCCTGGAGGGCAGCCTGACCCGCCTCGGCCTGGACCGGGTGGACATCGTCTACGTCCACGACCCCGACGACCACCTGGACATCGCCGTCGAGCAGGCACTGCCCGCGCTGGCGGCCCTGCGCGACCAAGGGGTGATCGGCGCGGTCGGCGTGGGCATGAACGCCGTCGACCCGCTGCTGCGGATCGTCGCCGAGGCGGACGTGGACGCCGTGATGGTGGCCGGCCGGTGGACGCTGCTCGACCGCACCGCCCGCCCGCTGCTGGACGCGTGCGCCGAGCGAGGTGTCTCGGTGGTCGCCGCGGCGCCGTTCAACTCCGGTCTGCTCAGCCGGCCCCGCCCACCCGACAGCGCCACCTTCGACTACGGTCCCGCCCCCGACGCGGTACTGCGCCGCGCCCGGCATCTCGCCGACATCTGCGCGGCGCACGGCACCGTCCTCCCGCACGTCGCCGTCCGCTTCCCGCTCCGCGCCCCGGTCGTGGCCGGCGTGGTGGCGGGCTTCCGCTCCGCCGCCGAGGTCGCCTCCGCCGCCCACTGGGCCGCCACCGACCTGACCGACGCCGCCTGGTCGGACCTCGACGTGGCAGCCGAAGAGCCCAGCGCCTGAAGCGCGTTGAGCAGGCCGCCGAGACGGGGCGCTGAGCCCGGGACGGCATTTCACCGACCGGGCGACCGAGACGCGCACGGGCGGAGTCGTCCAGGACTGAAGCCCGCACGGTGCGCCGACGGATCGCTCGGGCCGTACGCCCGGGGGCGGCTCAGTCGCGCGACCGCGGGGCCGACGCCGCGTCGATCACCCGGCGCAGACCCTCCGTCAGATCGTCCGCGGTGGACGCGCTCGCCGGGTCGAAGAGCCACTGCACCATCAGGCCGTTGAGCAGCGCCTGGTAGAAGCCGCCGAGCGACTGTACGGTCCGCTCGTCGAGCGTCTCCTCGTCCTGCCCCGTGAACATCGCGACGAGCCCGGACCGGCCCTCGATCTGGGCCTTCGCCATCAGGTCCCGCAGTTGCGGCACCCGGTCCCCCTGCGTCGCGATCTCCATGCTCGCCGCCCACAGGGGGCGGAAGTCCTCGAAGGACTCCAGCATCCGCGCCCACACACTGTGGAACCGCTCCACGGATCCCCCGGGCTCGGCCTCGCGCGCCGAGGGCGGGTCGGACCTGTCGCCCCACTGCTGAATCAGTTCCACGAAGGCCTGCGTCAGCAACGCGTCCTTCGATCCGTAGTGGTAGCCGATGGACGCGAGGTTCGTCCCTGACTCCTTCACGATGTCGCGCGCCGTCGTGCGCACGAACCCCTTCTCCATCAGGCAGCGCTTGGCGCCTTCGAGCAGATCCTCACGGTGTCCCATGCGGGCCAGCGTACCTCCGATTCAGACACCCGTACCAGACGCATGTATTACACAGTCGTTCTAGACAAGTGTTTAAGACGCTCGTACAGTTCCTGCCATGACGAACTCGACGAGCACGACCCCCGCATCCGGCGCCCTCGCCGGCCGCCGCGAATGGACCGCCCTCGGCGTGCTGATGCTTCCGCTGCTCCTGGTCTCGATGGACGTCTCGGTCCTCTACTTCGCGATCCCCTCGATCAGCGCGGACCTGGAGCCGAGCGGCACGCAGCAGCTCTGGATCTTCGACATCTACGCGTTCGTGCTCGCCGGACTGCTGATGACGATGGGCTCCCTCGGCGACCGCATAGGCCGCCGCAAGCTCCTCCTCTTCGGCGCCGCGGCCTTCGGCACCGCCTCGGTGATCGCCGCGTACGCCACCAGCCCCGAGACCCTGATCGCCGCCCGCGCGATCCTCGGCATCGGCGGCGCGACCCTGATGCCGTCGACGATGGCGATCATCCGCACGATGTTCACGGATCCGGGCCAGCGCGCGAAGGCGATCGGCATCTGGTCCGGCGTCATGACCGGCGGCGTCGCGCTCGGTTCGGTGATGAGCGGTGTGCTCGTCGAGTACTTCTGGTGGGGCTCGGTCTTCCTGGTCAACCTGCCCGCGATGGCGCTGCTGCTGGTCCTCGGCCCGATCCTGCTTCCCGAGTCCAGGAACCCGGAGCCCGGCCGCTTCGACCTGCTGAGCGTGCCGCTGTCGATGGCCGCCGTGCTGCCCGTCATCTACGGCATCAAGGAGATCCCGTCCGAGGGCTGGAACGTCCGGTACGTCGTCTCGATCACCGTCGGTCTGCTCTTCGCCGCCCTCTTCGTCCACCGCCAGCGCACCACGAAGTCCCCGCTGATCTCCCCCGCCCTGTTCCGCGGCCGAGGCTTCGCGCCCGCAGTCGTCCTCAACCTCATCTCTTCCTTCGGGATGATGGGATCGGCGTACTTCACCACCCAGTACCTCCAGTCCGTGCTCGGCAAGAGCTCCATGGAGGCCGCGCTGTGGGCGCTGCTCCCCACGGTCCTGGTCGGTGTGGCGGCCCCGGTCGCCGCGCAGTTGGTGCAGAAGGGTGTGCACCGCGCCCATGTCGTCTCCGGCGGCTTCGTCACCGCCGCCTGCGGCTACGGGCTGTTGACCCTCGCCGGTACCGACTCGATGTGGCTCGTCCTCGCCGGGGCGGGCGTCCTCGCCGCCGGCATCGTCACCGTGATGTCGCAGATGATGGACCTCGCCCTCGGCACCGTCCCCGTCGGCAACGCGGGCGCCGCCTCATCCCTCCTGGAGACCGGCGCGGAATTCGGCGGCGCGCTGGGCATGGCCGTCCTCGGCTCCATCGGAACGGCGGTCTACCGCCACGAGATCCCGGCCGGTGCTCCGGCCCCGGCCCACGAGACCCTCGGCGGTGCGCTGGCCGTGGCCCGGCACCTGCCCGGTGACACGGGCCAGGCCCTCGCCACGGCCGCGCGGGAGGCCTTCACCAGTGGCATGCAGGCGGCGGCGATCGCGGGGGCGGTGCTGCTGCTGGGGGCGGCGGTGTTGGCCACGGCGGCGCTGCGGAAGGTGCAGGTCCGTGAGGCCGAGGTCGTGGAGGCTGCGGAGTCGCTCGCCTGAGGGCGCGCTTTCGAGACGGGCCGGGGGATCCCGGCCCGTCCGGCGTTTTTCGCCCCCTCCGCCCCTGCCCGTCCCCTGCTTGGGGGCTCCGCCCCCAGAACCCCCTTGAAAGATTGCGCAGTTCCCCGCGCCCCTCTGGACGCCCGCGGCCGAAGAACTGAGACGCGTGCTGTCGGTGCCGCGTGCCAGGATGGGCCCCGTGGCACAGACATTCGGTACGCCGTTCATCGGCCGGGAGGACGAACTCGCCCGGCTCACGGGCGTGCTGGACCGCGCAACGGCCGGCGACCCCCGCGCCGTACTGGTGGCGGGCGACGCCGGCGTCGGCAAGACCCGCACCCTCACGGAGGCCGCCACCCACGCCGCCGCCACCGGCATGACCGTCCTCACCGGCCACTGCGTGGACCTGGGTGACGTGGGCCTGCCGTACCTCCCGTTCACGGAGATCCTCGGAGCACTGGCCGCCGACGACCGGTTCGCGTCCGCCTTCACCGCCCACCCGGCGGTGGGGCGCCTCCTCGGAGGCGGCACCGGCGCGGGCCCCGACGTCGCCCCGGACGGCGGGGGCAGGCTGCGTCTCTTCGAGAGCACGGCCGCCCTGCTGGCCGATCTCGCCGACATCACCCCCCTCCTCCTGGTCCTCGAAGACCTGCACTGGGCGGACCAGTCCTCCCGCGACCTCCTTCGCTTCCTGCTCAGCCGGGGGCTCCTGCAGCGTCCGAGACCCGGCGGGCCGGCCCACCGCCTGGCGGTCTTCGCCTCGTACCGCGCGGACGACCTGCACCGCCGCCACCCCCTGCGCCCGCTGCTCGCCGAGCTGATCCGGCTGCCCGCCGTCGACCGCGTGGAACTGCGGCCGATGGCCGACGCCGACGTGGCCCGGCTGGTCAGGGCACTGCGCACGGACCCGCTGCCGGACACCACCGTCCGCCGTATCGTCGACCGCGCCGAGGGCAACGCGTTCTACGCGGAGGAACTGCTCGCCGCCCTGCCGGGCGACGTCGGCCCGGCCTCGCCCGCCATGCCGAGCGGCCTGGCCGACGTGCTACTCATCCGCATCGAGCAACTCTCCGAGACCGCCCAGCAGGTGCTGCGCACGGCCGCCGTCGCCGGGCGCCGCGTCGAGCACGAGCTGCTCCGTGACGCCGTACAACTGCCGGAGGACGAGCTGGAGTCGGCGCTGCGCGAGGCCGTCGGACGGCAGCTGCTGGTCCCCGGCGAGGACGCCACCTACTCGTTCCGGCATGCCCTGACCCGCGAGGCCGTGTACGCCGACCTGCTGCCGGGCGAGCGGGTCCGGCTGCACGGGAGGTTCGCCGAACTCCTTGCCGGGCAAGGCCGTTCGGCGGAGAGCGCGGCGGAGCGGGCCCATCACTCGCGCGAGAGTCACGATCTCGCCGACGCGCTCGCGGCCTCACTCGAAGCCGCCGATCACGCCCAGCGGGTCGGCGCGCCCGCCGAGGAGCTGCGCCACCTGGAGACCGCACTCGAACTGTGGCCGGCGGTGGACCCGGCCGCCCGCCCCCAGGACGGCGACTCGGTGACCCTCACCCTGCGCGCCTCCGCGGCGGCCGCGCACGCCGGTGAGAGCCACCGCGCGGTGCAGCTCACCCGCGCCGCGCTCGCCCGGGCCGGATCGGACGCCGACTCGGAGCTCGCCGCCCGCGTCCGCTACACGCTCGCGGGCAACCTGATGCGCATCGACAGCCTGAACGCCGCGTTCACGTACAGCAGCGAGGCGCTCGCCATGATCCCGGCCGAGCCACCGTCGTACACCTGGGTGTGGGCGGCGGCGACCCATGTCATGGCGGCGCGCTACGTGGGGCGGGACGAGGACGCCCTGCGGATCGCCCGGCAGGCGCTGCGCGTATCCGAGGAGCTCCGACTGGTCGACGCCCAGGCCGACTTGATGATCTCCATGGTCGGCCTGGAGAGGCACAACCGGCGCACCCCGCGGGGCCGCGACCGGTTGCGGGAGGCCCGTGAACTGGCCCGGGGCGCGGGCAACATCCCGGTCGAGATGCGCGCGCTCTACAACCTCGCCGTCGGGTGCTACGAATCCGGTGACCTGGACGAGTGTCTGACCTGGCTCTCCGACGGCCTGGACCGGGCCCGCCGCAACGGCCTCCTCTCCTCGCCGTACGCCCTGGAGCTGCGCTACCTCCAGTCCCTGGTGCTCTACACCCTGGGCCGCTGGGACGAGTGCGCGCGAGCCGCCGCCGCGGACGCCGAACGGCTGCCCGCCGCGGCCGGATTCGCGACCGGACCCGCCCTGTACGTCGCCCTGGCGCGCGGCGAGCAGGACGCCGCCGACCGTGCCCGTGCCCTGACCGACGGGCCGTTCGACTGGATGGCCACGCTCGTCGCGGGCATCGTGCTGACCGACGCCGCAGCCGTACGAGGGGACGCCGAGGGGGCCGTCGAGCAGCAGCGCGCCACGATCGCGGCGCTCGCCGGCGACGAGGCCACCGACGGGCCGGACGTCGGAGTGCGGCTCGCCGCGCTCGCCCTGTCCGCGGTCGCCGACTCAGCCGTGGAGCTGCGGCTGACCGGCGACACGGCGGGGGCCCGCCGCCGGGTCGACACCGCCACCGAGCTGGTGGAGAGGGCCCGGGCCACGGCCGCCAAGGGAGAGGACGGTACCCCTCAGGGCCCGGAGGGGCTGGCGTGGCTGGCCCGCGCCGAGGCGGAGTGGCTGCGCGCGCACTCCGGGCCGGATGTCGCGGCCTGGGAGAAGACCGTCGCCGCTTTCGGGTACGGCGATCCGTACGAACTGGCGCGCTGCCGGCGGCGGCTCGCCGAGGCGCTGCTCTCGGCCGACCGCCGCGAGGAGGCGGCCGAGCAGGCACGCGCGGCCCGTGACACCGCCCTGCGCCTCGGTGCCGTGCCGCTACTGGAATCCGTGGACGCCCTGATCCGGCGGGGTCGCCTCGCCGAGGCGCCGTCCGGCGCGGACCGGATCCCCGTGCTGACCGCGCGGGAGAGCGATGTGCTGCGGCTGCTCGCCCGGGGCCGGACCAACCGTCAGATCGGCGAGGAGCTGTTCATCACGGGCAAGACGGCGAGCGTCCATGTGTCCAACATCCTGGCCAAGCTGGGGGCCGCGAGCCGTACGCAGGCCGTGGCCATCGCCTATCGAGAGGGTCTGGTCGCGCCGGAGCCGACCGCCTCGCCCTGAGTCCTCACGCGAGCGGGACGTACGGCACGCAAAGACGCCGGACGGGCTGAGTTCTCAGCCGTCCGGCGTCCGAGGACGAGAGCGTCCAGGTGGAGTACGGGCCTCTGGGGGCGGGAGCCCCCAGAGGGTCGGGCAGCCTCAGACGAGGTTGACCGACCGCGCCGACGTCGCGCCGATCTCCGCGGCGACCTCGGAGAGGACGGTCTGCGGGACCGTGTCGTCGACGGTGAGGACCGCGAGGGCCTCGCCCCCGGCGGCCGCGCGGGCGACCTGCATCCCGGCGATGTTGATGCCCGCCTCGCCGAGGATGCGGCCGACGGTGCCGACGACACCGGGACGGTCCTCGTAGCTGAGCACGAGCATGTGGTCGGCGAGCGCCAGGTCCACGTCGTACTCGCCGACGGCGACGATCTTCTGGAGGTGCTTGGGGCCCGCGAGCGTGCCGGAGACCGAGACCTCCTGGCCGTCGCCGAGGGTGCCGCGCACGGTGACCACATTGCGGTGGTCCGGGGACTCCGAGCTGGTCGTCAGGCGGACCTCGACGCCGCGCTCCTGCGCGAACAGCGGGGCGTTGACGTACGACACGGTCTCGTCGACGACGTCCTCGAACACGCCCTTGAGCGCGGAGAGTTCGAGCACCTTGACGTCGTGCTGGGTGATCTCGCCGTACACCTCGACGTCGAGACGGACCGCGACCTCGCCCGCGAGGGCGGTGAAGATGCGGCCGAGGTTCTCGGCGAGCGGCAGGCCCGGCTTGACGTCCTCCGCGATGACCCCGCCCTGCACGTTCACCGCGTCCGGGACCAGCTCGCCGGCGAGGGCGAGACGCACCGAGCGGGCGACGGAGATACCGGCCTTCTCCTGCGCCTCGTCCGTGGAGGCACCGAGGTGCGGGGTGCAGACGACCTCGTCGAGCTCGAAGAGCGGGGAGTCCGTGCAGGGCTCCTTCGCGTACACGTCGAGGCCGGCGCCCGCGACGCGGCCCTCCTTGAGCGCCGAGTAGAGCGCCTCCTCGTCGACGATCCCGCCGCGCGCGGCGTTCACGATCCGCACCGAGGGCTTGACCTTGTGCAGCGCCTCGTCGCCGATCAGACCGACCGTCTCGGGGGTCTTCGGCAGGTGCACGGTGATGAAGTCGGAGACTTCGAGCAGCTCGTCCAGCGACAGCACCTTCACGCCCATCTGCGCGGCCCGAGCAGGCTGGACGTAGGGGTCGTAGGCGACGACCTTCATCCCGAACGCCGACATGCGCTGCGCGACGAGCGCGCCGATACGGCCGAGGCCGACGACGCCGAGGGTCTTCTCGGCCAGCTCGACGCCGGTGTACTTGCTGCGCTTCCACTCGCCGTTCTTCAGCGCCGTGTTGGCCTGCGGGATGTGGCGCGCGCTGGCCAGGAGGAGACCGCAGGCCAGCTCGGCGGCGGTCACGATGTTCGAGGTGGGGGCGTTGACGACCATCACGCCGGCCTTGGTGGCGGCGGAGACGTCCACGTTGTCCAGGCCGACGCCGGCTCGTGCGACGACCTTCAGCTTCTTGGCGGCAGCGACGGCCTCGGCGTCGACCTTGGTGGCCGAGCGGATCAGGATCGCGTCGACATCGGCGATCGCGGGCAGCAGCTCGGCGCGGTCCGCGCCGTTCGCGTGCCGGATCTCGAAGTCCGGGCCCAGGGCGTCGACGGTCGCGGGCGACAGCTCTTCAGCGATGAGTACGACAGGTTTCGAGCTCACGTGAGTCCTCACAAGTCCAATGCGGACGGCCGTCCCGACGGCCGCAGGCGGTGGAGGGTTGTAGCGGCGCCGGGAGGTGCCTTCACTTCCTCGGTGTCGCTCGAGCCGCGTGGAAGACGCACGACGCTGTGGGCCTGACGCGTTGTTGATGTGCAGCAGTGTAGTGGCGCCATGGCGGCCGTCTTACGCCTCTGCGGAAGGATCACCCGGACGTGGCTGGCCTCAGTGGACAAACAGCGTCACCCAGGTTACCCGGGGTTCGACGATGGGGCCGGAACAGTGTGTTCCGGCCCCATCGTCGTCGGGCTCACGCCTCGTCGTCGTTCACCCACGACATGAGCTTGCGCAGCTCCTTGCCGGTGGTCTCCAGCAGAGACTCGGCGTCCTGCTTCTTGTACTCGTTGTACTTCTTCAGACCGGAGTGGTACTCGTCCATCCAGTTCTTGGCGAAGGTGCCGTCCTGGATCTCCGCGAGGACCTTCTTCATCTCGGCCTTGGTGGCGTCCGTGATGATCCGCGGGCCGGTGATGTAGTCGCCCCACTCGGCGGTCTCGGAGACGGACCAGCGCATCTTCTCCAGGCCGCCCTCGTACATCAGGTCGACGATGAGCTTCAGCTCGTGGAGGCACTCGAAGTACGCGATCTCCGGCTGGTAGCCGGCCTCGGTCAGGGTCTCGAAGCCCGCCTTGACCAGCGCGGCCGTACCACCGCAGAGAACGGCCTGCTCACCGAACAGGTCGGTCTCGGTCTCCTCGGTGAAGGTCGTCTTGATGACGCCTGCGCGGGTGCCACCGATGCCCTTGGCGTACGACAGGGCGAGCGCGAAGGCGTCGCCGGTCGCGTCCTGCTCGACGGCCGCGATGCAGGGAACGCCGCGCCCCTCCTCGTACTGGCGGCGGACGAGGTGGCCCGGGCCCTTGGGGGCGACCATGCAGACGTCGATGCCGGCCGGGGGCTTGATGAAGCCGTAGCGGATGTTCAGGCCGTGGCCGAAGAACAGCGCGTCGCCGTCGTTCAGGTTCGGGGCGATGTGCTCCTCGTACACCTGGGCCTGGATCGGGTCCGGGACGAGGATCATGATGACGTCGGCCTCGGCGGCGGCCTCCGACGGGGTCACCACGCGCAGGCCCTGCTCCTCGGCCTTCGCCTTGGACTTGGAGCCCTCGTGCAGACCGACGCGGACGTCGACACCCGAGTCGCGCAGCGACAGCGCGTGGGCGTGGCCCTGGCTGCCGTAGCCGATGACCGCGACCTTGCGGCCCTGGATGATGGACAGGTCGGCGTCAGCGTCGTAGAACAGCTCGGCCACTTTGGGTTCTCTCCTTGGTGTGCAGGTGTTGCGTCCCACCGTATGCCGGTGAGGTGAGGGGAAGTCTCGGGGTCTCGGAATGCGGGCGGCCGGCGACTGCCGGCCGCCCGTTTCCAGACTTACGCGGATCGGTCCAGCGCGCGCAGCGAGCGGTCCGTGATCGAACGCGCTCCGCGTCCGATCGCGATCGTGCCGGACTGGACGAGCTCCTTGACGCCGAAGGGCTCCAGCATCTTGAGCATGGCCTCCAGCTTGTCGCTGCCGCCGGTGGCCTCGATGGTGACGGCATCCGGGGAGACGTCCACGGTCTTGGCGCGGAACAGCTGGACGATCTCGACGATCTGGGAGCGCGTCTCGTTGTCGGCGCGCACCTTCACCAGAACGAGTTCACGCTGCACGGCCGCGGACGGCTCCAGCTCGACGATCTTCAGAACGTTGACGAGCTTGTTGAGCTGCTTGGTGACCTGTTCGAGCGGGAGTGCCTCGATCACGTTCACCACGATGGTGATGCGGGAGATGTCGGGGTGCTCGGTGACACCGACGGCGAGCGAGTCGATGTTGAAGCCGCGCCGGGAGAACAGGGCGGCGATCCGGGCGAGGATGCCGGGCTTGTTCTCGACGAGGACGGAGAGGGTGTGCTTGCTCATGGGTCTGACTCGGCTCTCTCTCAGTCGTCTTCGTTGTCGCCGAAGTCGGGGCGGACGTCCCGGGCGAACATGACCTCGTCGTTGGAGGTGCCTGCGGCGACCATCGGCCACACCATCGCGTCCTCGTGGACGATGAAGTCGATCACGACGGGGCGGTCGTTGATCGAGTTCGCCTCTTCGATGACCTTGTCGAGGTCGTCCGGGGACTCGCAGCGGATGGCGTAGCAGCCCATGGCCTCCGACAGCTTCACGAAGTCGGGGACGCGGGTGCCCGCGCTCGGCTCCTTGCCGCTCGCCTCGGGGCCCGAGTGCAGCACCGTGTTGGAGTAGCGCTGGTTGTAGAAGAGGGTCTGCCACTGGCGGACCATCCCGAGGGCGCCGTTGTTGATGATGGCGACCTTGATCGGGATGTTGTTCAGGGCGCAGGTGGTGAGCTCCTGATTGGTCATCTGGAAGCAGCCGTCGCCGTCGATCGCCCAGACCGTCTGGTCCGGCCGACCGGCCTTGGCGCCCATCGCGGCCGGGACCGCGTAGCCCATCGTTCCGGCGCCGCCGGAGTTCAGCCAGGTCGCGGGCTTCTCGTACTGGATGTAGTGCGCGGCCCACATCTGGTGCTGGCCGACGCCCGCGGCGAAGATCGTGCCCTCGGGCGCGAGCTGTCCGATGCGCTCGATGACCTGCTGCGGCGAGAGCGAGCCGTTGTCGGGCTGTTCGTAGCCGAGCGGGTAGGTCTCCCGCCAGCGGTTGAGGTCCTTCCACCAGGCGGTGTAGTCGCCGGTGTGACCCTCGCTGTGCTCCTTCTGCACCGCCTGGACCAGGTCGGCGATGACCTCGCGGGCGTCGCCGACGATCGGCACGTCGGCGGCGCGGTTCTTGCCGATCTCGGCCGGGTCGATGTCGGCGTGGACGATCTTGGCGAACGGGGCGAAGCTGTCGAGCTTGCCCGTCACGCGGTCGTCGAAGCGGGCTCCGAGGGCGACGATCAGGTCGGCCTTCTGCAGCGCGGTGACGGCGGTGACCGCACCGTGCATGCCCGGCATTCCCACGTGCAGCGGGTGGCTGTCGGGGAATGCGCCGAGCGCCATCAGGGTGGTGGTGACGGGCGCTCCGGTGAGTTCTGCGAGGACCTTCAGCTCGGCGGTGGCGTTCGCCTTGAGCACGCCGCCGCCGACGTACAGGACGGGACGCCTGGCCTGGGTGATCAGCTTGGCGGCCTCGCGGATCTGCTTGGCGTGCGGCTTGGTCACCGGGCGGTAGCCGGGCAGGTCCTGGGTGGGCGGCCACTGGAAGGTGGTCTGTGCCTGGAGGGCGTCCTTGGCGATGTCGACGAGGACGGGACCCGGGCGGCCCGTGGAGGCGATGTGGAAGGCCTCCGCGATCGTGCGCGGGATGTCCTCGGCCTTGGTCACCAGGAAGTTGTGCTTGGTGATCGGCATCGTGATGCCGACGATGTCCGCCTCCTGGAAGGCGTCGGTGCCGATCGCCTTGGACGCGACCTGCCCGGTGATCGCCACGAGCGGCACCGAGTCCATGTGCGCGTCGGCGATCGGGGTCACCAGGTTGGTGGCGCCCGGGCCGCTGGTGGCCATGCAGACGCCGACCTTGCCGGTGGCCTGCGCGTAACCGGTGGCCGCGTGACCCGCGCCCTGCTCGTGCCGGACGAGCACGTGCCGCACCCGCCGGGAATCCATCAGCGGGTCGTAGGCCGGAAGGATCGCGCCGCCGGGAATGCCGAATACCGTGTCGGCCCCGACCTCCTCGAGAGAACGGATGAGGGACTTCGCACCCGTCACCTGCTCGGGCGCGGACTGCTGTCCTCCGGAACGGGGCCGCGGCTGCGGATGGTGGGCCCCGGTGGCCTGCTCGGTCATCGGCATTCTCTTCTCGATGCTGAGGGTTTTTGCGAGGTTTGTGCGGTGTACGACTGGTGCCTGTGCAACAAAAAACCCCTCGTGCCGTGAGGCAAGCGAGGGGAGCGCGCCGGGTGCGGTCGCTGGGTGTTCCGGGTCCGTCCGGTGGCCACCTAGCTTCAGCCGACGCGCTTTCCAAGTACGAGAATTCGGGTGCGCATGGCATTGACCCTCCCCCCGGCACGCACTGACTGTCAAGTAGGTGGGACGGGAGTCTCATTATGTGAGCGGAGGGCCGTACCGCTCCCGAAAACCGCCGGCACACCACCCGTATACACCCCTGGGCCGCCGCCCGCGAACGCGGGCTCCACGGGCTCGTGCGGCACCGGAAAATGGCCGGAAGACAGCGCTCTGCGCAGCCGGTACTCGTCGAGCGGCCCGGAGAAGGCCATCCCCTGCCCATGGGTACAGCCCATCGCGCGCAACGCGATGACCTGCTCCGGAAGGTCCACCCCGTCGGCCACGGACTGCAGCCCCAGATCGGCGGCGATCCGCAGCAGCCCGCTGGTGATCTTGTGCAGCCGGGCGGACTCGACGACACCCTCCACGAGACCGCGGTCGAGTCTCAGTACGTCGACGGGGAGCCGCCGCAGCGCCGTGATGGCGGCATAGCCGCTGCCGAAGCCGTCCAGGGCGACCCGGACGCCGAGCCGCCTGAGCGCGCTCAGGCGGCGCTCCAGCTCGTCCAGGGAGACCCGGGGATCGGTGTCCGACAGCTCGACGATCAGGGCGCCGGAGGGCAGCCCGTGCCGGGTCAGCAGGGCCTCCACGGAGCCGAGGGGGCCGGAGCGGTCCAGCAGCCGCCGGGCGTTCATCCGGACGGCGACGGGCACCGTGCCGCCCACGGCGGCGCGCTGGGCGGCCTGCTCGATCGCCTCCTCCAGCATCCAGCGGCCCAGCTCGGCGGTCTTGTCGCTGTCCTCGGCGACCCGCAGGAACTCGGCGGGTGTGAACAACACCCCCTGGGAGGAGCGCCAGCGCGCCTGCGCGGTGACCGAGGCGATCCGGCCGCTCTCCAGCGACACCACGGGCTGGTGCAGCAGGGTGAACTCGCCGTCCTGAAGGGCGGAGCGCAGCCGGGTGGCCAGCTCCGCCTTCCGTACGACGTCCTGCTGCATCTGGGGCGCGTACAGCTCGACGCGGCCCTTGCCGGCCGCCTTGGCGCGGTACATGGCGAGGTCGGCGTTGCGCAGCAGCTCGCCCGCGCCGAGGCCCGGTTCGGCGAAGCCGACGCCGATGGACGCGGCGACCCGGACATCGTTGCCGTCGATGGCGTACGGGTGCGAGAGCTTGACCCGCAGGCGGTCGGCGAGCTCCAGGATCTGCTGCTCGCGGGCGGCGCGGTCGCGGCCGCCGTCGCCGACGATCAGGGCCGCGAACTCGTCGCCGCCGAGGCGGGCGGCGGTGTCACCCTGCCGCACCGAGTCCTGGAGTCTGCGGGCGGCCTGGACGAGGAGCTCGTCGCCCGCCTGGTGACCGATGGTGTCGTTGACCGCCTTGAAGCCGTCGAGATCGATGAAGAGCACGGCGGTGCCGCGGTCGGTGGAGCGGCGGCCGGACAGCGCCTGCTGGACACGCCGGGTGAACAGCGCGCGGTTGGGCAGGTCGGTGAGCGGGTCGTGCTCGGCGTTGTGCTGCAACTGCGCCTGCAGACGCACCCGTTCGGTCACGTCACGGCTGTTGAAGATGAGGCCGCCGTGGTGCCGGTTGACGGTGGACTCCACGTTGAGCCAGCCGCCGTCGCCGGACCGGAAACGGCACTCGATGCGGGTCGTGGGCTCCTCGATGTGGCTGGCGGCCAGGAAGCGTCGCACTTCGTGCACCACGCAGCCGAGGTCCTCGGGGTGGATGAGCGAGGCGAGCTCGGAGCCGACGAGCTCGTCGGCGTCCCGGCCGTAGACCCCGGCGGCGGCCGGGCTGACGTACCGCAGGATGCCGTTCGGCGCGGCGATCATGATGACGTCGCTGGAGCCCTGCACGAGGGAGCGGAAGTGGTTCTCCTTCTGGGCCAGCTCCTGCGTGAGGGTGATGTTGTCGAGCAGCATGATGCCCTGGCGCACGACGAGGGCGAGGACGACCAGGCCGGCGGTGATGAGCACCACGCGGTCCACGTTTCGGCCGTTCAGGACGTTGTAGAGGATTCCCAGGGTGCAGACGGCGGCGGCCAGATAAGGCGTGAGCGCGGCCAGTGATCCGGCGATCGGGCGCGTGGCCGGATACCGGTCGTGGCCTCCTCCCTGCGGGGGCACGTGCGTGTGTCCCCCCTGCTGACCTTCTTGCCGTTGCACTTGGTGTCCGTGCTGCCCTTGCTGTCCGTACGGTCCGCGCTGTCCGTCTTGCCGATGTCCCTCTTGACGCTGTCCGGGGATGTGTTCGTGCACCACGCGCGCGTGGCCGTCGACACCGTGCCCGTCGGCGTCCGGCTGCCCGTGCCGGGCGCCCACCCAGGGGGCGTACGCGAGGAGCAGCGAGCCGGCGAACCACCCCGCGTCGAGGAGCTGCCCGGAGTGGTAGTTGTTGTGCAGGAGGGGCGAGGTGAACAGGGCGTCGCACATCACGGTCAGGGCGAGTGCCCCGATCGCCGTGTTCACCGCCGATCTGTTCACCGACGAGCGGCGGAAGTGCAGCGCGAGGACCATGCTGACCAGCGCGATGTCCAGCAGCGGATACGCCAGCGACAGCGCGGTGTGCGCGACGCTGGGCCCGTCGAACTTCGCGGCCTGGGCGAGCGCCAGGCTCCACGACAGCGTGAGCAGCGAGCCGCCGATCAGCCAGGCGTCCAGCGCGAGGCACACCCAGCCCGCCTTGGTGACGGGCCTCTTGGCGAGCACGAGCAGTCCTACGATGGCGGGCGGCGCGAAGCACAGGAAGAACAGGTCGGCATAGCTCGGGCTGGGCACGGGGCTGGCGAGGACGACCTCGTACCACCCCCAGACCAGGTTCCCGAGCGACGCCATGGCGGAGGAGAGCGAGAAGAGCAGCCACGCGGGTCGAAAACGGCTGCCACGGTTACGGGCGTAGAGGAAGCAGGAGACCGCCGCGGTGCCCGCCGCGGCGCTCAGTCCGAAGTCGCCCATGATCAGCGCGAGACTCGCGGAGCCCCAGCCGAACGCGGAACCGACGGCGTAGCCCCCGCACAGCAGGGCCAGAACGAGCTGCGAGAGCAGGCCCGTCCCGCAGCCGAGGACCGGTCGGCGGGTCAGCAGCGCCCCCGGGGAACTCACGGGGCCCACCCGGTCCGCACTCCGGGGTCCCGCTGGTCCACGTGCGCTGGGTGCGCGTGCCTCCGGCGGCCGCTGTGCCGACGGTGGTGCTGACCACCGTGGCCGCTGTGACCACCATGACCGCTGTGACCACCGTGGCCGCCATGACCGCTGTGGCCTCGTCTGCGCGTGGCCGCGCGCCAGGGTCGTCGGCGGCCCCGCCGCGTCGGATCGTTGGTCCATAGGCCGTGCATCGCCCGTCGCCCCCCTCGCAGTCTGAAATGTCCATCCCCGGCGCCGAACGGTGCGCGGCGCAGCCCCTGTCGGGACGATACACCAGTCTCGTCACTCAGGGACATAGTTCCTCTACGCTCCGTGACGACCAGGGAGGATGCCGGTACGGCCCGCATTCGGGGAACTGCGGAGGGTGCTCGAAGCGGACGGGGAGCGCACCGCGCATGACTTATGCGCCGGTGGTAGAGACCACGTTCCGCAGCGGCTCCCGGTTCACGAAACGGTTCAGCTGATCTGCCAGGAGCCGCTTGGCGCGCGGCAGGAACGCCGAGGTGGGCCCCCCGACATGGGGGCTGATGAGCACGCCGGGCGCGTGCCACAAGGGGTGTCCCTTCGGCAGCGGCTCGGGATCGGTGACGTCGAGGGCCGCGGTGATACGCCCGCTCTCCAGCTCGGCGAGGAGCGCCTTGGTGTCGACGACGGGGCCGCGGGCGACGTTCACCAGGAGCGCGCCGTCCTTCATCCGGGACAGGAAATCGGCGTTGACCAGGCCTCGCGTGCTCTCCGTGAGGGGCGTCGAGAGCACCACGACGTCGGCTTCGGGCAGCAGAGAAGGCAGTTCAGTGAGCGGATGCACCGGACCGCGCGCCGTGGTGCGCTCTGAGCGCGCGACGCGCGCCACCCGCGCGAGCTCGAAGGGCGCGAGCCGGTCCTCGATCGCGGACCCGATCGACCCGTACCCGACGATCAGGACGGACTTGTCGGCCAGTGCGGGATAGAACCCCGAGCGCCACTCCTCCTTGTCCTGGCCCCGTACGAAACCGGGGATGCCACGCAGCGAGGCGAGGATCAGGGCGAGGGTGAGCTCGCCGGTGCTCGCCTCGTGCACCCCCTGGGCGTTGCACAACCGCACACCCGGGCGCAGGAACTTCAGGCTCGGCAGGACGTGGTCGATCCCGGCGGAGAGGGTCTGCACGACCTGGACCGAGGTCAGTTCGGCCATCGGCCGCTGCGCGACGGCGGGCGGCTTCATATAGGGCACGACATAGAAGGCGCAGTCCGCAGGTCGTGCGGGAAACTCCTGGTCGCCGTCCCAGAAGCGGTAGTTGAGGCCCTCGGGGAGGCCGTCGATCTCGTCGGCGTGAAACGGAAGCCA
Organism: Streptomyces sp. NPDC058246; assembly: GCF_042881985.1. NCBI lineage: Bacteria > Bacillati > Actinomycetota > Actinomycetes > Kitasatosporales > Streptomycetaceae > Streptomyces > Streptomyces sp. NPDC058246. The sequence goes on along the minus strand of NZ_JBHVWZ010000026.1, from coordinate 53,976 downwards.
CACATCGGAAGTCATGGTCAGGAGGCTATGCGAAGCACCCGCCCGCGCAGAGGTTAGGTTGGGGAGCCAGCAGAGGGAGGGTCACGGCGAGGTGGAGCGCAGGACGATCGGGGCGGCGGCGCTCGATGTGGGGGCGGTCGGGCTCGGATGCATGCCGATGAGCTGGGCGTACACCGGTTCGCGGCAGCGCGGTGAGGAGTCGCTGCGCGCGGTGCACACGGCGCTCGACCTGGGCTCGTCACTGCTCGACACGGCCGACATGTACGGCCCCTTCACCAACGAGCTGCTCCTGGGGCGGGTGCTGAGGGAGCGGCGCTCCGAGGCCTTCGTGTCGACCAAGGTCGGGCTGCTGGTGGGTGAGCAGCACATCGTGGCCAATGGCCGCCCCGGGTATGTGAAGCGGGCTTGCGACGCCTCGCTGCGACGCCTCCAGACGGATGTGATCGACCTCTATCAGCTGCACCGCGCGGACCCGGAGGTTCCGGTCGAGGAGACCTGGGGCGCCATGGCCGAACTCGTCGCGGCCGGAAAGGTGCGCTCGCTCGGGCTGTGCGCGGTGGGTGCCCGGTCCGGCCGCCGCTCGGGGGCGCGGTTGCACGACGGAACGATCCGGCAGTTGGAGCGGGTGCAGCAGGTCTTCCCTGTGAGCGCCGTGGAGGCGGAACTGTCGGTGTGGTCGACGGAGGCGCTGGACGCGCTGCTGCCGTGGTGCGCGGTGCGCGGGGTCGGCTTCCTCGCCGCGATGCCGCTCGGCAACGGCTTCCTGACCGGCACGCTCACCCCCGGTGAGGGCTTCGAGCCCGACGACGTACGCGCCCGCCACCCCCGCTTCACCGCCGAGATGATGGCCGCGAACCAGCCCGTCGTCGCCGGGCTGCGGCGCATCGCCCGGCGGCACGGGGACCACGAGAGGGCGGTCACGCCCGCGCAGGTGGCACTGGCGTGGGTGCTGGCCCAGGGGCCGCACGTGGTGCCGGTGCCCGGGGCCAAGCGGGAGCGCTGGGTCACCGAGAACGCGGGGGCGGCCGGGCTGCGGCTGACGCCGGAGGATCTCGCGGAGGTGGCGGGGTTGCCGGGGGCGCGGGGATCCTGGGACTAGCGAGGGCCTGTCCGGAGCGCGGGACGGATGGGGTGCCCGTGATCGGGAACCCGTGAGGCGCGAGCGGTGTATGAACAGTAGGACCGCCGCGTCGAAGGGACCCTGATGGTGCAACGTCGAGTAGTGACAGTCGTGTTGGCCGCGGCCACGCTCCTGGTGACGGCCGGCTGTTCCTCCGACGGCGGGGGAAAGCCGGACCTCGGGAGCGTGTTCCCGAGCGCGGGGAGTGCGAAGCCGGGGGCGTCGTCCTCGGGGCGGCCCGCCGAGGAGACACCGCCCGCCAAGGGTTCGGTGAAGGTCCTGCGCACCGTCACCGAGGACCTCAAGAGCCCCTGGGGCCTCGCCCCGCTGCCCGAGGGCGGCCTGCTGGTCTCCTCGCGGGACGAGGGGACGATCACACGGGTCGACGAGGAGTCCGGCAAGAAGACGGAGCTGGGCCAGGTGCCGGGGGTCGCGCCCGCCGGAGAGGGCGGCCTCCTGGGCATAGCGCTCTCCCCTGACTACGCCTCCGACCACATGGTCTACGCCTACTTCACGACGGCCTCGGACAACCGCATCGTCCGCATGCTGTACGACGCGCAGAAGCCGCCCGGCGAGCAGCTGGGCGCACCGGACACCATCTTCAAGGGCATCCCCAAGGGAATGATCCACAACGGCGGGCGGATCGCGTTCGGCCCGGACAAGATGCTGTACGCGGGCGCGGGCGAGACCGGTGACCGTGGGCAGGCCCAGGACAAGAAGGCACTGGGCGGCAAGATCCTGCGGATGACGCCGGACGGCGAGCCCGCGCCGGGCAATCCCTTCGGCGACTCGGTCGTCTACTCGTACGGGCACCGTAATGTCCAGGGCCTCGCCTGGGACGACAAGCAGCGCCTGTGGGCCTCCGAGTTCGGCCAGGACACCTGGGACGAGCTCAACCAGATCAAGCCGGGCGACAACTACGGCTGGCCGGTGGTCGAGGGCAAGGGCGACAACCCCAGGTACCACGACCCGGTCGCCCAGTGGCACACCGACGAGGCCTCCCCCAGCGGCATCGCCTACGCCAAGGGCTCCATCTGGATGGCGGGCCTCAAGGGCGAACGCCTGTGGCGCATACCGCTGAACGGCACCAAGACCTCCGCCGCCCCCGAGGCCTTCCTCACGGGCAAGTACGGCCGCCTCCGCACGGTCGTCTCCGCGGGCGGCGACAAACTCTGGCTGACGACGAGCGAGACGGACGGGCGAGGGAGCCCCGGGCAGGGGGACGACAGGATTCTGGAGCTGGAGGTGAAGTAGCGGGAGAAGACTGAGGTAGGCGCTCCGGGCCCCACTCAGGACTCGTCCGGCTGCGACGCGGGCTCGGTTCTGCGACACCTGCTCGGCCGGCGACACCTACTCGGCCTGCGACGCCGGCCCGGTCTGTAACACCTGCTCGGCCTGCGACGCCGGCCCGGTCTGCGACGCGGGCTCGGCCTCCGACACCTACTCGGCCTCCGACGCGGGCCCCTGCCGCGGCGCGGGCCCCTGCCCCGCGCTCGCCTCCCCGGGGCCCGGCTCCCCGGGGCCCGCCTCCCCTGCGCCCGACTCCCCCGTGCTCGCCTCCCCCTGTTCCGGATCCTGCTTCGGCAGTCGTACGACCACCTTGCCCGACGACAGGTCTATGGGGCCGCGGCCCGGGTCGCCGTCGTTCAGGTCCACGCGGGTCAGTTCCAGGCGTTTGCGTTCGTCGTTGGTGTGCTTGCGTCCTGGTGCGAACAACTCCTCGAACATGTTGAACACGGCGCCTCCCTCGGCCCGGATCCGTTACAGCGTAGGCGTCAGCCGGCCGCCTGGGCAGCGGGGGCCTCCGGCGGAAACAGCCGCAACCGATGCGCCAGCGCGGCCGCCTCTCCCCGTCCTGAGACGTCCAGCTTGGCCAGGATGTTCGAGACGTGGACGCTGGCCGTCTTCGGGGAGATGAAGAGTTCCTCGGCGATCTGGCGGTTGCTGCGGCCGGCGGCGACAAGGCGGAGGACGTCGCGTTCGCGGCTGGTGAGGCCGAGCGCCTCGGCCGGCTCGACGGGGGCGAGACGGGACGGTTCGGGGAGGTGGGCCAGGGTGAGGCGGGCCCGCTGGGCGAGCAGGGCGACGGCGTCGGCGAGCGGGCGGGCGCCGAGGTGGTCGGCGGCGGCACGGGCCAGACGGAGGAGTTCCGTGGCACGGTCGCGGTCGTCGTCGTCCGTGCCCGAGGTCAAGAGGGCCTCGGCGAGGCGGTGCCGGACGCGGGCGAGGTCGTAGGGGCGCTCCAGGGGTTCGAAGACGGTGACCACCTCGGACCAGGTCTGCGGGACGAGCACGCCTTCGGCGCGGTGGAGTTCGGCGCGCACCCATGCCTCGTGCGCGACCCAGACGGGCGCGCCGGCGGCCAGGGACTTCGCGGCCGTGCGGATGCGCTCCAGGGTCTCGGCGCGGCCCGGTCCGGCGGCGGGCAGCCCGCGCGCGTCGGCCTCCGCGATGGCGGCGGCGAGCAGCAGGGGCCAGCCGTAACGCTGGGTGCCGGGCGGGAAGCCCGCGTCCAGCGCCTGTGTCAGGGCGGCGCGGGCGTCCAGGAGGCGGCCCTCGCCGGCGGCGATGCCGATCTCGGTGGCCACCAGCGGCAGGGAGTGCTGTGGGGCGGGGTCGTGGGTGCCGAAGTGGGCGCGGGCCGCGGCCAGTTGCCGCGTCGACTCGGCGAGGTCGCCGCGGGCGAGCGCGAGGTTCGCCAGGCGGCTGGCGCCGACGCCGGAGGCCTTGCCGATGAGTCCGACGCCCAGCACCTTCCGCCCGGCCTCGGCGGCTTCGTCCCACTGGCCGAGCGCCTGGAGCGACTCCGAGAGGTTGCCCCACACCCAGGCCTTGGTGTCCAACAGGCCGTTCTTCCGGGCGAGTTCGACGCCCTCGCGCAGGATCGCAACGGCCTCGCGGGAGCGGCCGACGGACTCCAGATGGGAGGGCAGGTTGATGTGCAGGCGCCCCATGACGAGGGAGGCGCCGTGCCGCATCACGTGGTCCTTGACCTCGTACATCTCCGCGAGCCCCGCCTCGACGTCCCCCGAGTCGAGCATCAGACCGCCGAGCGTGAGCCGGGCGTTCAGCTCGATCTCCTGGGCGCCCACCATGCGCGCGTACTGCACGGCGCGCTCGGCGGCGGCGAGGGCGCCGGGGCCGGGTTCATGGAGCATGCACCAGGCGGCGACGTTGGACAGGACGTCGGCGTGCACCTCCGACGGCGGAAGGCCCCGCACCAGCTCCTGGGCCTTGGCGAGCTCCTGCCAGCCGTCGCCGCGGGCCAGACTCTGTGTCAGCCGTGAGCGCTGGCCCCAGAACCAGGCGGCGCGCAGTGGGTCGTCCTCGTCCTCCAGGAGTCGCAGCGCCTTCTTGCAGATCTTCAGGGCGCGTTCGCGCATTCCGCCGAGTCGGCCCGCGACGGCTGCCTCGGCCATCAGGTCGATGTACCGCAGGGGCGTGGTCTCCGGGTCGCAGCCGCAGGGGGGAAAGGCCTCCACGTGGTCGACGGGGCGCAGTTCGGCCCGTACGGCCTCGGGGGCGACGTCCCACAGCTCCATCGCCCGCTCCAGGAGACCCAGTTGCTCGGAATGGGCGTGGCGGCGGCGGGCCTCGGCGGCGGCGATGAGGACGGTGGGCAGCGCCTTGGCGGCGTCATGGGCGTGGTACCAGTAGCTGGCCAGGCGGGTGGACCGCTCGCCTGGCGGTACGAGCGTCGGGTCGGCCTCCAGGGCCTCGGCGTACCGGCGGTTGAAGCGGGAGCGCTCGCCGGGCAGCAGGTCGTCGCTGACGGCCTCGCGGACCAGGGAGTGGCGGAAGCGGTAGCCGTCGCCGCCGGGCGAGGCCAGCAGGATGTTGGCGCCGACGGCGGCCCGCAGCGCCTCGATGAGGTCGTCCTCGCAGAGCCGGGCCACGGCGGCCAGCAGCGGATATTCGACGGTGGAGCCGCCCTCGGCGACGATCCGGGCGACGCGCTGGGCGCTCTCCGGCAGGCCTTCGACGCGTACGAGGAGCAGGTCGCGCAGGGTGTCCGTGAGCCCCGTACGACATCCGTGGTGGGCGGCGACGGCGAGTTCCTCGACGAAGAACGCGTTGCCGTCGGAGCGGGCGAAGATCTCGTCGACCTGGGCCGGGTCGGGTTCCTGGGCGAGGATGCCGGCGATCTGGCGGCCGACCTCAGCGCGGCTGAAGCGCCCGAGTTCGATGCGGCGGACCGTGCGCAGCCGGTCGAGTTCGGCGAGCAGGGGGCGCAGCGGGTGGCGGCGGTGGATGTCGTCGGCGCGGTAACTGGCCACGACGACCAGGCGACCGCCGCGCAGGGTGCGGAAGAGGTAGGCGAGCAGGTGGCGGGTGGAGGCGTCGGCCCAGTGCAGGTCTTCGAGGACGACGACGACCGTGCGGTCGGCGGCGACGCGCTCCAGGAGACGGACGGTGAGTTCGAAGAGGCGGGCCATGCCCTCCTCGTCGTAGGGCCGTCCCGCGGTGGCTTCGCCCAGCTCGGGCAGGAGCCGGGCCAGCTCCTCCTCCTGGCCCGCGGCCGCGGCGGCCAGTTCCTCGGGGAGGGTGCGGCGCAGGGCGCGCAGGGCGGTGGAGAAGGGGGCGAACGGCAGTCCGTCGGCGCCGATCTCCACGCAGCCCCCGCAGGCGACGACGGCGCCCTCGCGGGCGGCCGCGGCGGCGAACTCCTCGATCAGGCGGGTCTTTCCGACCCCGGCCTCGCCGCCGAGCAGCAACGCCTGCGGCTCGCCCGCGGCGGCGCGGGCGAGCGCATCGTTCAACACCCCCAGTTCGTCGGTGCGTCCGACGAACACCGGGCTGACGGACCTGGTCTCCACAGGCCCGAGCATCGCACAGGGGTCCGACAGTGCGGCACCGGTTATCCGCGGGGCCGCGCGCGGTCCGGTTGTCCGCAGGCCGGCGCGTGGTCCGGGCGGTACCGGCTCGGGACGACGACCGACCCCCGTACGGCCGTCGTCCCCTGCCCCGCCGCTCACGCGGCGCGGGCGAACCGGTGCCGGCGGGGACGGTGGCTATGGTCCTGCCCCTCCGTTTCGTTCTGCCTGGACTCGCGCTCGGCGCGGCGGGCGGCCCGGCGGTCGCGGAGGGCCTCCTGTGCCAGCCGGAAGTCCTGGGCCTCGCGGATCAGCTGGGCGGATCGGATCTGGTGAAGCTCGTGCTCGAACATCTCGTACCCCTCGGGAAGAGTCGGTTTCGGTCTCGCTCGTTCGCGATGCCTCAACCTTCGTCTCCCAGGGGGGTGCGCCACATCGGGAGAGTTCCGCATCTTGCGCACGCGAAGGGCCTTAGGGCGGCCGTGGGTGACTCAGGCCGGCCCTAAGGCCCCTCAGAGGTGTGTGGAATGCGGAGGGAGATTCAGCTGGTGGACGGCAGTCCGAGCAGGATGTCGGAGTACTTGGCGACCGCGAGCACCAGGCCGATGACACCGAGCGAGACACCCGCCCAGGCGACCGACTTGATCCAGGCGGCCTGCGGCTTGCCCGGGGCGCCGAAGGCGGGCCGGACCAGGACGACGACGCCGACGATCAGCGCGGCCAGCGCGAAGAGGCCGCCGACCACCGCGGTGGTCGTCCAGGCATCGCCGTAGACCTCCTTGACCTGCTTGGCGACGCTCGCGCTCTGTGAGGTCTGCAGCTGTCCCACGAGCGTCTCGCGCGCGGCGGCCACGGTGGCGACCCAGCTGCCGCTGAGCGACACGAGGCCGAGCCCGGCGGAGACGACGGCGGCGGCACCCTGGCCGATTCCGGAGGTGCCCTCCGCGGCCTCGGGGGCGGCGCCGCCCTCCTCGGTCTCGTCCTGCTCCTCGATCTCGTCCTGCTCCTCGCCCGCGGCCTCGGTGTCGGCCTCGCTCCGGGCCTCGGTCTCCGCAGGTGCGTCGGCCTTCGTGACGTCCACGGTCTCCTGGTCGCTCTTCGCCTCGGTGCCGTTCTCGTTCACGGCCTCGTCAACTGTCTTGGTTCCCATGCCCCGCACCGTACGGACGCTCTCTGAGAAGTTCCTTAATGATCGCTGTGGGCGCCGCGCGCGCGTGCCTCGCGCCACTCGGGGGCGAGGACGGACCACACCTCCAGGTCGTGCCGTACGCCCCGATAGGGGTGGCTTTCCCGCCGTATCCCGTCCCGGGTCATCCCCAGCCGCCGGGCCACGTTCAGGCTCGGGTGGTTGCCCGAGGCGGCGACCCATTCGATCCGGTGGATGCCGCGCTCCTCGACCGCCCAGTCGAGGAGGATCCGCATCGCGCGCGTGACCAGTCCGCGTCCCGTGCCGGCGGGCTCCAGCCAGCACCCGACCTCGCAGTTGCCGTTCTCGGCGTCGAAGTTCAGGAAGAGCACGCCACCCACGAGTTTGCCCTCCAGCCACAGGCCGTGCAGGGACCCGGTGTCGGCGGCGCGCATGTCGGCGTACCTCTGGAGGTGTTCCCGCGCGGAGGCCATGTCCGTGGTCGTCGACCCGAAGGGGATGAACTGCTGGACGAACTCCCTGCCGCGGTCCAGGTGCGCCAGGAACTCCTCGGCGTGCCACGGCTCCAAGGGGCGCAGTTCGGCACCGTCGTCACCCAGAGATATCGCGTACATCCCGCTGCCGCTCCTTTTCCAGTACGTCCGCCACCTCGGCGTCCGTCGCCGCGGCCAGCCTCTCATGCGCGGCGCGGCACTCGGGCGGCTCGATGCTGATGCGCGGCAGTAGCTGGTCGAGCCGGCGGGGCAGCCACCAGTTGGCGCCGCCCAGCAGGTGCATCAGGGCGGGCACCAGGAGCGTGCGCAGGACGAAGGCGTCGAGGGCGACGGCGGAGGCGAGGGCGATGCCGAACATCGCGATGACGCGGTCGCCGCTGAGCACGAAGGCGAGGAAGACCGAGATCATGATGACGGCGGCGGAGTTGATCACGCGGCTGGTCTCGGCGAGGCCGACACGGACGGCGCGCCGGTTGTCGCCGGTCTCCAGCCACTCCTCGTACATCCGGCTGATCAGGAACACCTGGTAGTCCATGGAGAGCCCGAAGAGGACCGACACCATGATCACGGGCAGGAAGGGCTCGATCGGCCCGGCGCGGCCGAGGCCGAGCAGCTCGCCGCCCCAGCCCCACTGGAAGATCGCGACGACCACTCCGAAGGCGGCGGCGACGGCGGCGATGTTCATCGCGGCGGCCTTGAGGGGGATCCCGATCGAGCGGAAGGCGAGCAGCAGCAGGACGCAGCCGAGGCCGATCACGACGCCCACGAAGAGCGGGAGTTTGCCGACGATGACGTCGGCGAAGTCGTCGTAGCCGGCCGTCACCCCGCCGACGTGCACATCGAGCGCGGTGTCCGCCTCGGCACGGGGCAGGACGCCGGTACGCAGCCTGGTGACGAGTTCGCTGGTCTTCCGGGACTGCGGCGCGGAGTCCGGGACGAGGGTGAGGTACGCCGTGTCGCCACTGGTGTCGTACGTCACCGGGGTCACCGAGGCGACACCCTCGGTCTCCCGGAGCGTGGCGTCCAGATGGTCGAGGGCGAGCTTGTCGTCGGCGCCGCCGACCTTCGTGACGAGGGTGAGGGGCCCGTTCACGCCCGGCCCGAAGCCCTCCGCGAGGAGGTCGTACGCCTGGCGCGTGGTCGTCGGTCTCGGGTCGTTGCCCTGGTCCGAGGTGCCCAGGTGGAGGGAGAGCGTGGGCAGGGCGAGCAGCGCCATGACGGCCACGGCGAGGGCGCCGAGCAGCTTGGGGTGCCGTTCCACGAAGACGGACCAGCGGGCGGCGAGTCCGGTCGGCAGTTCAGGCTCCGGCCCGTGCTCGTCCAGCCCGCGCCCCTCGCGGCGGCTGAGCGCGCGCGGTCCGAGGAAGGAGAGCAGCGCGGGCAGCAGGGTCACGGAGGCCACGACGGTGAGGACGACGGTCAAGGAGGCGGCGATCGCGACGCCGTTGAGGAAGCCGAGCCGCAGGATGATCATGCCGAGCAGGGCGATGCAGACGGTGGCGCCCGCGAAGACGACCGCGCGCCCGGTGGTGGCGACGGCGTTGCGTGCGGCCTCGGCCACCGGGAGGCCGCGTTTCAGCCCGCGCCGGTGCCGGGTCACGATGAACAGCGCGTAGTCGATTCCGACGCCGAGTCCGATGAGCATGCCGAGCATGGGGGCGAAGGCGGCGACGGTCATGGCGTGCCCGAGGAGCACGATGGAGGCGTACGCGGTACCTACGCCGACCAGGGCGGTGGCGATGGGCAGCAGGGCGGCGGCGAGCGAGCCGAAGGCGAGGAAGAGGACCACGGCGGCGACGACCACGCCGACGACCTCGGCGAGGTGGCCGCCCGAGGACGCGGTCAGCCCGATGGCGCTGCCGCCCAGCTCCACCTGGAGGCCGTCGGTCCCGGCGGCCTTGGCGGCGTTCACGACGGCCCGGGCCTCACCCTTGCCGATGTGCTCCGCCTGGGCGTCGAAGGTGACGGTGGCGTAGGCCGTACGGCCGTCGGCGCTGATCCGGCCGGCGCCCCGGCGCTCGTACGGGCTGACGACGGAGGCCACGCCGGGCAGGCCCGCGATGCGGTCGAGGGTGCGGGTCATCGTCTGTTCGACGTCGGCGGAGCGCACGCCGCCCGGGGTGGTGTGCCAGACCACGGTGTCGCTGTCGCCGCCGAGGCCCGGGAAGCCGTCGCGCAGGAGCTGGGTGGCGCGGCCCGACTCGGTGCCGGGTGCCTCGTAGTCGTTCGAGTAGGCGGAGCCGGTGACGGCAGCGACGGCGGTGACTGAGCCGAGGGCGAGGAGCCACAGCAGAACGACGACGAGGCGGTGCCGTACACACCAGCGTGCGAGGGCTACCAACGGAGGTGCTCCCTGGTTGATTTATGGATCTTTGACCGGGAACAGCCGTATACATAACTGAACAGCCCGCAAAGAACGCATGAGCAATGCCCAGACACTCTTACAGCAGGAAATGATCGTTTGTCACATTCATGGTGGTACTCATGCGACTGGGACCCGACTCACAGGACCATCAGGTGAACTCTGTCGCCTCGACTCGGCGTTGCCGCGCATGCCTAGGGGGATGCATCGACTCCGATGCATCCCCCTAGGTGGGTACTGACGCGTCCTCAGCCCTCGCTGACGCCCAGCTTCTCCAGGATCAGCTCCTTGACGCGGGCCGCGTCGGCCTGGCCACGGGTGGCCTTCATGACCGCACCGACCAGCGCGCCGGCCGCGGCCACCTTGCCGCCACGGATCTTGTCCGCGACGCCCGGGTTGCCGGCGATGGCCTCGTCGACGGCGGCGGTCAGCGCGCCCTCGTCGGAGACGACCTTCAGACCGCGCTTGTCGACGACCTCGTCCGGGGTGCCCTCACCCGCGAGGACGCCCTCGATGACCTGACGGGCGAGCTTGTCGTTCAGGTCTCCGGAGGAGACGAGCTGCGCCACCCGGGCGACCTGCGCCGGGGTGATCGGCAGGTCCTCCAGGGCCTTGCCCGACTCGTTGGCGGAGCGGGCCAGTTCGCCCATCCACCACTTGCGGGCGGACGCCGCGTCGGCCCCGGCCTCGATGGTGGCGACGATCGGGTCGATGGCACCGGCGTTGAGGATCGACTGCATGTCGTGCGCCGAGACACCCCACTCCTCGCGGAGGCGGTTACGACGTGCGAGCGGCTGCTCGGGCAGGCCCGCGCGCAGCTCCTCGACCCATGCGCGGGAGGGCGCCACCGGCACCAGGTCCGGCTCCGGGAAGTACCGGTAGTCCTCGGCCTCCTCCTTCACGCGGCCCGAGGTCGTGGACCCGGTGTCCTCGTGGAAGTGGCGGGTCTCCTGGATGATCGTGCCGCCGGAGTTCAGCACCGCGGCGTGGCGCTGGATCTCGAAGCGGGCCGCACGCTCCACGGAGCGAAGGGAGTTGACGTTCTTGGTCTCACTCCGCGTGCCGAACTTCTCGCGGCCGTGCGGACGCAGCGACAGGTTCACGTCGCAGCGCATCTGCCCCTGCTCCATGCGGGCCTCGGAGACACCGAGCGCCCTGATGAGCTCGCGCAGCTCGGCGACGTACGCCTTGGCGACCTCGGGGGCGCGCTCCCCCGCACCTTCGATCGGCTTGGTGACGATCTCGATGAGGGGGATGCCGGCACGGTTGTAGTCGAGGAGCGAGTGCGAGGCGCCGTGGATACGGCCCGTCGCGCCGCCGACGTGCGTCGACTTGCCGGTGTCCTCCTCCATGTGGGCGCGCTCGATCTGCACCCGGAAGGTCTCGCCGTCCTCCAGCTGTACGTCGAGGTAGCCGTTGAAGGCGATCGGCTCGTCGTACTGGGAGGTCTGGAAGTTCTTCGGCATGTCCGGATAGAAGTAGTTCTTCCGGGCGAAGCGGCACCACTCGGCGATCTCGCAGTTCAGCGCGAGACCGATCTTGATGGCGGACTCGACGCCGGTCGCGTTGACGACCGGGAGCGCGCCGGGCAGGCCGAGGCAGGTCGGGCAGGTCTGCGAGTTGGGCTCGGCGCCCAGCTCGGTCGAACAGCCGCAGAACATCTTGGTCTTGGTGCCGAGTTCGACATGGACTTCGAGGCCCATGACGGGGTCGTACGACGCCAGCGCGTCCTCGTACGACTCCAGGTCGGTCGTGGTGGTCACGGTGAAACTTCCCTCTCAGCCCAGCAGGACGTCGTCGTCGCCCAGGCGCTTGAGCTCCCGGTAGAGGATGGCGAGGCCGGTGACGATGGCGGCGGCGGACACGGCCGCGTCGATCAGGCGCAGCGTGTCGTGCTCGGAGCGGGCCTTCCTGGCCTGCTTGGCGACGCTCACGGCACCGAACGCGGTGGTCGCGATGGACAGGTACGTACCGGACTTGGACTTCTTGAAGCCCTTGGCCTTTGACAGAGCCTTACTCACAGCGACGGAGCCTCCTCGAGCAGCGGGTGTCCCCACTTTTCCACGAAGGCGGCCTCGACGGCGGCGCCGACCTTGTAAAGCCGGTCGTCCTTCAGCGCGGGGGCGATGATCTGCAGGCCGACCGGGAGGTTGTCCTCGGGCGCGAGACCGCAGGGCAGCGACATGGCGGAGTTGCCGGCCAGGTTGGTCGGGATGGTGCACAGGTCCGCGAGGTACATCGCCATCGGGTCGTCGGCGCGCTCGCCGATCGGGAAGGCGGTGGTGGGCGTGGTCGGGGAGACGATCACGTCCACCTGATCGAACGACTTCTCGAAGTCGCGGGTGATGAGCGTACGGACCTTCTGCGCGGAGCCGTAGTACGCGTCGTAGTAGCCGGAGCTGAGCGCGTACGTGCCGAGCATGATGCGGCGCTTGACCTCGGGGCCGAAGCCGGCCTCGCGGGTGAGGGCGGTGACCTCCTCGGCGGAGTGCGTGCCGTCGTCGCCGACGCGCGCGCCGTAGCGCAGGCCGTCGAAGCGGGCGAGGTTGCTCGAACACTCGGACGGGGCGATCAGGTAGTACGCCGACAGCGCCAGGTCGAAGGACGGGCAGTCCAGCTCGACGATCTCGGCGCCCAGCTCCTTGAGCACCGCGACGGCCTCGTCGAAGCGCTGCACGACACCGGCCTGGTAGCCCTCGCCGCGGAACTGCTTGACGACACCGACGCGCATGCCGGCCACGGAGCCGTTGCGGGCCGCCTCGACGACCGGCGGGACCGGGGCGTCGATGGAGGTGGAGTCGAGCGGGTCGTGCCCGGCGATCACCTCGTGCAGGAGCGCCGCGTCCAGGACCGTACGGGCGCAGGGTCCGCCCTGGTCGAGGGAGGACGAGAACGCCACCATGCCGTAACGGGAGACCGCGCCGTACGTCGGCTTCACGCCGACCGTGCCGGTGACGGCCGCGGGCTGCCGGATGGAGCCGCCCGTGTCGGTGCCGATCGCGAGGGGCGACTGGAAGGAGGCCAGGGCGGCACTCGACCCGCCGCCGGAACCGCCGGGGATACGGGTGAGGTCCCAGGGGTTGCCGGTCGGCCCGTACGCGCTGTTCTCGGTGGAGGACCCCATGGCGAACTCGTCCATGTTGGTCTTGCCGAGGATGACGACGTCGGCGGCCTTCAGCCTCTTGGTGAGGGTCGCGTCGTACGGCGGGATCCAGCCCTCGAGGATCTTGGAACCGACGGTCGTCGGGATGCCCTCGGTGGTGAAGATGTCCTTGAGCGCGAGCGGAACGCCGGCCAGCGGGCCGAGCTTCTCGCCCGCCGCACGCTTCGCGTCGACGGCACGGGCCTGCGCGAGGGCGCCCTCACGGTCGACGTGCAGGAAGGCGTGCACCTTCTCGTCGACGGCCTCGATTCGGGCGAGGTGGGCCTCGGTGACCTCGACGGCCGTGAGCTCGCCCGCCGCGATCTTCTCGGCGATCTCGGCCGCGGTCAGCTTGATGATGTTGACGTTGGTGTCCGTCATGGTGATTAGTCCTCCCCCAGGATCTGCGGCACCTTGAAACGCTGCTGCTCCTGGGCCGGGGCGCCGGAGAGCGCCTGCTCGGGGGTGAGCGACGGACGGACCTCGTCCACGCGCATGACGTTCGTCAGCGGCAGCGGATGAGAGGTCGGCGGTACGTCTTGGTCGGCGACCTCGCTGACGCGGGCGACCGCGCCGATGATGTCGTCGAGCTGGCCTGCGAAGTGGTCGAGCTCTTCGCCCTTCAGCTCCAGACGCGCCAGCCGTGCGAGGTGGGCGACCTCCTCGCGCGTGATGCCAGGCATGCAGCGATCCTCTGGGGTGAGTGTGTGTGGTTTGGGCCCAATCCTATGGCGCCGGTACGGATGCCCGCGCACCGGTTTCCCCGGGGCTCGCCCAGCCGTGCACCGCCGGTGACTGTCTCCGACCGGGGGACCTCCCCCGGAGGGGTTCTTTCCTCGGCTGTCTCCCGACTGGTGGACCTCCCCCAGAGGGGTCTCTCCCGTGACTGTCTCCCGACCGCTTGGCCGCCTTCGGAGGGGGGGTCCCTTCCGTGACTGTCTCCCGGCCGGTGGGCCTCCCCCGGAGGGGTTCCTCGCTGTTGGAGGCCGCGCCCGTCCGGGCCCCGCGGCGCCGTCCGAAGCCGCGGTCCGTCCGTGGCTGATCGCGCAGTTCCCCGCGCCCCTGACGGGGCACGCACCCGCACCCGACAGCGAGCCGTCGCGCCTACTCGGCGGCCGGCAAGGCGGCCCGGGGGCGCTGCCAGCCCCGCGACCCCCGCGCCAGCAGCCACGCCGTGGCCTCCTCGGCGGGCATCGCGGCGGCGACGAGCCACCCCTGGACGGCGTCGCAGCCCAGGTCCCGCAGCCGCTCCCACGTCTCGTCGTCCTCGACGCCCTCCGCGACGACGAGAAGACCCAGCGAGTGCGCGAGATCGACCGTGCAGCGCACGATCTCCGCGTCCTCCGTGTCCACGGCGAGCCGTGCGACGAACGAGCGGTCGATCTTCAGCTCGCTGACCGGCAGCCGGCGCAGATGAACGAGCGAGGAGTACCCGGTACCGAAGTCGTCCAGCGACATCTTCACCCCGTGCCCGGTCAGCCCGGCCAGGGTGTCCGCGGCCCGCTGCGGGTCCTCCAGGAGCACGTGTTCCGTTATCTCCAGCTGGAGCGCCCCCGCCGGGACACCGTGCCGGGCCAGCCGCGCGGCCACCGAGCCCGCGAAGCCGGGGCTGTGCACATCGCGCGGCGAGACGTTCACCGCGACCGGCACGTGCAGGCCCTGCGCCCGCCAGCGCGCGACCTGTCCGAGCGCCGTCTCCAGCACGTACTCGGTGAGATGGGGCATCAGCCCGGAGGACTCGGCGATGGCGATGAACTCGTCCGGCGGCACCTTGCCGCGCTCGGGATGCACCCAGCGGACCAGGGCTTCCAGGCCGGCCACCTGTCCGTCGAAGCGGACCTTCGGCTGGTAGTGCAGTTCGACGTCACCGGCGTCGAGGGCCCGGCGCAGATCGCCGAGCAGACCGAGCCGGTCCGGGGTGTTCGAGTCCCGCTTGGACTCGTACACCTCCACCCCCGTACGGTCCCGCTTCGCCTGGTACATCGCCACGTCCGCCCGGCGCAGCAGCCCCTCCGCGTCGAGCGCGTGGTCGGGGAAGACGGCGAGCCCGGCGCTGGCCTCCAGGACGAGGGTGAGCCCGTCGAGGTCGAGCGGCGAGCCGAGCGCGGCGACGAGGTTGCGGGCGACCCGCGTGGCCGACGTCGTGGAGTCGGCGACCGGCAGTAACACGGCGAACTCGTCTCCGCCCAGCCGCGCGGCCTCCGCCCCGCGCGGCAGCGCCAGCCGCAGCCGGTCGGCTATCTGAAGGAGCAGCCGGTCACCGGCGAGGTGTCCCAACGTGTCATTCACAGAACGGAAGCGGTCCAGGTCGATCAGCATGAGAGCCGAACGCGCACCGATGCGTTCGGCATCGTCCAGCGCCGTCCAGGTGCGTTCGAGCAGCCACTGTCGGTTGGGAAGCCCGGTCAGCGGATCGCGCAACTGCTCCTCCGCCCGGGCGCGGGCTATCCAGAGCGTGGAGTCGAGGGCGATCAGCGGGATCGAGAACAGCGGCAGCAGGAGCGGCAGGGCTGTCGCGACCACGCAGACCAGCGGCGCGATGCCGAGCAGCGCTACCGCCACAAGTCCCTGCCTCACCAGGGCCGTACGGGCGACGGTGGGCAGACCGCCGGTGCGCGGGGCGTGCAGGTACCAGAGCAGAGCCCGGGTGACCGCGAGATACGCGCCCGCGACCAGGGCCACTTCGGGGACCGCGTAGAGCGACCAGGTCTCCGGATTCCAGGGCGTCTCGACGGAGGGGAACCGCCCGAACGCGGCGAGGACCAGCGCTCCGGCACCGATGCCCAGGATGTCGACCGCGCCGTGCAGCACGCCTTGGCGCCAGCGGTTGCGGCGCGCGGCGCCGACCAGGACGACGACGGTCAGGCTGACCATTCCGGCGGGCACCCAGCCGTACAGCAGCAGGACCGCGAGGGTGAGCGCCGCGCCGGAACCGGTGCCGCCCCACCAGCGGGCCCGGCCGAGGGCGACCAGGTGGCCGACGATGATGCCGGTGAGCACGGCCAGCGACCAGCCGACGGTGCCGGACGGGAAGAGCGCGTGGTCGCCACTGAACGCCCGGTAGAAACCGGTGCCCAGGACGAGGGCTGCCACCGCGACGACCGCCGCGGGCAGCGCGGGCCAGGAGCTGTGCCGTTCGGGATCCTGGCCCGGCAGGCCGGAACCGCGCTCGGCGGTGAGCCTGCCGACGCCGGGGGCGAGGGGCGCGATGAGGGGTGCGGAGATCGACCCGCCCGTGCCGGTGCGCTCCGCGGGCCGCCCCGTCCTCAGGCCGGCCAGCCATGCGCCGGTCATCCGGCGCAGGCGCAGCCGTGAGTCGGGGGCGGCGCTCTTGGTCGGTTCCATTCCCGTCCCTCTCACAGCCGGCGGTGCCCACGCCACGCGGTCCGTTGCCGGCGACAACTGCCAACGGCGCCGCGTCTGAAAACTCTTCCCCTGGCTCCCGCAGGGCAGGGGATGCCCCGACCGCAGCTGGGCACGGCAGGCGCACCCCTCAACAGTAGGCCGCAGAAGGCTTCCACGGGCAGCGGTCGTCGACGGTTGCCCGAATGCGACCCGGCCACCCGTATGCATCTGATATGCGCCGAACGGGTGGCCTTCAACCGCTATTCCTCGATCGGAAGGGCAACTTCGGCGGCCGCGTCCGGTCCTTGTCCGAGCAGGACGGCGAAGCCGTCCTCGTTCAGAACCGGAACCTTCAGCTGCATCGCCTTGTCGTACTTCGAACCAGGATTGTCACCCACCACGACGAAAGATGTCTTCTTGGAAACAGAACCGGTCACTTTCGCTCCCCGGCTCTGCAGCGCGTCCTTCGCGCCGTCCCGCGTGTGGTGTTCGAGCGTTCCGGTGACGACGACGGTGAGTCCTTCGAGCGGGCGCGGGCCCTCGTCCTCGCCGGAGCCCTCCTCCTCCATCCGGACGCCGGCGGCCCGCCACTTGCGGATGATCTCGCGGTGCCAGTCCTCGGCGAACCACTGCTTGAGGGAGGCGGCGATGATCCCGCCGACGCCGTCGGTGCCGGCGAGTTCCTCCTCGGTGGCCTGCTCGATGCGCTCGATCGAGCGGAACTCCCGGGCCAGCGCCTCGGCCGCGACCGGCCCGACGTGACGGATCGACAGACCGGTGAGGACGCGGGCGAGGGGGCGCTGCTTGGCGGCGGCGATGGTGTCCAGCATCGCGATCGCGTTCTTCTTCGGCTCGCCCTGTTGGTTGGCGAAGACCGTGGCGATCTTCTCCTCGCCGGTCTTCGGGTCGCGCTTGGGCAGACCGCTGTCCTGGTCGAGGACGTACGCCTTGATGGGCAGCAACTGCTCGATGGTGAGGTCGAAGAGGTCGCCCTCGTCCACCAGCGGCGGCTCGGCCGGCTCCAGCGGCTTGGTCAGGGCCGCCGCGGCGACGTATCCGAAGTGGTCGATGTCCAGCGCCTTGCGGCCCGCGAGGTAGAAGAGCCGCTCGCGCAACTGGGCCGGGCACGTGCGCGCGTTCGGGCAGCGCAGGTCGACGTCGCCCTCCTTCGCCGGCGCCAGCGGCGTACCGCACTCGGGGCACTGGGCGGGCATGACGAACTCGCGCTCGGTGCCGTCGCGCAGGTCGACGACCGGGCCGAGGATCTCCGGAATGACGTCACCGGCCTTGCGCAGCACGACCGTGTCGCCGATGAGGACGCCCTTGGCCTTCACCACGTCCTGGTTGTGCAGGGTGGCGAACTCGACCTCGGAGCCCGCGACCGTGACCGGTTCGACCTGTGCGTACGGAGTGACCCGGCCCGTACGTCCCACGCCGACGCGGATGTTGATCAGCTTGGTGTTGACCTCCTCGGGCGCGTACTTCCAGGCGATCGCCCAGCGCGGGGCGCGCGAGGTGGAGCCGAGCCGTCCCTGGAGGGGGATCTCGTCGAGCTTGACGACGACGCCGTCGATCTCGTGCTCCACGGAGTGCCGGTTCTCTCCGTAGTAGGCGATGAACTCCCGTACGCCCTCGAGGTCGTCGACCACCTTGGCGTACCGCGTGGTCGGCAGGCCCCACTCGTGCAGCAGCTCGTAGGCCCCGGAGAGTCGGGTGAGACCCTCGAAGCCCTCCAGCGCGCCGATGCCGTGGACCACCATGTGCAGCGGGCGGGTCGCGGTGATGCGCGGGTCCTTCTGGCGCAGCGAACCCGCCGCCGCGTTGCGCGGGTTGGCGAAGGGCTTGTCGCCGGCCTCCACCAGACGGGCGTTGAGCTCCTCGAACTTCTCCATCGGGAAGTAGACCTCGCCGCGGATCTCCACGAGGTCGGGGACGCGGTCGCCCTTCAGGCGGTCCGGGATCTCGGCGATCGTCCGGACATTGGGGGTGATGTCCTCGCCCGTGCGGCCGTCGCCGCGGGTGGCCGCGCGGGTGAGACGGCCGCGCTGGTAGGTGAGGTTGACCGCGAGGCCGTCGACCTTCAGCTCGCACAGGAAGTGGTGGTCGGAGGCGCCCACGTCCTTGGCGACGCGCTCCGCCCAGGCGGCGAGCTCCAGGTCGGAGAAGGCGTTGTCGAGCGAGAGCATGCGCTGGCGGTGCTCGACCGACGTGAACTCCGTCTCGTAGGCCCCCGCGACCTTCTGGGTCGGTGAGTCGGGGGTGCGCAGCTCGGAATACTCCTCCTCCAGCGCCTCCAGGGAGCGCAGGAGTTTGTCGAACTCCGCGTCGCTGACGACGGGAGCGTCCTTCACGTAGTACCGGAAGCGGTGCTCCTCGATCTGCTCAGCGAGCTGCGCGTGCTTCTCCCGTGCCTCGACGGGCACCGTCGTCTCCGCTTGCTTGTCGCCGGCCACCGTGTTGTCCTCCCGTTACTCAGGGTTGTCCGCGAGGGATCTCGCCGCCCGGACGCAGTGGGCGAGCGCCTTGCGCGCGTAGTCGGGGGAGGCCCCCGCGAGTCCGCACGACGGAGTGACCGTGACCGCCTTCGCGAGAAGCCCCGGTTGCAGCCCCAGCCTGCGCCACAGCGTCCTGACACCCATGACGCTACCGGCAGGGTCTGACAATGGACCGTCCACGCCGGGGACGACACCGGCGAACAGCCGCGTACCGCCCTCCACGGCTTCGCCGATCGCGTCGTCGTCACGCTCGGTGAGGAGCGAGAAGTCGAAGGAGATCGCCGCCGCGCCCGCCCGACGCAGCAGGGCGAAGGGGACGTCCGGCGCGCAGGAGTGGACCACGACCGGGCCGCTCCGGTGCACCCCGACGACGTCCCGGAGCGTGGCCTCGACGGCCTGCCGGTCCACGGCCCGGTGGGTCCGGTAGCCGCTCGCGGACTTGACCTGCCCGCGCAGCACGGCGATGAGCGACGGCTCGTCGAGCTGGAGGACGACCTGGGCGCCCGGAATCCGCCGTCGCACCTCGTCGAGGTGCTCCCGCAGTCCCTCGGCGAGCGACCCCGCGAGGTCCCGGCACGCCCCCGGATCGGACAGGGCCACCTCGCCGTTCCTCAGCTCCAGCGCGGCGGCGAGCGTCCAGGGGCCGACGGCCTGCACCTTCAGCGGCCCCTCGTACCCCTGGGTGAACTCCTCCAGGGCGTCGAGGTCCTCCCCCAGCCACGCCCTGGCCCGCTTGGTGTCCCGCCCCGGCCGGTCGCCGATCCGCCAGCCGCTGGGCTCCACGCGCGCGTACAGCTCGACCAGCATCCCGGCGGTCCGCCCGATCATGTCGGCGCCGGGCCCCCGGGAGGGCAGTTCGGGGAGGAACGGGAAGTCGTCGAAGGACCCGGTGACGGTCTTCGCGGCTTCCCGGGCGTCGCCGCCCGGCATGGACCCGACGCCGGTGGCGGCGCCGAACCTGAACTCGCTGTTTTCGCTCACCCCGGAAGCGTACGGAATGCCGCGCGGGAGGTCAGCGCCCCGGTCGTACCGTCAGGTCGTTGACCTCCGCGTCCCGCGGCAGATCGATGGCCATCAGGATCGTGGTGGCGACGGACTCGGGGTCCATCCACTGCGACGCGTCGTACTCCTTGCCCTCCTGCTGGTGCACCTTGGCCTGCATGGGGCTCGCGGTGCGGCCGGGGTAGACCGAGGTGACGCGGACGCCGTTCGCGTGCTCCTCGTGGCGCAGGGAGTCCGCCAGGGCCTTCAGGCCGTGCTTGGAAGCCGCGTACGCCGACCAGTCGGCGTGGGCGCTGAGGCCGGCGCCGGAGTTCACGAAGACCACGTGGCCCTGGGCGACCCGGAGTTGGGGCAGGAAGTGGCGGGTCAGCTCGGCCGGGGCGATCAGGTTGACGTTCAGCTGGTGGCGCCAGGACTTCGGCGTCAGCTCGCCCACCGGGCCCAGGTCGACCACGCCGGCGATGTGCAGCAGTGAGTCGACGCGGTCGGGGAGCGTCTGGTGGGAGAACGCCCACGAGAGCTTGTCCGGGTCCCCCAGGTCGCCGACCAGGGTCTTCGCCCCGGGGAACGCGGCGGCCAGCTCCTTCGCGCGGCCGGCGTCGCGCGCGTGCAGCACGAGTTCGTCCCCGCGCGCGTGGAGGCGGCGGGCGACGGCCGCGCCGATGCCGGAACCCGCCCCGGTGATCACATGTGTAGCCATGCCCGCCATGCTCGCATCACTGCGTGCCGTGGCTCTCCTCGAGGTAGGCCAGCGCGCCGCGTGGGAGGTACCCCCAGGCGAGGTCACGCGCGATGACCATCTCGTCGGCGCCGGCGCGGGCCTTGGCCGCGAGGAAGTCCACGGAGACACCCAGCAGGCGGCCGCCCGCCTCCTGCACACCGTCGGCGACCACCTTCATCAGACCCACGTCCGAACCGCCCCGCACCAGCGTGTGGCCGCCCTTGCCGAGGAGTTCGGCGAACTCCCACGCGGGGCGCGTGTAGCGGTCGTCGAGGTCGGCGGCGGAGAGGAAGACGCAGATGTTCATGTGCCGACGGTACGAGGGAAGAACCCGGCTCCCGCGAGCGCTGTCCAAGTATGGCCAATGGACACACGATCACGATCGAACAGGGCACGGAACGCGTACGCGTGGTGCACGGCGACCAGGTCCTCGCGGAGAGCGACCGGCCGCTGGTGCTGCGCGAGACCGGCTGTCCCGTGCGCTATTACCTCCCGGCCGAGGACGTCCGCCTGGACCTGCTGACGGCCTCCGACACCCACACGCACTGCCCCTTCAAGGGCGACGCGTCGTACTGGTCACTGCCCGACGCTCCCGACCTCGTCTGGGGCTACCCCGACCCCAAGCCGGACGTCGCCCGGATCAAGGACCACTTCTGCTTCTACGAAGTCGACGTGTCGTAACCGATTAATCCCGGGCCCGGCAGCAGTCTCCTTGGGCATGGACAAGAAGACAGTCTCGCGCGACGGCACCCCCCTCGCGTACGAACGCTTCGGCGACGGCCCGGCGGTCGTCCTGGTCGGTGGCGCCATGTGCACGGGCGCCACGCTGGCGCCCCTGGCGGCGGCCCTCTCGGACCGCCTGGGCGCCGTCACGTACGACCGCCGGGGCCGCGGCGGCAGCGGCGACACTGCGCCCTTCGCGGTGGCCCGTGAGGTGGAGGACATCGCGGCGCTGATCGAGGCGTCCG
Source organism: Streptomyces sp. NPDC058246 (assembly GCF_042881985.1). Classification (NCBI taxonomy): domain Bacteria; kingdom Bacillati; phylum Actinomycetota; class Actinomycetes; order Kitasatosporales; family Streptomycetaceae; genus Streptomyces; species Streptomyces sp. NPDC058246. Next base: position 32,366 of record NZ_JBHVWZ010000026.1, on the reverse strand, counting down.
GGGGCAGCGCGGCGCTCTTCGGCATCTCGTCGGGGGGCGCACTGGTCCTGGAGGCGGCGGCGAGCGGCCTGCCCCTGACCAAGGTCGCCGTCTACGAAACGCCGTTCGCCGTCCACGAGGGCGGTGGCAAGGAGCGCCAGGAGTACACCCAGCGGCTGACCGAGCTCCTGGACCAGGAGCGGCGCGGGGCGGCCGTGGAGCTGTTCATGGCGCTCGCCGGCACTCCCCCGGAGATGGTCGCGGGCGCCCGCCGTTCCCCCGCCTGGGCGGGCATGGAGGCGATCGCGCCGACCCTGGCGTACGACGACGCGGCGATGGGCGACGGCCTGGTGCCCAGGGCCCGGCTGGCCTCGATCACCGCGCCGGTGCTGTCGATCGCGGGCGGCGCGAGCCCCGCGTGGATGCAGGAGGCGACCGAGGCGGTCGCGGCCGCGGTCCCCGACGGCACGTACCGCACGCTGGACGGCCAGACCCACATGGTGGATCCAGGGGCCCTCGCGCCGCTGCTGAAGGAGTTCTTCGGCAGCGCGGGCTAGGGCCTGTCGGCGGATCACGCCGCAGACGCGGGGCTTGGCACGCCCACCTGCGGCGAGGAGGCACCGCCCGTTTCCTGCGACCTGATCCGCCGGAGCGGCCCTAACCGCTCAGACCGACGCCTTCGCGCGCGTGGTCGTCGCGATCGTCGCCGAGCCGACCACGCGCGTGTCCTCGTAGAGGACGATCGCCTGGCCGGGGGCGACGCCGCGGACGGGTTCCGTGAAGGAGACCTCGAGCGTGCCGTCGACGAGTTCGGCGGTGACCGTCGTCTCGCCGCCGTGGGCGCGTAGCTGGGCGGTGTACGTGCCCGGGCCGGCCGGGGCGGCGCCGCACCAGCGGGGCTTGATCGCCGTGAGGGCGGTGACGTCGAGGGCGGCGGCGGGGCCGACGGTCACCGTGTTGTCGACCGGCGAGATGTCCAGGACGTAGCGCGGCTTGCCGTCGGCGGCCGGGGTGCCGATGCGCAGGCCCTTGCGCTGGCCGATGGTGAAGCCGTACGCGCCTTCGTGGGTGCCGAGAGTCGCGCCGGACTCGTCGACGATGGCGCCCTCGGACTTGCCCAGACGCTTCGCGAGGAAGCCCTGGGTGTCGCCGTCGGCGATGAAGCAGATGTCGTGCGAGTCCGGCTTCTTGGCGACGGCGAGGCCGCGGCGCTCGGCCTCGGCACGGATCTCGTCCTTCGTGGTGAGCGTGTCGCCGAGCGGGAACAGCGCGTGGGCGAGCTGGCGGTCGTCCAGCACCCCGAGGACGTACGACTGGTCCTTGGCCATGTCGGAGGCTCGGTGCAGCTCGCGCGTGCCGTCCTCGTTCACGATCACCTTGGCGTAGTGGCCCGTGCAGACCGCGTCGAAGCCGAGTGCGAGCGCCTTGTCGAGCAGGGCGGCGAACTTGATCTTCTCGTTGCAGCGCAGGCACGGGTTCGGCGTGCGCCCCGCCTCGTACTCGGCGACGAAGTCCTCGACGACGTCCTCGCGGAAGCGTTCGGCGAGGTCCCACACGTAGAAGGGGATGCCGATGACGTCCGCCGCGCGGCGGGCGTCGCGCGAGTCCTCGATGGTGCAACAGCCCCGCGCGCCGGTCCGGAACGATTGCGGGTTGGCGGAGAGCGCGAGGTGTACGCCCGTCACGTCGTGACCGGCTTCCGCCGCGCGGGCGGCGGCTACGGCGGAGTCCACTCCACCCGACATGGCGGCGAGTACGCGAAGGCGGCGGGGGCGCTGCGAGGTGTCAGTCATAACCCCTCCAGAGTACGGGGCCGCGGGAACCGGGGCCCGCGCGTATCCGTTGAAGATCGCATGGGGGAGAAAAAGGGCGGGGACACCGACCGGCGCATCGGGCGCAGGTCGCTGCTCATCGGCGGTGCTGCGGCCGCGGTGGGCACGGCTCTGCTCGCGCGCGACGAGCTCGGGCACCTGTGGTGGCGGCTGCCGGGCGTGGAGAAGCCGCGGGTGGCGGGTGCGGTCGACTTCCGGGGCGCGCAGTGGGTGGCCGCTTCCTCGGCGAACTGGCGGCGCGCGGACCGGCCCGACGACTACTCCATAGACCGGGTGGTCATCCATGTCACCCAGGGCAGCTTCACCAGCGCCGTGAAGGTCTTCCAGGATCCGGGGCACGGCGCGGCCGCGCACTACGTCGTCCGCAAGGACGGGCACATCACCCAGATGATCCGCGAGCTGGACGTGGCGTTCCACGCCGGGAACCGGGAGTACAACGAGCGGAGCGTCGGCATCGAGCACGAGGGCTTCGTCGAGCGCGCCTCGTCGTTCACCGACGCCATGTACGCGGCCTCGGCGCGGCTGACCGCCGGAATATGCGGGCGCTACGGCATTCCGGTCGACCGGAAGCACATCATCGGGCACGTGGAGGTGCCGGGCACGGACCACACCGACCCCGGGCGGTACTGGGACTGGGACCGGTACATACGGCTCGTACGGACGGCACGGTCCACGGACGCCCAGGTCAGGGCGTCCGCTAGCTGAGCCCCGCCGTGCGCGCCCGTTCCACCGCCGGACCGATCGCCCGGGCCACCGCCTCGACGTCCGCCTCCGTGGAGGTGTGGCCGAGGGAGAAGCGGAGGGTGCCGCGGGCGAGGTCCGGGTCGGTGCCGGTGGCGAGGAGGACGTGGCTCGGCTGGGCCACACCCGCCGTGCAGGCGGAGCCGGTGGAGCACTCGATGCCCTGGGCGTCCAGCAGGAGCAGCAGGGAGTCGCCCTCGCAGCCAGGGAAGGTGAAGTGCGCGTTGGCGGGCAGCCGGCCGCCGGGCGCCGGGTCGCCGCCGAGGATCGCGTCGGGCACGGCCTTGCGCACGGCCTCGACCAGGTCTTCGCGCAGGGCGCCGACCTCGCGGGCGAACCACTCGCGCTGTTCGGCGGCGAGCCGCCCGGCGACCGCGAAGGAGGCGATCGCGGGCACGTCGAGCGTGCCGGAGCGGACGTGGCGCTCCTGGCCGCCGCCGTGCAGGACGGGTACGGGGCTGTACTCGCGGCCCAGCAGCAGCGCGCCGATTCCGTACGGGCCGCCGATCTTGTGGCCGGACACCGTCATCGCGGCGAGGCCCGAAGCGGCGAAGTCGACGGGGACCTGGCCGAAGGCCTGGACGGCGTCGGCGTGCAGGGGCACATCGAACTCGGCGGCCACGTCGGCCAGTTCACGGACCGGCATCAGCGTGCCGATCTCGTTGTTGGCCCACATGACGGTGGCGAGGGCGACGTCGTCGGGGTTGCGGGCGATGGCCTCGCGCAGGACCTCCGGGTGGACGCGGCCGTACGCGTCGACGGGCAGGTACTCGACGGTGGCGCCCTCGTGTTCGCCGAGCCAGTGGACGGCGTCGAGGACGGCGTGGTGTTCGATGGGGCTGGCGAGGACCCGGGTGCGGGCCGGGTCGGCGTCTCTGCGGGACCAGTACAGGCCCTTCACCGCGAGGTTGTCGGCCTCGGTGCCGCCGGAGGTGAAGACCACCTCGCTGGGGCGGGCGCCGAGGGCGTCCGCCAGGGTTTCGCGGGCTTCCTCGACCGTCCGCCTGGCGCGGCGGCCGGCGGCGTGGAGGGAGGAGGCGTTGCCCGTGATGCTCAGCTGGGCGGTCAGGGCCTCTGCCGCCTCGGGGAGCATGGGGGTGGTCGCGGCGTGGTCGAGGTAAGCCATGGTGGGCCCGATTCTACGGGCCCGCTCTCCACGGTCTTCGCCCCACCGGGGGTGGGCCTTCCTGGTTCGCGTCCTGCGCGTGCGTCGCGCCTCGCCGGCGCCGGGGCTGGGCCCCTTTACGACGCACCCGGTTGACGACGCACCCGGCGCTGCACGCCGTGCCACCTGGCGCTGCACGCCATGCGCACCCTCCCCCGAGCTCTTGCCCTCAGAAGTTCCAGGACACCGTGCTGTCGAAGTGCATGAAGGCGACCAGGACCAGAAGGTCGGCGATGCCCAGGCCCAGGCCGAGGAAGGCGCGGCCCCGGCGGGTCGTGCCGCGCCAGAGGGCGACGGAGGCGAGGGCGATGGCGATGGGGCCCAGGAAGACGTTGAGGACCAGAAGGCCGAGGAGGCCGAGGATGAAGGAGGCGACGGCCATGCCGTCCGCGTCCCGGACGGCGGCCCGGCGGGCGGGGTGGGTGGGGCGAGCGGTGAGTTCCATGAGGTGAGTCAGCTCCCAACAGTCAGTTGGTGGATGGAGGACACCAATGGTCAGTTGGTGGAGGTCCGGCGCCGGCTTCAGTCGGCGGCGGGTGCCCCGGCGTCGGTCGCGGAGGGCGGCCCCGGCGTCAGTCGCAGCGGGCGGCCCCTGCCCGAGTCGGCGAAGGGTGGCCCCGGCGTGCGTCGGCGAAGGGTGGCCCCGGTGTCAGTTGGTGGAGGTGTGGCGGCGGCGGGCGTTGCGCTCGCGGACCGCGAAGACGGCGAGCCAGATGCCGATGACGGCGGCGGCGACGAGGGTGACGGGCAGCGGCGCGTGGGCCACGGAGCCCATGACGACACCCAGCAGCAGGAGGGCGGCGACGAGGAACAGCATGAGATGCCTCTCGTGGAAGTCTCGAAGTCCTGTCCCCGGCAGCCGGGGCCTCCACGGTGAAGCCCGATTGTTTCGGGGACTTGACGACTCAGTGAACGGTTGTAGTAACAGTTGTTCACTGACTCTTGAGTCTAGCGCGTCACGCGGCTTTTCAATTACAGAGAACAGTTGTTAACTGCATGGCATGAGTCACACTCTCGGCATCCGACAGGCCCAGAAGCAGAAGACCCGACAGGCGCTCCTGGACGCGGCGTTGGGACTCCTGGAGGAGCAGAGCCTGAGCAGCCTGGGTCTGCGTGAGGTCACCCGCGCCATCGGGGTCGCCCCGACCGCCTTCTACCGGCACTTCCGCTCGACGGCGGATCTCGGCGTGGCGCTGGTCGAGGAGGCGCTCGGCAGCCTGCACCCGATGATCGAGGACACGGTGTCCGCGGCCGGGGACAGCGACGAACGCATCACCCGCGCCGTCGATCTGATCGCCCGCCATGTCGAGGCGTACCCGGCGCACGTCCGCTTCATCGCGCGCGAGCGGCACGGCGGGGTGCAGCCGGTGCGGGAGGCGATCCGGGAGCAACTGGCCCGGTTCGCCGAGGAGGTGAAGGTCGCGCTCGCCGAACACGCCGAGTCGGCGGGGTGGAGCGACGACGATCTGCTGATGCTCGCGGGCCTGTACGTCGACCACATGCTGATGGCGGCCTCGGCGTTCCTGGAGGCGCTGGAGGCGTCCGAGGAGGAGCGGGAGCGGGTGGCCCGGGTGGCGAGCCGCCAGATGCGGCTGATCAGCATCGGCCGCCACCACTGGCTGGGGTGAGCCGGACACCCCAGCGCGGCCACCACTGGCTGCTGAGCCCGGCACCCCAGCACCGCCACCACTGGCCGGGGTGAGCCCCGCCCCCCGCCCCGCCACCACTGGCCGGGGTGAGCCCCACACCCCCGCCCCGCCACCACTGGCCGGGGTGGCGCACCCGTTCCCCGAGTACGCCACCCCGTGTGCCCCGCTAATCCGGCCGCCCCGAATCCGGCGGCCGGGCCAGGCGGTCAGCCCGCCTGCTGCCCCTGCCCCTGCCGGCCGGCGCCGCCGCCGAACCCGCCGCAGCCGCCACCGGGCCCCCCGCTCGGCATGCCGGACGGCCTGCCCGAGCGGGCCTTGCCCGTGGGCATCCCCGACGGCATCCCGGACGGTGCCCCCGAGGGCCTGCCGGACCAGGCACCGCTCGGCCGTCCCGACGGACGCCCGCTCGGCATGCCGGACCGCGGCTGACAGCTCTGCCCGCTGGAGTTCCCGCTGTTCGAGGAGGACGAGGAGTCGCCCGAGCCACAGGCCGCCAGCAGAGGCGACAGCGCCAGCAGGGCGACGACGGGGACGAGTCGTGCACGACGGTTCATGAGGGTAACTCCCAGTCAAGTCACGAGGACCGGTTTATGAGTGCGGGATGAGTGGAGGCCAGAGGACCAGATCCACGTAGGACCGCGCTGTGCCGGAGCTGTGGCTAGCTGTGGATCACCGCGCCGCGCCCGGCAGATGAGCCCCCTCGCGGTCCCCCGCGTACACCGCGCCGATCGCCGCCGCCGTGCTCGCCAGTTCCTCGCGCACCTCGGGCGGCCCGAGCACCTCCACCGTGTCCCCGAAGGCCAGCAGCGTGCGGGCCTCGCCGAGGACGCCGTACGACAGCTGCGCGGCCACCCACTCGCTCTCGCCGTCGTCCTCCGGAAGCGCCGCGAGCGCGGCGGCGTTGAGGCGCAGGAACATGTCGAGGCGGGAGCGCTGTACCCGAACTGTGACATCCAGACCGCCGGGCCGTTCCTCGACCTGACGGCGCAACACCTCCCAGACGGCACCGAGTTCGACGCCCGGACGCCGCCGCACCGGGTCCGGCAGGAGGGTGGCCGTCCGCACCCGCTCGGCGCGGAAGAGATGCGGCTTTCCGCGCCGGTCGGCGACCAGGTACCAGACACCGGCCTTGGAGACGAGCCCGTACGGGTCGACGGTGTACGTGCGCGGCTCGGCGTCCCCGCTGTGCCGGTAGCGCAGCCGCAGCCGCCGGTCGGTGAAGACCGCGTCCTGCAGTACCTCCAGGTCGACGGCCCGCTGCGGCCCGCCCTTCCAGCGCGTCGCGTCGACCAGGATGCGCCGGCTGGTCACCTCGGCGGCGGGCCGGTGCGGGGCGGGCAGCGCGGCCATCACCTTGCGCAGTGCCGAGCCGAGCGCCGCGTCCAGACCGAGCGCGGCGTGCGCGCCCTGCGCGGCCAGGATGAACAGCGCCCGGGACTCGTCGGCGGTCAGTCCCGTGACGTCCGTACGGAATCCGGCGAGCAGCTCGATGCCGCCGTGCCGCCCGCGCTCGGCGTAGACCGGGACGCCGGAGGCGGACAGGGCCTCGACGTCGCGGTAGATGGTGCGCACCGACACCTCCAGCCGGCCGGCGAGTTCATGCGCCGGGACACGGCCACGGGTCTGCAGGAGCAGCAGGATCGAGAGCAGGCGGTCGGACTTCACGCCCCCAGGATCACGCCCTGGGAAGGGCCAGGCAAATGTTGACGGAAACTGTCAGGTTATGCGGCGAACGTGAGGGCACACCGACACACGGAAGAGGCCGGCCATGAACGCCATGAGCACCAGCAGCGCCACGAACACCACGAACACCACGAGCGCCGTCACCACCCCGAACGCCATCGACCCCCGCCCCGTCTACACCCGCGCCACCGAGCAGATCGCCGCGCTGGTCGGGACCGTACGACCGGAACAGCTCACCGCTCCGACTCCCTGCACGGAGTTCGACGTACGGACCCTGATCTCGCACATCGTCGGCGGCACCCACCGGATCGCCGTGATCGGCGAGGGCGGTGACGGACTCGCGGTGCGGCCCTTCGCGGACGGTGTCGGGGACGCCGGCTGGTCCGTCGCGTACGACGGCGAAAGGACTCGGGCCCTGAGGGCCTGGGCGGACGACGTCCGGCTGGACGCGCCGGTGCGTGTGCCATGGGGTGAGGCGCCGGGCCGCGACGCGCTCGCCGGGTACGTCATGGAGGCCGTCACACACACCTGGGACCTGTCCGAGGCGCTCGGCCACCCGCTCGAACTCGATCCGGAACCGGCCGAGTTCGCGCTCGCGGTCGCCCGCCGCGTACTGCCCGCGGAGCAGCGCGCGGACGACGTGCCGTTCGCCTCGGCACTGCCGGCCCCCGAAGGGGCCGACGTCTACGGGCGGTTGGCGGCCTACCTGGGCCGGCGGCCGCTCAGCTGAGTCGTGCCCGCGCGAGCTGTCGGGACTGCGCGACCAGCCGGTCCGCGCTGTCCCACACCTCGGCGTCCTCCTCCAGGAAACCGCCGGCGAGGTTGCGTGTGGTGATCGACACCCGCAGCGGACCGGGCGCCGGGCGGGAGCGCACGTGCACGGTCAGTTCGACGGTCGGCACCCAGCCGGACAGCCCGATCTCGAAGGCGGTCGGCGGCAGCGCGTCGACCGCGAGGAGCAGCGAGAGGGGGTCCGCGTCGCGGCCGTCGGCGAGCCCGAACCAGGACCGCATCTCGCCCTTCCCGGACGGCGCCCCGAGCGCCCAGCCCAGCGTCGCCGGGTCGAGCTTGAGGAAGAGCCGGTCGGCGATGGCCGAGCTGCCGGGTACCGGGGCGGGGGCGTCCTGGGGGCCGAAGCACTGGTCGATCGGCGGGATCGCGGGCGGTTTCGCCGTCGTACGGACGTCGTCGGGCAGGGCGTCGAGATCGCCGTACGAGGCGAGGACACGGATCCGCTCGACCTCGCGGCCCTCGTCGTCGTACTGGAAGAGGGACGCCTGGCCGGTCGACAGGGTCCGGCCGGTGCGGACGACGTCCGCGCGGACGACCGCGGGGCCCGGCTGGGAGGCGGTCAGGTAGTGCGCGGAGATCGTGAACGGGTCGGAGTGCGGCAGGGCGTCCGCGAGGGCGCGGCCCACGACGGCCAGCAGATAGCCGCCGTTGACTGCGCTGATGATCGTCCACCCGGCGGAGAGGTCGGTGTCGTAGACACCGGGTTCACGCAGGGTGACCGCGGTGTCGCGGTCGAACTCGCTGTCGCCGATCGTGGCCTGTACGGCCCGTACGGCCTGTACCGAGAGTGCTTCTGCCATGCGTGAACGGTACAACAGGAAATTACTAAGCGGTAGCTTTTACTGTTTCGGCCGGATGACATCTGCCGGATGACATTTCCGGGCCCACCAGGTGAGGAAACGGCAATTTCTTGGTAAGTGTCCGTTATGACCCGTGACCAATCGCCGCCCAATCGCCTCTGAACCGACATGAGCCTCACCGGGACGCCGTTCCTCTTCACCGCGATCGCGCTGTTCGCCGTCGCCCTCGTCCTGCCCCTGGCCCTCTGGTCCCGGGTCCGCGGTCCCGCACCCATCCGCAGCGCCGCCCGGCTGCTGATGCTGCTGTTCGCCCAAGGAACCGCGGTCACCCTCGTCTTCGTGCTCGTCAACAACGCCAACAGCCTGTACGACAACTGGTCGGACCTGCTCGGCACCGGCAACCACGTGCAGCGGGCCGCCGATCTCGGCGCCGACGGCACCGGCGGCATCTCACTCAGACAGCTGCCCAAGGTCCGGCAGACGTTCACCCAGGCCGACGGCCCCGGGATGCACCAGGCGGGCGGGGTCCGCGTCACCCAGCTCAGGGGCCGGGTGTCGGGGGTGAACGCGGAGGTGTACGTCTGGCTGCCGCCGCAGTACGGCGAACCCGCCTACCGGAACAAGAAGTTCCCCGTCGTGGAGATGCTGTCGGGCTATCCGGGCTCGGCGAAGGCGTGGTTCGGTTCGCTCAAGGTGCACGAGCAGCTGCTGCCGCTGATGCGCAGTGGCCAGGTGGCGCCGTTCATCCTGGTGGCGCCGCGCACCAACCTGATCGCCAAGGTCGACACGGGATGCGCGAACATCCCGGGCACGGTGAACGCCGACAGCTGGCTCAGCGTCGACGTGCCGAAGATGGTCATGGACAACTTCCGCGCCGAGTCCGCGCCGGACGGCTGGGCAGCGGCGGGCTACTCCGCCGGGGCGCACTGCGCGGCGAAGCTCGCGGTCGCCCATCCCGACCGATACCGGGCCGCGATCAGCATGTCCGGCTACAACGACCCGATCGGTGAGCGCAAGTCGCTCGCCGCGCAGACGGTGGCGCTGCGCCGGCAGAACAACCCCTACGTCCTGCTGAAGGCCTACCGCACCCCGCCCCGCATCGCGCTCTACGTCTCCGGCGAGTCCGGCGACGGCTGGCAGGCGGGTGCCGCGCTCCAGGCGATCGCGAAACCGCCGACGGTCGTGGACGCGGTGCTCATCCCGCGCAGCGCCGGCGGACACAGCATGGCGCTGTGGCGGCCACAGGTGCCGGAGGTGTTCCGCTGGCTGACCGTGCAGATGGGGCAGGGCGCCGAGGGGACCCGGGGTTCTACTCCTCGGTCACCGTCGACCGGCGGTGCCACGCACGCGGCGCTCGCCAGTGGTACCGCATCGCGAGCAGCCTCAGGACGAAGGCCGTGACGACCGCGAGGCCGCTGGTGAAGGGGGTCAGCGCGTCATAGCGGATGCAGAGCACGACCATGATGGCGCCCACCATCGCGGGGACCGCGTACAGGTCGCGGTCCCAGCGCAGCAGCGAGGGCACCTCGTTGGCGAGTACGTCGCGCAGGACGCCGCCGCCGACCGCGGTGGCGAGCCCCAGGGCGGCCGACTGGGCCAGGCCGAGCCCGTACTCGTACGCCTTCGTGGTGCCCGCGACGCAGAACAGGCCGAGCCCCGCCGCGTCGAAGACGTTGACGCCGACCTGGATCCGCTCCACCTCCGGGTGGAGGAAGAAGACGAGCAGGGCGGCGAGCAGCGGTGTGCTGAAGTAGCCGAGGTCGGTGAAGGCGGCCGGGGGCACCGCGCCGATGATCAGGTCCCGGAACAGCCCTCCGCCCAGCGCCGTGACCTCGGCGAGTACGGCGATGCCGAAGACGTCGAAGTTCTTGCGGACGGCCAGCAGCGCGCCGGAGATCGCGAAGACGAAGATCCCGACGAGGTCGAGCACATGCTGGACGGAGGGGGTGAACAGTTCCTGGAGCACCCGAGCATTCTCACCCGCCGACGGGCGTGAACCTTACAAAGCAAGGGTCACGGCGGGCACGGGGGACTACACCACCGGCTTGCCCGTGGTGTAGATCCAGGTCTGGAAGAGGTCGTCGAGCTGCTGACCCGAGATCTTCTCGGCGAGCCGGATGAAGTCCGCGGTGTTCGCGTTGCCGTAGCGGTGCAGCTTCGTCCAGGCGGGCAGCAGCTTGAAGAAGGCGGTGTCTCCGATGCGTTCGCGCAGCATCTGGAGCGTCATCGCGCCGCGCTGGTAGACCGCCGAGGAGAACATCGTGTCGCGCTGCGGGTCGGCGACGGTGATCTGCCAGAAGGCGGAGTCGGCGGGCCGCGCGTCGTACCCGGCGACGAAGGAGTCGTGCGCCGAGCGGATGCCCTTGTGCTCCGACCACAGCCACTGGGCGTAGGTCGCGAAGCCCTCGTTCAGCCAGATGTCCTTCCAGTGCGCCACCGAGACGGAGTCGCCGAACCACTGGTGGGCCAGCTCGTGCACGATGGTCGACTCCGAGCGTACGGCGGAGTAGGCGGGCTTCGACTGGACCTCCAGCGAGAAGCCGGCCTCCGGCATGTCGTCGACGATCGCGCCGGTCTCCTCGAAGGGGTACGGGCCGAAGACCTGCGACCAGTAGTCGGTGGCCTCGGCCGTGACGCCGTACACGTCGACGCTGTTGCTGTTCGCGAGCACCGGGTCGATGGCGACGTAGATGGGCGTCCCGGCGGGCGTCCTCCCGGTCTTCACGTCGAACTTGCCGATCGTCGCGGTCGCGAGGTAGGTGGCCATGGGCCTGCTCTCGCGCCAGTGCGCGACGGTCTGGCCGCCCTTGTCGTACGTCGATATCAGACGGCCGTTGGAGACCCCGGTCAGGCCCTTCGGCGCCTTGATGCGGATGTCGTACGTGGCCTTGTCGGAGGGGTGGTCGCTGGACGGGAACCAGGTGGAGGCGGCGTTGGGTTCACAGGCGACGAAGACGCCGTCGGGGGTCTTCATCCATCCGTAGTCGGAGCCGAAGACGATGGGGCCGTTGAGAGGTTCGGGGACACCGCCGTAGGTGACGGTCACGGTGAACGTCCGGCCCTTCGCCAGCGTGCCGCGCGGGGTGACGTGGATCTCGTCGCCGTCCCGCGTGAAGTCGGCACGTCTTCCGTTCACTTCGACCTTCGTGACCTCCAGCTTCTGGAGGTCCAGGTCGAAGGCGGAGAGGTTCTGGGTGGCGCGGGCCGTGAGGGTCGTACGGCCGTCGAGGCGGTCGGTGTCCGGGTTGTACGCCACGTCGAGGTCGTAGTGGCGCGCGTCGAACCCGCCGTTGCCGAGCTGGGGGAAGTAGGGGTCGCCGATGCCGTCGGCGCCCGGGGTCGGGGCGGAGGAGGCGGCGATGAGGAGGAGGGAGGCCGCCGCGGTGGCGAGGGCCCCTAAGCGTGCCGAACGGGAGAGTGCCATCAGCGTCCCTTTCGTGCGTGTGCCGATCAGTTCCGATCAGACGGACACGCAGGACTCTGCACTCTCCCGTTCAGACATGTTCATGACTTTGCCAAGTCGTCATGGCCTACTCGACCGTTGACTCCTGACGAGCGGCTTCCAGGGGTGGCGCCCCCGCACGCCGTCCGCGTCCGCCGTCCGCCGTCCGCCGTCGGCAACGGCCGGGCGGCGGTGCCGCCCATCCCTTGGTTCCTGCTACTTCCCTTGGTTCCTGCTACTTCTTGCCTTCGTCCTCCGGAGCGGGCGCCGTCGCGACCGCCTCGTCGCCCGCCGGCTCATCGGTGGCGGGCGCCGCCGAAGCCTCGGCCTCAGCCTCGGCCGCGGGAGACTCCGCCTCAGCCGCAGGCGTCTCCACCTCGGCCGCGGGCGTCTCCACCTCGGCTGCGGGCGTCTCCGCCGACTGCTCCAGGACCGCGTCGCCCACCAGCTCGACAGCCTCCTTCGCGGCGGTCAGCAGGACGGTGTCCTGCGGGGCCTGGTCCGCGAAGTTCTCCGGGTGGTGGCAGGCGACCTGCTGACCGGGCTTCAGCTCGATCAGCGTCGGCTCGGTGGTCCGGCAGATCTCCGTCGCCTTCCAGCACCGGGTGTGGAACCGGCAGCCGCTGGGCGGGGAGATCGGCGAGGGCACGTCGCCCTTGAGCAGGATGCGCTCGCTCTTGGCGTTCTTGCGCCGCGGGTCCGGGATCGGCACCGCCGACATCAGGGCCTTGGTGTACGGGTGCATCGGCGCCCTGTACAGCGACTCGCGGTCGGCCAGCTCGACGATCTTGCCGAGATACATCACCGCGATCCGGTCCGAGACGTGCCGGACGACCGAGAGGTCGTGCGCGATGATCACGTAGGTCAGGCCGAGCTCCTGCTGGAGGTCGTCGAGCAGGTTGACGACCTGGGCCTGGATCGACACGTCCAGCGCGGAGACCGGCTCGTCCGCGACGACCAGCTTCGGGTTGAGCGCGAGCGCGCGGGCGATGCCGATGCGCTGGCGCTGACCGCCGGAGAACTCGTGCGGATAGCGGTTGTAGTGCTCGGGGTTGAGGCCGACCACCGACAGCAGCCGCTGCACCTCGTTCTTGATGCCGCCCTCGGGCTCCACACCCTGGAGCTTGAAGGGGGCGCCGACGATGGTGCCGATGGTGTGGCGCGGGTTCAGCGACGAGTACGGGTCCTGGAAGATCATCTGCACGTCACGGCGCAGCGGGCGCATGCCGCCCACACCGAGGTGCGTGATGTCCTTGCCCTCGAACTCGACCTTGCCGCCGGTCGGTTCGAGCAGCCGGGTGATCAGCCGGCCCATCGTCGACTTGCCGCAGCCCGACTCGCCCACGACGCCGAGCGTCTCGCCGGCCTTGACCTCGAAGTCGATGCCGTCGACCGCGTGCACGGCGCCGACCTGCCGCTGGAGCAGGCCCTTCTTGATCGGGAAGTGCTTCTGGAGCCCGGTCACCTTCAGCAGGGTCTCGCCGGGGGCGGCGTCCTTGGTGAGCCGAGTGCCTTCGCTCTGCGCAGGGATGCTCACTGCTTTTTCCTCGCTCACAGCTTCGGCGCAATCTCTTCGGTCCAGATACGCTCCCGCTGCTCCTGCGTCATGTGGCAGGCGGCCCAGTGCTCGCTGCCGACCTCCGTCAGCTCGGGGCGAACCGTGCGGGTGACGTTGTCCTTCGGGACGTCCGCGTACGGGCAACGCGGGTTGAAGGCGCAGCCGGACGGGATGTTGATGAGGGAGGGCGGGGAGCCCTTGACCGGGATGAGGCGTTCCTGCTGCTCGCGGTCGAGGCGCGGCATCGAACCGAGCAGGCCCCAGGTGTAGGGGTGGCGGGGCTCGTAGAACACCTTGTCGGCCGGTCCGCGCTCGACGCAGCGGCCGCCGTACATCACCAGGATGTCGTCGGCGAGCTCGGCGACGACGCCCAGGTCGTGGGTGATGATGATGACCGCGGAGCCGAACTCCGTCTGCAGATCGCGGATCAGGTCGAGGATCTGCGCCTGGACGGTCACGTCGAGGGCGGTCGTCGGCTCGTCCGCGATGAGCAGCTCGGGGTTGTTCACCAGCGACATCGCGATCATCGCGCGCTGGCGCATACCGCCGGAGAACTCGTGCGGGTAGTTGTCCACCCGCTTGTCCGGCTGCGGGATGCCCACCCGGTCGAGCATCTCCACCGCGCGGCGCTTGGCGGTCTTCTTGTCGACGTTGTGGTGGATCCGGTACGCCTCCACGATCTGCTGACCGATCGTGTAGTACGGGTGCAGGGCCGACAGCGGATCCTGGAAGATCATCGCCATGTCGCGGCCGCGCAGCTTGCGTACGTGGTCCGGGTCCGCCGACAGCAGCTCGGTGCCGTCCAGCCAGATCTCGCCGGAGATCTGCGCCTTGCGCTTGCCGTACTGCCCGGCGGTGTGCAGGCCCATGATGCCGAGCGAGGTCACCGACTTGCCGGAGCCCGACTCGCCCACGATGCCGAGGGTCTTGCCCTTCTCCAGCTTGAAGCTGAGCCCGTCGACGGACTTGACCAGGCCGTCGTCGGTCGGGAAGTGCACCTTCAGGTCGCGCACTTCCAGGAAGGCGGTCGGGGCGGCCGAGGTGCCGGTGGGCTCGCCCACGGCTGCTCCGCTCTTGCTGAGATCCGTCATGCGAGCCTCACTCGGGGGTCGATCACGGCGTACAGGACGTCGACCACGAGGTTGGCGATCAGCACCGCGAGAGAAGTGATCAGGGTGACGCCCAGGATGATGGGCAGGTCCTGGTTCTTGATGCCGTTGAGCACGGCCTGGCCGAGGCCCGGCAGGCTGAACGTCGTCTCGGTCAGGATCGCGCCGCCGATGAGGGCGCCGAGGTCCATGCCGAGCATGGTGAGGATGGGCGTCATCGTGGAGCGCATGGCGTGCTTGCCGATGACGACCGGTTCACGCAGGCCCTTCGCGCGGGCGGTACGGATGTAGTCCTCGCCGAGGATCTCCAGCATCGTGGCGCGGGTGATCCGGGCGTACATCGCCGCGTACAGGAACGCGAGGGTGATCCAGGGCAGGATCATGCCGCCGAGCCAGCCGGTGAAGCTCTGACTCAGGGGCACGTACTGCGCGTCGATCCATTTCAGCCCGAAGGCGAAGATCGCCAGGCTGAGCAGACCGGTGAAGTAGATGGGAAGGGAGACACCCGCCAGGGCGACGACCATGGCACCGCGGTCCCACAGGCTGCCCCGCTTGAGCGCGGAGAGCACACCCGCGGCGACACCGATGACCAGCCACAGCACGGCGGCGCCGAGCGCGAGTCCCAGGGTCACCGGGAAGCGGTCGGTCAGCACCGGCCAGACGGCCTGCTCACTGCGGAAGGAGTAGCCGAAGCACGGCGCGGCACAGTGGGTGACGTCACCGCCGGCCGCGTAGGTGCGGCCCGCGAAGATGCCCTTGAAGAACTCCCAGACCTGCTGGTAGATCGGGTCGCTCAGGCCCAGCTTCTCCCGTACGGCCTCGACGGCCGCGGGGTCGGCCTGCTTGCCCACGAAGCTTGTGGCGACGTCGACGCCCGCCCACTTCGGGACCAGGAAGAAGATGCCGAAGACCACCATGATGATGACCACGAGCATCACTACGGCGGCGAACAGCCGCCTGATGAGGTAAGCGAGCACAGCTTACGGCCCGCCGCGGGGCCGCGGGCCATCGGAGGTCGTCCGATGGCCCGCGACCACGCCGCGCCGGCCTTCACCTGCCTTTCGTGCCGTACGGCGGGTGTGCCGGGTTTACTTCGCGGACTTCAGGCCGAGGTTGACGAAGTCGTACGTACCGCTGTAGCCGTCGGTCGTGTACACGTTCGCCAGGTTGTCCCCGCGCCAGTTGATGAACTTCTCGAAGACGAAGGGCAGGTAGTAGCCGCCCTCCATGACCTTGTGGTTGATCTCCGTGGCGACCTTGGTCTTGCCCGCGTCGTCCAGCGTGTTGACGTACTGGTCGAACAGGCCGTCGATCGTCTTGTCCTTGATGAGCGCGTAGTTCGAGTTACCGCTCTGCAGGATGTACTTGCTGTCCCACAGCGGCAGACCGAAGCCCTGGACGGACGGGAAGTCCGGACCCCAGCCCATGATGATGATGCCGTAGCCCTTCTTCTTCACGTTCGAGGGGCTGCCGATGATGCCGGTGGTCTGCGAACCGTCGTACTGGTCGATCTGCGCGGTGATGCCGATCTTCTTCAGCGACGCCTGCAGGGACTGGGCCGTGGCCACCTCGACCGGCTTGTTGTTACGGACGGCGATGGTGGTCGAGAAGCCGTTCGGCTTGCCACAGGCCTTCAGGGCTTCCTTGGCCTTGGTGACGTTGCCGTTCTTGTTCTCGCCGGCGAGACCGTACGGGTCGTACTTCTGGCCCTCGGCACCCGCGACGGACGGCGGCAGCATGTTGGTGCCGATGTCGCCACCGGCGACCGGGCCACCACGGGCGGTCTGCAGCGACACGTGGTCGGCGCCGTAGATCACGGCCTTGCGGCACTCGGCGTTGTCGAACGGCTTCACGCTCTGCGGGAAGACCGCGTAACGGATGTAGCCGGAGACCGGGTTGTCCAGGTTGGCCTTGTGCTGCTTCAGGGCGGTGGTGCGGCCCTGCGGCGACATGCCGGTCTGGTTGATGTCCAGGTCCAGGTCACCGTTGATCAGGCGCTGGTCCAGGTCGTTGGCGTTCGAGAAGAACTTGACCGTGATCTTGTCCGGGTACGCCTTGCGGACCGGGTCCGAGGACGCCTTCCACGAGGTGTTGCGGACGAGGGTCAGGTCCTTGCCCGGGTTGTACGACTCGAACTTGTACGGGCCGGAGGAGAACGGGTGCAGACCGTACTTGGACTTGGTGTCCTTGTCCTGGCGGACCGGCGAGGCCGAGACCAGGGCCAGCATCTCCTCGAAGTCCGAGTTGGCCTTCGGGAGGTGGAAGACGATGGTCTTGTCGTCGGGCGTGTCGATCGCCTTCAGACCCAGCTTGTCCTTGGAGGTGTCCTTGTACGGGCCCTTGTAAGCACCCTTGGGGTCGAGGACGTCCTTCAGGTACACGGGGCCGCCGGACAGCACGTCCTGCGCCCAGACGCGCTCGATGCCGTACTTGACGTCCTTGGACGTGATCGCCTTGCCGTCCTCCCACGTGACGCCGTCACGCAGGGTGTACGTGTAGGTCTTGCCGCCGTCGGAGACCTTGGCGAGACCGCTGGCGAGGTCCGGGGTCAGCTCGGCACCGGCCTTGCCCGGCTCGGTCTTGTTCGTGACGAGCTGGCGGCTGTAGTAGCGGGAGAAGTTCCACATGAAGCCGTAGTAGCCGCGCGTGGTGTCCCACGAGTCGGCGTCCTGGGCGCCACCGAACCTCAGCGTCCCGCCCTTCTTGGCCAGGGAGGCCTGGGCGACCTTGTTGTTGGCGGCGTCGAAGCCGGCCGCGCCATTCTTGGAGCCACCGCCGTTGCCGTCGTTGCCGCCGCCGCACGCCGCCGTGGTCAGCAGCGCGGCGACCGCGGCAGCAGCGGCCAGCGCCTGCTTACGCCGCCCTGAGGTGCGTTGGGTAGTCACGATCTCGGATCCTCCGGATTTGATGAGAGACCCCGTGCAGGTTCCACGGGACGCTTGGGGTACGGCAGTTCAGCGGGAGCCCTTCGGGTCCAGCGCGTCCCGCACGCCGTCGCCGAAGAGGTTGAAGGCAAGAACGGTGATGAAGATCGCCACACCCGGGACCACCATGTACATGGGGTCCGAGTCGTAGTAGTCGATCGCGTTCGAGAGCATCTGCCCCCAAGAGGCCGTGGGCGGCTTGACGCCCACGCCCAGGAAGCTGAGCGCCGCCTCGGTGAGGATGTTGGTGGGGATCATCATCGTCGTGTAGACGATGATCGGCGCGACCAGGTTGGGCAGCAGTTCCTTGAAGAGGATGTAGAACCGCCCGGCGCCCAGCGAGCGGGCCGCCTCGACGTACTCGCGCTCTCGCAGCGAGAGCGTCTGGCCGCGTACCACGCGTCCGATGTAGGGCCAGCCGAAGAAGCCGATGACCAGGATCATCACGAACACGCGCACGCTGGAGCCGGTCAGGCCCAGCATCTGGTTCGGCATGACGGAGACCAGCGCGATGATGAACAGCAGCTGCGGGAAGGCCAGGAGGCCGTCCATGACGCGGCTGATGAGCGAGTCGACCCAGCCTCCGAAGAAGCCGGCCAGGATGCCCAGGATGGTGCCGAGAATGACGGCGACCACCGCGGACAGGAAGCCGACGAGGAGGGAGATCTGGGCACCGTAGAGGATGCGGGCGAAGATGTCACGGCCGTTGACCGGCTCGACGCCCAGCAGGTGGTCGCCGCTGATGCCGCCCAGCGACCCCTTGGGGGTGCCGAAGAGCGGATCGATCAGGCTCTCGTGGTAGGCGTCCGGGTCCTGCCCGACCAGGCTGGTGATCACCGGCGCGAGCAGGGCGATCACGATGAGGACGAGTACGACTACGCCACCCGTCAGGGCGAGCTTGTCCCGCTTGAGGCGTTCCCAGGCGATCCGGCCCAGGGAACGCCCCTGTACGGCCTTTTCGCCGGCGGTGGCAACCGCCGCTTCTTCGGCCGCGCTCGGGGCCGCTTCCGCGGTCGGCTCGTGCAATGGTGCCGTCATCTGGCAGGGACCCCTCTCAACCGGCGGTAGCCGGCCCGCACTTGCCGCTGTAGCGGCGTGATCAGTCCGTCGTACACAGGGGCGAAACCCCCTGGAGCGGGAGTCTTCAACGCTTTGGCGATCTGTTGCCAGACTTGACGGTGAATGGATGCCTAAACGTGATGCGGGCTGGGGGGTTCCGTTATCCGGACAGTGGGTAACGAGGGTCGGACGTGGACCAGTTGGCACAGATGGGACAGAGTGGGCGTTTCTACCCTGCTCTACGCGCGAAGACGCGCTTTCGAGTATCGCTCCCGGCCTCCGACCGGTATGACCCTTCGGACCCAGCAGCCCGTCGCTGGGTCAGTATGTGCCACGCGCCGGCGGATACCCATACCCGCCGCCCGCCATCGGAGCCTGTGCGGGAGCCGCGTGCGCCTCGCGGTCGTAGAACGGCCGGGCGTTGGCCCGCAGCCACAGCGCCACCGGGTCGTACTCGTCGGACATCGCGACGGTCGAGACGGGCAGCCCGTCGGGGACCGCCCCGATGGACTGCTGCATCATCGCGCGCACCGAGTCGACGGCGGGCGGCGAAGTGTCGTACACATCAAGGCCGATGGCCAGATAGGGCGCCCCGAGCGCGGGCTGCACCCAGGCGCGGCGCAGTGAGCGCACGGCCGGGGTACGGTGCGCGTTCTGCGTGAGCAGGGCGTAGAACTGCGGAATCTCGATGCCCGGCTCGGAGAGCCGCAGCGGGCCCGCGGGCTGGCGCTCCAGGCCCGTGGCGAGGCGGCGCAGATCCAGCCACGGGATGCCGAGGCCACCGCCCGGGGCGTGCGGATTGAGCCAGAGGCCGAAGTGGTCGGGGTACAGGGTGCGGGCTACGTCGAGGCCGTCGACGACCTCGTACGAACGGTTCCAGCCGCTGGCCGAGAGCTCCTGGGCGGAGGTGACACAGGGCGCGTATCCGAAGCCGTCCACCTCCATGTTCCCGTACTGCGCGTCCGGGGAGCCGGCCTGGCCGTGCCAGAGCAGCATCCAGACCTGGCCGGACGACGGGGTCGCGAGCGCGCGAAGGAGCGCCTCGTAGGCGTCGTAACGCCCGGGCGTCACCTGGCGCAGCATGTGCTCGACCTGCCCGGCAGCGGTGCCGCTGGCGCTCACCTGTACCGCCCCTTCGTGAAGTTGCCCCGGATATGAAACCAGCTTAAGTGGAGCCGCCGACAGCAACCGCGCAAGAGCCCGGGACTTGCCGTCGTCTCGTGGCCGCGGGCCGGCCCGGTTTCTCGCGCCCACGCGCGGAGCCGGACACGGCACAGCCCCGCGTCCCTGACGGGGCGCTCCTAGTGGCCCTGCTGGAAGAAGGGCCGCACCTGGGCGCGCATCCACTCGCCCACCGGGTCCTGGGCCACGTCGAGCAGGATCAGGTTCACCGGCCACTTCACCGGGAGCCGGCCCAGGGCGCGGCCCAGCGCCTCCATGGGGAGCACGCGCAGGTCGCCTTCCCACTGGGAGAGTTCGACGCCGATGAACATGACGGGGTCGGCGGTCTCGATGGTGGCGAGGCAACGGCGGGCGGACAGGACGACGCCGATGGCGGCGAACTCGGCGGAGGCCGCGGAGAGGAAGTCCACCGGGTCCTCCTGCCAGTCGGGCTCGAACAGCCGCACCCGGCCGCCGCTCGCGGGCCCGTCCAGCGGGGTCCGCCCGGCCCGGCACAACTCGGCGACGGCGAGCGGCGGCAGCGGTACGCCGACCACGCCGTCCGGGTTGACCGCGATGCCGACCTGCGGGGGCAGCCCGCGGGCGAACTCGACGGCGGGCGCGATGGTGTACGACATGTGGCCGCCGGTGACCTGACGGAACTGCTCCTCGGAGCTGAAGACGGGGACGTACGCCTGGCCGTCGATCTCCAGCGTGGGCAGGTCGAGCGGGCCGCTGTGCGGACCGCCGCCGTTCGGCAGCGGCACCCAGACGAAGCTGCGGCCGAGGACCTCGACGAGTCGGGCACCGGCCGAGGGCACGCCGAGCGACGCCGACAGCACCTCCTCCAGTTCGTTGCCGGGCCATCCGCCGTGCGGGTGCGGATGCGGGTGCGCCGACGCCGGGATGTCGGGGAATTCGGGGAAGTCCATCTGTCTACCGCCTGCTGTGAACCGCTGTTCGGGTGCTCCGGTGTTCCGGCTGGCAAGGTTAGTGGGCTCGTACGACCGTCTCGTACGGCTGTTTCGTACGACCTTTCGGTCGTCGGCTCGTACGGACCTTCAGCCGAAGTCGATCCGGCGCAGCACGTCCGCCGCCTCCCGGTCGATGAGGACCGCCGAGCCGCAGCCCTCCGGGAGGTCGCCCTTCTCGACGGAGCGCAGCAGGCGCGTGACCGCGCCGCGGTGGCGCGCGAACGCGTATCGCGAGACGCCCCGGCCGCGCTCGCGCTGACCCTCCAGCGCCGTGCCCGGCGTGACGTCGAGGAGCAGCAAGTGCAGCGCGCCGCCCCGGCGCCGGGCCTCGCGGGCGAGCCAGCGGCGCACCCAGGCCTGCGTACCGCAGTCGTGCA
Organism: Streptomyces sp. NPDC058246; assembly: GCF_042881985.1. Taxonomy (NCBI): domain Bacteria; kingdom Bacillati; phylum Actinomycetota; class Actinomycetes; order Kitasatosporales; family Streptomycetaceae; genus Streptomyces; species Streptomyces sp. NPDC058246. The sequence goes on along the minus strand of NZ_JBHVWZ010000026.1, from coordinate 11,121 downwards.
CGACGACTCCGGTGCCGGCGCGCAGCGCGCGGCGCAGGCCCGCGTAGTGCGCGAGGCGGACGAGAGGGCGGTAGACCGCGTAGGGCAGCCGGCGGCCCAGCCGGCCGTCCCAGCGGTCGCGGGTGTCCTGGGAGTCGACGCGGACGCCCGTGGCGGCGCGGCGCATCAGGGTCGACTTGCCGCTGCCGGGCAGTCCGGTGACCACGACGAGGTCCAGGGCCCCGAAGTGCAGCCCGTGCGGGCTGTGTCCCGCGCGCTCCCTGAGGTCGCGGACGACGGCCGTCGGAAGGGGGCCGCACGCCTCCCGGGCCCGGGCGCCGGGCTGCTTGGGCAGCGCGATGCCCGAGATCGTGGCGTACGACGTGGTCCTGTTCACCGTGATCGTCCTCCCCTTGGGTCCGGAGCCCCATCCCCGTCGAGTGTAAAGAGAAGGTAATGCGCGGTGCTTCCTGTTTCCGTACTCGGACTGCCACAGGCCGGTTACAGATCCGGACTGCCGTGATCGGACAGCGCGTGCAATGATGAGCCCGCCAACTGCATACCGGCCGCTTGAATCCGCGCGGGAGAGTTCCCGGAGTCCTTGTGACCTCCGGGGCGCCGAAGGAGCAAGTCCCTCCCTTGAATCTCTCAGGCCCCGTTACCGCGCGGGCGAGGCACATCTGAAAAGCGGGCCGCTGACCAGTGGCTCCACCCAAGGTGCAAGTCAGGACCACCGTTTCGCGGGGTCGTGATGAACCTCTCAGGTTCCGATGACAGATGGGGAGGAACGACCTCGCCGTCATGCCTTGGGAGCCCCACCGATGAGCAGCAACGCACCCCGTCACACCGCGCTCGATGCCCTGCATCGTTCGCTCGGCGCGACGATGACCGACTTCGCAGGCTGGGACATGCCCCTGCGCTACGGCTCCGAGCGCGACGAGCACCTCGCCGTCCGTACGAAGGCCGGTCTCTTCGACCTCTCGCACATGGGCGAGATCACGGTCACCGGCCCGCAGGCGGCCGCGCTCCTGAACCACGCGCTGGTCGGCAACATCGCCTCCGTCGGTGTGGGCCGCGCCCGCTACACGATGATCTGCCAGGCGGACGGCGGCATCCTCGACGACCTGATCGTGTACCGGCTGGCCGACACCGAGTACATGGTCGTCGCCAACGCCTCCAACGCCCAGGTGGTCCTCGACGCGCTGACCGAGCGGGCCGAGGGCTTCGACGCGTCCGTGCGCGACGACCGTGACGCGTACGCGCTGATCGCCGTCCAGGGGCCCGAGTCCCCCGGCATCCTCAAGTCGCTCACCGACGCCGACCTGGACGGCCTCAAGTACTACGCGGGTCTGCCCGGCACGGTCGCCGGCGTGCCGGCGCTGATCGCGCGCACCGGTTACACCGGCGAGGACGGCTTCGAGCTGTTCGTCGCCCCGGGTGACGCCGAGAAGCTGTGGCAGGCGCTGACCGACGCGGGCGCCCCGGTCGGGCTCGTCCCCTGCGGTCTGTCCTGCCGCGACACGCTGCGCCTGGAGGCGGGCATGCCGCTGTACGGGCATGAGCTGACCACCTCGCTCACCCCCTTCGACGCGGGGCTCGGGCGGGTCGTGAAGTTCGAGAAGGAGGGCGACTTCGTGGGGCGTACCGCCCTGGAGGCCGCCGCCGAGCGCGCCGCCGAGAACCCGCCGCGGGTGCTCGTCGGGCTGATCGCCGAGGGGCGTCGGGTCCCGCGCGCCGGGTACCCGGTGGTCGCCGACGGCAAGGTGATCGGCGAGATCACCTCGGGCGCGCCCTCCCCGACGCTGGGCAAGCCGATCGCGATGGCGTACGTCGACGCCGCGCACGCCGCACCGGGCACGGCCGGGGTCGGTGTGGACATCCGGGGCAGCCACGAGCTGTACGAGGTCGTGGCGCTGCCGTTCTACAAGCGCCGGAAGTAGGTCCTTGGCGGCGTCGGAGGCAGCGCCTTCCACCAGCGTCCTCGGTAGAGACTGAGCGCGGTGCGGAAGCAGCCACAAGCGACACCGCGCGCGTCTTCCCTGCTCACCAGCAGGCTCAGCAGTCCCCCATTCATCAGCACTCCCCCGCGTACAGGAGAATTCAGGCCATGAGCAACCCCCAGCAGCTGCGCTACAGCAAGGAGCACGAGTGGCTGTCGGTCGCCGAGGACGGCGTCTCGACGGTCGGCATCACCGAGTTCGCGGCCAACGCGCTCGGCGATGTCGTCTACGCCCAGCTCCCTGAGGTCGGTTCCACGGTGACCGCGGGCGAGTCCTGCGGCGAGCTGGAGTCGACGAAGTCGGTCAGCGACCTGTACGCCCCCGTCGACGGCGAGATCGTGGAGATCAACCAGGACGTCGTGGACGACCCGGCCCTGGTCAACTCCGCGCCCTTCGAGGGCGGCTGGCTGTTCAAGGTGCGCGTCACGGAGGAGCCGGCCGACCTGCTCTCCGCCGACGAGTACGTCGCTTTCACCGCCGGCTGAGGAGTCACCGCATGTCGCTTCTGAACACGCCCCTTCATGAACTGGACCCGGACGTCGCCGCCGCCGTCGACGCCGAGCTGCACCGCCAGCAGTCCACCCTGGAGATGATCGCCTCGGAGAACTTCGCTCCGGTCGCGGTCATGGAGGCCCAGGGCTCGGTCCTGACCAACAAGTACGCCGAGGGCTACCCGGGCCGCCGCTACTACGGCGGCTGCGAGCACGTCGACGTGGTCGAGCAGATCGCCATCGACCGCGTCAAGGCGCTCTTCGGCGCCGAGCACGCGAACGTGCAGCCGCACTCGGGCGCCCAGGCCAACGCTGCCGCGATGTTCGCGCTGCTCAAGCCGGGCGACACGATCATGGGTCTGAACCTCGCGCACGGCGGGCACCTGACCCACGGTATGAAGATCAACTTCTCCGGCAAGCTCTACAACGTGGTCGCGTACCACGTGGACGACGAGACCGGTCAGGTCGACATGGCCGAGGTCGAGCGTCTCGCCAAGGAGTCCAGGCCGAAGCTGATCGTGGCGGGCTGGTCCGCCTACCCGCGGCAGCTGGACTTCGCCGAGTTCCGCCGCATCGCGGACGAGGTCGGCGCGTACCTCATGGTCGACATGGCGCACTTCGCCGGTCTGGTGGCGGCGGGCCTGCACCCCAACCCGGTGCCGCACGCCCACGTCGTCACGACCACCACCCACAAGACGCTGGGCGGCCCGCGCGGTGGCGTGATCCTCTCCGTCCAGGACCTCGCCAAGAAGATCAACTCCGCGGTCTTCCCCGGCCAGCAGGGCGGTCCGCTGGAGCACGTGATCGCCGCCAAGGCCGTGTCCTTCAAGGTCGCCGCCTCGGACGAGTTCAAGGAGCGCCAGCAGCGCACCCTGGACGGCGCGCGGATCCTGGCCGAGCGCCTGGTCCAAGACGATGTGAAGGCCGTGGGCGTGGACGTACTGTCCGGCGGCACGGACGTGCACCTGGTCCTGGTCGACCTGCGCAACTCCGAGCTGGACGGGCAGCAGGCCGAGGACCGCCTCCACGAGGTCGGCATCACGGTCAACCGCAACGCCATCCCGAACGACCCGCGCCCGCCGATGGTCACCTCGGGTCTGCGCATCGGCACGCCGGCCCTCGCCACCCGCGGCTTCCAGGCCGAGGACTTCCGTGAGGTCGCGGACATCATCGCCGAGACGCTGAAGCCGTCGTACGCGGCGGAGTCCCTGAAGGCCCGGGTGTCCGCTCTCGCGGACAAGCACCCGCTGTACCCGGGCCTGAAGTAGTTCCGTACGTTTTTTGCCGTACAACCCTTTCGTGCGAGCATCTTCTCTCGTACGAATGTCCGGGGCGCCGCGCACACTGGGAGGTGAGCGCGGTGCCCCGCCCCACGCGACCACCGTCACCCACCACCGCCCCGTTCGAAGCGCTTCGCGCCCTTGGATTCATCCGTCGGACAACGGCGTCCGGCGAAACCCAGCTAGGAGTTCCCGTGGCCATCTCGGTCTTCGACCTGTTCTCGATCGGTATAGGCCCGTCCAGCTCCCACACGGTGGGCCCGATGCGCGCGGCACGCATGTTCGCCCGCCGCCTGCGCAACGAGGACCTGCTGCCCGCGGTGGCCTCCGTCCGGGCCGAGCTGTACGGCTCGCTGGGCGCGACCGGGCACGGGCACGGCACCCCGAAGGCGGTGCTGCTCGGCCTGGAGGGCGCCTCACCGCGGACGGTGGACGTCGAGGGCGCGGACGACCGCGTCGAGCAGATCAAGTCCTCGGGCCGCATCAGCCTGCTCGGCGACCACGAGATCGACTTCGCCTTCGACGACGACCTGATCCTGCACCGTCGCAAGGCACTGCCGTACCACGCGAACGGCATGACCCTGTGGGCGCACGACGCCGAGGGCACCGAACTGCTCTCGAAGACGTACTACTCCGTCGGCGGCGGCTTCGTGGTCGACGAGGACGCGGTGGGCGAGGACCGGATCAAGCTGGACGACACGGTCCTGAAGTACCCCTTCCGCACGGGCGACGAACTGCTCCGCCTGACCAAGGAGACCGGCCTGTCGATCTCCGCGCTGATGCTGGAGAACGAGCGGGCCTGGCGCACGGAGGAGGAGATCCGCGAGGGCCTCCTCGCGATCTGGCGCGTCATGCAGGCGTGTGTGTCGCGCGGCATGTCCCGCGAGGGCATCCTGCCGGGCGGCCTCAAGGTCCGCCGCCGCGCCGCCGTCTCGGCCCGCCAGCTGCGCGCCGAGGGCGACCCGCTGGCCCACGCGATGGAGTGGATCACGCTCTACGCGATGGCGGTGAACGAGGAGAACGCGGCGGGCGGCCGTGTGGTCACGGCCCCCACGAACGGCGCGGCCGGAATCATTCCCGCGGTCCTGCACTACTACATCAACTTCGTGCCGGGCGCGGACGAGGACGGCGTCGTACGCTTCCTGCTCGCGGCCGGAGCCATCGGCATGCTCTTCAAGGAGAACGCCTCCATCTCCGGCGCGGAGGTCGGCTGTCAGGGCGAGGTCGGCTCGGCCTGCTCGATGGCGGCGGGAGCGCTGGCCGAAGTCCTCGGCGGCAGCCCCGAACAGGTCGAGAACGCCGCCGAGATCGGCATGGAACACAACCTCGGCCTGACCTGCGACCCGGTCGGCGGCCTCGTCCAGATCCCCTGCATCGAGCGCAACGGCATGGCGGCCGTGAAGGCCGTGACCGCCGCCAGGATGGCCATGCGCGGCGACGGCTCCCACAAGGTCTCCCTCGACAAGGTCATCAAGACCATGAAGGAGACGGGCGCCGACATGAGCGTCAAGTACAAGGAGACGGCGCGCGGCGGCCTCGCGGTGAACATCATCGAGTGCTAGGGAAGCAGGCCCTGAACAGCTCGTTCGTCTCTCTCGGCGCGCATGCGGTCAGGGCCTTCCCTGCTCACGCAGCGGAAGGCCCCGGAAGGTCGGATGCCGCGGTCGAGGACGGCCGGATCAGTTGAGCTTCAGCGTCGGGTTCCTCAGATCGAGCCACGTCGCCAGGTCGAGCGAGCGTTCCAGTACCGTCCGCTGCTGGAAGCTGATGGTGTCCTTGTCCGCCTTCATCGCCTCGCTCAGGCGGTCCCGGCTGCACAGGGCCAGCGCCGGGTGGTCGCCATTGAGCAGGTCGGAGACCTGGGACTGGATCGCCGCGAGGTACTGCGGGTCGAAGGTGCTGGGGTAGCCGCTCTTCTTGCGGTCGGCCACGGACGGCGGCAGCACATCGCGCGTCGCGGCGCGCAGCAGGCTCTTCTCCCTGCCGTCGAACGCCTTCAGCGACCACGGGGTGTTGAACACGTACTGCACGAGACGGTGGTCGCAGAACGGGACACGCACCTCGAGCCCGGCCGCCATGCTCATCCGGTCCTTGCGGTCGAGCAGGGGCTGCATCTTCCGCGTCACGTTCAGATAGCAGACCTGGCGCATCCGCTTCTCCAGGCCGGTCTCGCTCTCCTTCAGCGGGACCTCCTTCAGGGCGCTGACATAGTGGTCCTGGACGTAGGTTCCCAGGTCGAGCCGGCGTGACAGGTCGTCGTCCAGGAGGCCGCCCGCCTCGAAGAGGGAGCCCTTGCCCGCGAGCCAGGGGAAGGTGTCCGCGTAGCGGAACCTGTCCTCGTGGAACCACGGGTAGCCCCCGAACAACTCGTCCGCCGACTCCCCGGAGAGCGCCACCGTCGAGTGCTCACGGACGGCCTTGAAGAGGAGGTGGAGCGAGTTGTCGCGGTCGCCGATCCCGTTGGGGAAGTCCCGGGCGCCGACGGCCGCTCGCCGTACCTCCGGGTCGGCCAGCGCGCTGCCGTGGAGCACGACGTCCCGGTGGTCGCTCCGCACGTGCTCGGCCACCGCGTGCGCGTACGGGGTGTCCCGGGTGGGGGCGAGGTCGATCGCCTTGAAGTTCTCCTCCTGGTTCGGGAAGTCCACGTTGAAGCTGCGGACCGTCTCCCCCTGCTCCCTGAGCTGCTGGGCCGCGAGGGCGGTGATGACGGAGGAGTCGAGACCGCCGGAGAGCAGCGTGCAGCGGGGTACGTCCGCGACGAGCTGCCGGGAGATGATGTCGTCCAGCAGCTCCCTGACGTGCGCGACGGTGGTCTGCCGGTCGTCCGTATGGTCGCCGGCCTCAAGGCGCCAATAGGGGTGCTCCCGCGTCCCGTTGGTGTCGGTCACTGCCACGTGACCGGGGCGCAGCTCGCGCATCCCCTCCCAGATCGCATGCCCCGGGGTCTTGGCGAAGGAGAACATCTCCCGCAGCCCGTCCAGGCCGACGACGGCGGAACAGAGCGGGTTCGCCAGGATGACCTTGGGCTCGGAGCCGAAGAGGATGCCGTCCTCGGTCTCGTAGTAGTAGAAGGGCTTGACGCCCAGCCGGTCCCTGACCATGACGAGCTTCTCGGTGCGCGAGTCCCAGACGGCGAAGGCGAACATGCCGTTCAGGTGCTCACCGATCGCCTCACCCCACTCCACATAGCCGCGGAGCACGACCTCGGTGTCCGAGCCGGTGGTGAAACGGTGCCCGCGGCGCCGGAGTTCGTCGCGCAGTTCGGTGTAGTTGTAGGTCTCTCCTGAGTAGACCATCACCACTTCGCCGTCTCCGGTGTCCACCCTCATCGGCTGCGCGCCGCCGGGCAGGTCGATGACGGCGAGCCGCCGATGGCCGAGGGCGGCGTGCCGGTCCGCCCATGTGCCTCGTGCGTCGGGACCGCGGCAGGCCATGGTCTCGGTCATGGCGTCGAGGACCTGCGAGTGCCGCGTCAGATCCCGACGGTACGAAACCCAGCCGGCAATACCGCACATGGGATCAACCCTTCCCTCGAAGATAGTTGCATCAAGTTCAATCTCAGTGACCGGTCCGCCGCTTCGGTGTCATTCCACGTGGATCACATCCGCTGGGCAGATGGCAATGGCGTCCTCGACCGCCTCACGCAATTCGTCGGAGGGCGCGGGGTCCAGAAGGATCACGATCCCGTCGTCGTCCTGGTCGAAAGTCTCCGGCGCGACCAATACGCACTGTCCTGCGCCGCAGCATTTGTCCGCGTCGATGGATATTTTCATGGTTCTCCTCTTCAGGTGCCGGGGCGGTGGTTGCTGATCAGTCACCAGGTGACCGGAAGTGCATGGCAGCCGTAGACCAACATGTCGCTACGGAACGGAACTTCCTCGAAGTCCACTGCCAGACGCAGTTCTGGAAAGCGGGCCAGCAGTGTGTTCAGAGAAATCTCCAGCTCAGCACGTGCCAAGGATTGACCGAGGCACTGATGCACGCCGTACCCGAAGGCGATGTGGTGCTGGGCGTTCCGACGCCCGATATCGAACGTGTCGGCGTCAGGGAATTGCTCGGGGTCTCGATTGGCGGAGGCGACGGCACACACGATTCCCTCGCCGGCCTTGATGAGTTGGCCGCCCACTTCGACATCCGCGATCGCGGCCCGCCGCGGCCCGCTCCGCGTGATGCTGTGGAAACGCAGCAGTTCCTCGACGGCTCCCGGCATCAAGGAAGGGTCCGCGCGCAGCTCGTCGGCTGCCCGCGGATTGCGGAGCAGCGTCAGCGCGCCGAGCCCGATCATGTTCGCGGTGGTCTCGTGCCCGGCGATCAACAGCAGCGTGGCCGTCCCCGTCACCTCTTCCCGGGTCAACTGGCCTTCGCCCATCCGCTCGTGGACCAGCTCACTGAGGATGTCGTCGCCCGGATCCCCCTCCTTGCCGGCGACAAGGTGGCCCAGGTAGGCGCGCAGTTCCTTACGGGCCGTGGTGCGCTCGTCTTCCGTGTTCACCCGGGAGAGCACGGTGGCGGTGATCGACTGGAAGAGGTCCCGGTCGTCATACGGCACACCGAGCAGCAGGCTGATGACAAGTGACGGAAGCGGGAGTGCCAGGGACCTCACCAGGTCCACGGAACCGTCGGGTCCGTCCTTGCGTTTCTGCTCCTCCATCTCATCGCACAGTTGGTCGGTGATCTGCTGGATGCGAGGGCGCAGCGCGGACACGCTCTTCACGGTGAAGGGGCGCGTCAGCATTCTGCGGCGGCGACCGTGCTCAGGAGGGTCGGTGCGGATGAGACTGCTGCCTTCGCCCGCGGTCACCATTCCGCTTCGGGGAAATCCCGGCGCGTTTACGTCGGAACTGAACCGGGGATCCGAAAGGGCGCTGCGAATATCCGCATAGCGCGTCAGCAGCCAAGCCAAGCTCCCGTCGGGCATGGAGACACGGCTGACCGGCTGTTCAATACGTAGGTGCGTGTACTCCTGCGGCGGGGAAAAGGGACAGCCCGGCGGAGGCTCGGCGGGCAAGGGGGCGGGTGTCTTCAACGTATCCACGTCGGTCCTTACGTCGTTGTCGTCCTGGCGCGAACTAGCGATCGCCCCAGGAAATCAAGGAAGTTCCCATGGTCATTCCGCCACCGAACCCTGCGAGCATGACCAGCTCTCCGGCCTCCAGCCGGCCCGAGCGGTGCGCGTGGTCCAGAGCGAGGGGAATGGAAGCCGCCCCGGTGTTGCCGTGTCGGGCGACCGGCATGTGCAGGTGCGCATTGGGCAGACCCAAGTGGCCCCAGAGGTCCGTAAGCATCGCTCCATTGGCCTGATGCGGGATGAAGTGGCGGATCTCTTCCGGTGGGACGGACAGGTCCGTCAGCAAGTCGTGGACGGCACGCGGGAGTTCCCGTGTCACGTAGTCACGGACCTCACGCCCACGCATGCGGAAATAGTGGCCGCCGCGGGCGAGGGTGTCGGAGGAGGACGGTTGCCGGCTCCCGCCCGCCTCGATGCCGATGAGGTCGAGCAGTCGGCTGTCCGTCGCCACGCTTCCACCGAGGAATCCGCCCGCCTCGGCGACCGGCCCGAGTACCACCGCTCCTGCTCCGTCGCCGAAGAGCGGAGCGGTTCGGCGATCCGACGGGTCGACGACGCGCGAATACACGTCGCTGCCGATCACCAGCGTGCGGCCACCGGGCCGCCCGTCCTCCAGTGCCATGCAGACCCCCGCCCGCAGTGCGACGACGAATCCCGCGCACACGGCGTTCACGTCGAAGGCGGCGGCACGGTCGGCGCCGAGCAGACGCTGAACGACAGCGGCAGTAGGGGGTTGGGGCTGGTCGGGTGTGGAAGTGGCGACAATGATCCAGGTCAGTTCGGCGGGACGGACCCCCGCGTTCTCCAGGGCTCGGCGGCCGGCTTCCGCGGCCAGATCCGACGCCGCCTGCTCACTCTCCGCGTAGCGGCGCTCAAGAATGCCCGTCTTACGTTCGATCCACTCCGGGGTGACACCGGTCGCGGCCGCCAATTCCTGGTTCCCGACCGTACGCTTCGGCAGGAACGAACCCGTGCCCAATATCCCGACACGCACTGCGGTTGCCCTGTCCGTACACAATCCCACATTTCCTTACCGGTGTCCGGCACCACACAGGGTGCGCTCGATTTCACTGGCGATGTCTTCCTGGCCGTCAACGAGATAGAAGTGACCTCCCGAGAAGACATCCAGCCTGAAGGATCCCTCCGTATGATCGCCCCAATGGTGCAGTTCACTGACTTCCACCCGTGGATCCGAGAATCCCGTGAAGCCGCGGATGGGGCATTTCAGAACGGGGCCGGGTGCGTATTCATACGTCTCCGCAGCGTGATAATCGCTGCGAATCGCGGGGAGGAACATCTTGAGTACGTCCGCGTCGCCGAACATCTCCGAGCCGGTGCCGTCGAGCGCGCGGATGTCATCCGCTATCTCCTCGTCCGAGAGCCGGTGCAGTCCCTTGTCGACGTTACGGTGGGGGGCAGGTCGCCCCGAGACGAAGAGGGCTTCGGGATGTTTTCCGCTCGACTGCAACCTCAGCGCGACCTCGTAAGCGAGCGTTGCGCCCATGCTGTGCCCGAACAGGGCGTAGCGCCCGCCGAGTCGCGGGCCCACCGCCTCGACAACGCGGTCGGCCAGCTCATGAATGTGCGGAATATTGGCTTCGGACCTGCGGTCCTGGCGCCCTGGGTACTGCATCGACCACACGTCGATTTCAGGGGCCAGTCTCTGCGAGAACGGAAAGAAGAAGCTGGCGGATCCGCCCGAATGCGGGAAACAGAGCAGCTGGTATCGCGCCTCAGGTGAAGGGTGAAACCTGCGCACCCAAGCGGTTTCTTTAACGGGGTTACCCACCACGCCGCCTACTCCAAATCGTTCTTCACAATGAAACGGGCGAAGCCCCGCGTTTGCACATGATGCCCGGACGGCGCGACAGCAGCAATCCCCTACTTTCGCCGAGCGGGCCGGTAGGGGGGAGGTGAACCGGTCGTCGGCGGTAGGGGATTTCCGTGAGAAAGGAGCCCGCCTAATCTCTGGCGAGAAGGGCGTGCACTGCCCCACCTCGCACTCGCCCCCCCGGAGGAAACCACGTGAAGGAAATAGTCGATGCCATCGTCTCCACCGAGGCGACGTCCGACGACTACGCGACGCTGCCACTCCCGGACAGCTATCGAGGCATCGCCGTCCGCAAGGCCGACATCGGAATGTTCGACGGACTGGACTCGGGGGTGAAGGACCCACGCAAGTCCCTTCACCTCATGGAAGTCCCGGTCCCCGAGCTCGGCCCGGGCGAGGCGCTGGTGGCCGTCATGGCCTCCTCCGTGAACTACAACTCGGTGTGGACCTCGATCTTCGAGCCGCTCTCCAC